>DASUYM010000079.1:0-5429 GCA_036377435.1 Propionibacteriaceae bacterium
CAACCGTCGCCGCGGTGAACGGGGTTCGGGCCGGCATCTTGCCGGCGTGCCGCGCCGTTCAGGCGATGCATGTCGGCAGCTACGACACCCTCGACACCACGTATGAGGCGGTCAAGCAGCGTATGCATGAGGAGGGCGTGAAGGCGTCGGAGGATATGTGGGAGTACTACCTCAGCGACCAGTCGTCCGACCCCGCAACCTGGCGCACGCTGGTCGTCTGGCCGGTGCTCTGAGGCGATCTGGTCGCGATCGGTTTTGGTGGTGATCCCATCGACTTCGGGACCTTGGTCCGCCAGCAGTGAGCCTTCCGGCAGGTGACCCCGGCCGGCGAGCGCGGTCAACTGGAGGCGGGCATGGCGCCTGTTCCCCATCACTGCGGCCGAAGAGGCGATGCTGATGAAGCCGGAGGTCCTCCGTCAAGTCCTAAGCGACGCGCGTTCGGGCCAGGTGGTATTCGTGTCGCACTGCATGCTGAATCAGAACGTGCGCTACCAGGGCGGCGCCACGCGGCCCGGAGCGGTAGGCGAGGTGGTGGCAGGGCTGCAACGCGCCGGGGTGGGCATCGTCCAGATGCCGTGCCCGGAGCAGCGCGCTTGGGGTGGGGTGGACAAGCGGTACACCATGCCTGCTTACGGGGCTGACCAAATGACGCTTCGGCGGCTGCGCCGCCCGGCTACCTGGCTGTTCCTGCTCTACACACGTTTGGCCTACCGCCGTCTCGCGGGCCAGGTCGCTCGCGATATGGGTGACTACCTCCGTTCCGGCCAATCCGTACAGGCGGTGGTTGGCGTCGGCGGCTCGCCTTCGTGTGGGGTGCGCACCACGTTGGATCTCAAAGGGGTGCTGGACACCATCGCAGGATGTGACCCCACCCAGCTGAACACTGATGACTTCAACCGTCGCGTCATCGCCGCTCACGCGCGCGGGGGTCAAGGCATGTTTATCACTGCGCTGCGCCGGCAACTGCGACGCCGAGGACTGGACATTCCGTTCGACGAACACGACCTCATCGCCGAGATCACTAACTGACCCCGCAGCTCAGGCCGACACGGCTGCTGACTCCCAGTCCCGGTCACCTCGTGGCAAATAGGTCCATGGCCCTTGCCAGCCAGGGCCAACGACCCCTGGCCGACGGCTACATCAGGGTGTGAACTCAATTGTGAGACCTGAGGAGCAATCGACAATGACCAGCCCAGCTGCACCTGTCGGACGGCCGCTAGAGTCCCGCCCCGAGGAGGGGTCGGCGACCACGGTCGTGGTGGAGCACACCACGGGCACGAAGTACGTCGCGACCGTGCGCGGCCACGAGGTGCGCGTCGACCAGCCGCTCGCCGGTGGTGGAACCGACGAGGCTCCTACCCCCGTCGAGCTGTTCGTCGTCTCGCTGGCGACCTGCGTGGCCTATTTCGCAGGGCAATATCTCGAGCGTCACGGCGTGAGTCGTGCGGGTTTAGCCGTTCACGCCGAATACCGCAAGACGGATCGACCGCCGGCTCGCGTTGCCTCGATCAATCTGCGGCTGATCGTGCCCGCAGGCTTGCCGGTCGGGCTGGGAAAGCGATTGCACGCGGTCGTCTCCCACTGCACGGTGCACAACACGCTGCGGGAACCGCCGACGGTTGACATCAAGATCGACGGGGGCGGTCTCGATCGGCCAATAACCGGACCGCCACCGACCCCGGCCAACGGCACCACACCCCACCGTCACCGGTGACAGTCAACCCCTGCGACTACGAGCACGTTCACCTGAAAGTGCTCCTCAGTTTGGCTGAACGTGACCCTAGACAAGCCTCATTCTCCCAAGCCAAAAACACTATTCAGTTGATCAACACCGCCCTCAGCACGCCCATCATGAACGGCCTCGGTTAGTGGCATATGTCGCACGATGAAGTGACAAATGGCCCTATGGAATCCGACGAGGCCAGATATCTAGTGGAAAGGAGAAGTCCCAAGGAGGTGCGTTGTGAACGCCCTACTGGCGCGTCACAAAAGGATTGTCTGGGTTACCTGGCTTATCGCGTCCCTACTGTTCCTCGCCGTCGGCAATCCACTTATCTATGGCCTGACCGTTCCATTGACCGCCGGTCTGCTCGTGCTCGTTGCGCCCGGACTGGTGCCCAGTACTGGTCGGCGTGTCGATGGCCGCGACGTTCGCGTGGTCCTTCTGCTTTACGTCGGCGTTGTCACTGCTCTGTATGTGGCGTTCCAGCTGTTCACCGTTGAGCGGACACTGGGGCTGTTCCTCTGCTATGCCGGCGGCCTTATCTTGGGTGTCGTCGGGCCGGTGATCTACACCGTCTGGATGCGCGGTCGGCCTCTCGCCGATCTTGGCTTGACCAGGAAGAATTGGCGACAAGCTGTTGGTCTTGGACTGATCTTGGGCGGAGTCCAGTTCTTCCTGACGCTGGACGGTTACAGCCTGCCGGCGCCGGTTGATTGGGTGCCGCTGCTCACGATGGCGCTGATGGTCGGCTTCTTTGAGGCGATCTTCTTCCGGGGTTTTATCCAAACCCGATTCAGCGTCAGCTTTGGTCCTATCCCAGGCGCTGTGGCCGCCGCGGCACTGTACGCGTTGTACCACGTCGGCTACGGTATGGGAGCCCGAGAGATGGTGTTCCTGTTCGGGCTGGGCCTGATGTACGGCATCGCGTATGCGTGTGTGAACAATGTGCTGATTTTGTGGCCCGTCCTCATACCGATTGGCTCGTTCTACAACAACCTGCAGTCTGGCGGCGTTGAGCTGCCCTGGGCTGCTATCGCTGGCTTCGTCGATGTCATGGCGATTATGTTTGCCGCCATCTGGCTGGCGCATCGCAGGGAGCGCCGGGCGGTCAGTCAACCGCTACGGAAAGCTCCGACTCCCGCCGGTCGCCCTTGAATCCTCGTGAGCGAGAAGGCCCTAAGAATGATCCTGGTGAACCGCGGGACTTGAGGAGGCGAGAAATGCTAGGCGCAGCCGAGCGAGCGAGGCGCGCGCACGGCGACGTGCCCGCGATTGGCGCCCGGGACACCGTACGGAAGGTGCTGCTCGCTGCTGGGGTCCTGTCCTCGCTGCTATACATCGTCGCGACGGACGTCGTCGCAGCCGCGCAATGGGACAACTACACCCGCACCGGTGAGATGGTGAGCAAGTTGTTTGCCGTCGGATCGCCAGCAAGGCCTGTGCTTATCGTGCTTGTTGGCGGCGTCTATACCGTGCTGATGATCGCTTTCGGCCTGGGCGTCTGGGCATCGGCGCAGAGCAACCGGGCTCTCCGCATGACTGGGGCGCTCCTGACTGCTTACGGCGTGTCCAACATCGTGGCGCTGTTCTTCCCGCTGGACCTCAGCAACGACGCTGCCGTTCCGATGCACATCGTGGCTACGAACATCATGCTCGTATTGATGCTCGCTGCCATGGGTTTCGCGGCTGCGGCGTTGCACGGCTGGCTCCGCGCGTACTCGATCGGGTCGCTGATCACATCGGTTGTGGCAGGCATCGTCTCGTTCATGGCCGCGCCGTACGAACCGAATCTGGTACTGGGCATCGGCGAGCGCATCAGTATCGGTGCCTTCCTGCTCTGGGTGGGGGTTCTCGCCGTTGCACTTTGGCATGCGCCGTCGGTGCAGCCGATGCCGCGGCGCCCACAACGATGACGGCCGGGCGGTCGGCGCATTGGACATTCCCGGCGAGGTACGCGGCCGTCCGGCAGTAATCGTTGACGACATGATCACCGCGGGTGGGACCGGGCGGGTTCGCAGGCCCTTCGCCTAGTGCCTGACGGGACTTTCGACCGTGGATCTCTGAGCCGGACAGCAGAATCCTGGAGGTAGTCGACTGATCGAGAGGATTGAATGTGAGCGAGATCGTCGTCGGTCTGGATCTGTCTCCGTCGGCTCGTGCTGCCATTAGGTGGGCTGCCGAACAGGCGAGAGCGACTGGTCAGGCTCTGCGGGCGGTACACGTGACCCACATAGCCCCGGCGTACAGCATGGCGCTCGGTATGGGCGCTGGGGGGATGTCGATCAAGCCCTCAGAGGTCGACGCTCCGTACCGCGAAGCGGTCTCGGCCGTATTCGACTCTGTGCAGCCAGACGCCGGTTGGCAACTGAAGTTCGTCTCCGGCGAGGTTGGGCCCAGCCTGGTGGCCGAATCCATCGGAGCGGCGCTGCTCGCGGTCGGCACGAAGGAGCATGTGGGCATCGGCAGGCTTGTCTACGGTTCCGTGAGCCACTACTGCCTCAGCCACGCGCAGTGCCCGATGGTCGCAGTTCCAGCCCCGCGCGACCAGGGCACAACAGGACACGATCATGCATCAGCCGACGCTCCCGCTCCTGCCTGAGGGGCGCAGCTGTGACTGACTGGCAGCCTTACCCCGAACCGACCGATCATCCAGGCGGGGAGAATGGCACATCTCCGTCCCCTCGGCCTGCGCGACTGCGGCGCAGCCGGCAGGATCGAGTGCTCGGCGGTGTATGTGGCGGGTTCGCCCACTACCTCAATATCGATCCGATCGCTGTCCGGATCATCATGATCGCATTGTTGTTCACCGGCGTCGGCCTGCCTGCCTACCTCATCGCCTGGATCGCCATCCCGTCGGCTGAGGAGGGAGAGCCCGAGCCGCCAGCCGAGCCAGAGGTACGGCATCGGACCGCGGCGATCCTAGGCGCAACCCTCGTTGCAGTTGGTCTGGTCTTCTTGCTGCGAGGCTGGATACCCATGATGCATGCGATGCCGCTCTGGCCGGTCCTGTTGGTCGGCGCGGGAGCAGCTCTTGCGGTCTCGTCGTTCGGAATCCGACGCCGTTAGCGGTCCGGGCAGTAACAGCGTGTCAATATCCCACGCTGCATGGGATGTTGCTAGACCAGCCGTATACGAACCACGGCTGCGGCCGTGCCATCAGAGTCCTGCACTCGCTCTCTGACCGAGCCCAGAGTCCTCCATCTCAGCATGGTATGAGCCGCTGCGGGCAGCTGAGTTGAGCTCAGCCCGGTGGAGAAGGGCCGCCTGAGCGGGCCCGACGTTGGCGTCATCACCTGCCCACGCACGAAGGACGGGGGCCTGCAGCGCACGGCCGAAGGAGAAACTCAGTTCCCACGGCTGGGCTCCCCGCCGGTTCAGGGCGTCCAAGCGGGCCGTGGCCTGCTCGTCTGTCTGGCCACCGGAGAGGAACACGATTCCCGGCACGGCCGCGGGCACAGCCTGACGCATGACCCTGATCGTCGACTCGGCGATCTCGTCGTCGCTCGCCTGTTCGGAGCAGTCATCACCCGGCAGAATCATGTTCGGTTTCAGCAGACTCGCCTCCAAGACGATGCGGTGGCGGCTGAGCTGCTCGTACACCGCCCGAAGCGTCGCCACACTCACCTCCGCGCAGCGCTCGAGACTGTGCGTGCCCTCCATCAGCACCTCCGGCTCGACGATGGGCGTCAAGCCAGCCTCCTGTGCT
>DASUYM010000080.1:0-16008 GCA_036377435.1 Propionibacteriaceae bacterium
GTTCCCGCACCGAGTCTGGGGGTGAGGGTGGCGGGCCTTCCGGGAGCTCGAGGCTGTCGGCGCCAAGCGCTGTAGGCGTGGTGATCCGAACCTGAGAGGCGCCGGCCACCGGTCTGATCCACACCGGCACTCCCGTTTCGAGTGCCTTGGCGGTCGCGTCTGCGCGGGTCAATGTGACAAGTACCGGCGGCGCAGCGTCGTCCTCGGCCAACCGAACATCGAGTCGCACCTCGAAGCCGACACGGTTGAAGCGCTCGATTCGGCCCGGGTAGGCGTCAGCGAAGGGGTGGGTCTCGATCTCCAGATCGTGTGGGCGTACCAGGTGTCCGTCCAGCGTGGTCACCGGCCCGAGAAAGCTCATCACGAACTCCGAGGAGGGGTGGTCGTAGAGCTCGTGCGGGGGGCCAATCTGCTCGATCCGGCCCTGGTTGATCACCACGATTCGGTCAGCCACCTCCAGTGCCTCCTCGCGGTCGTGAGTGACGAAGACCGTAGTGACGTGGACCTCATCGTGCAGCCTGCGCAGCCAAGCCCGCAGCTCTTTGCGGACATTGGCGTCCAATGCACCGAACGGTTCGTCGAGCAACAGCACGGTGGGTTCGATCGCCAGCGCGCGAGCCAGCGCCATCCGCTGCCGCTGGCCGCCGGAAAGCTGAGCCGGGAGTCGATCCGCGAACTGCGAGAGGTGCACAAGCTCGAGCAACTCCGCCACGCGCGATTTGATCTCCCGGCGAGGACGCTTTCTGATCTTCAACCCGAAGCCAACATTCCCTGCGACGCTGAGATGGCGGAACGCGGCGTAGTGCTGGAAGACAAAGCCCACGTTGCGCTTGCGGGCCGGCAGCCCGGTGGCGTCGACTCCCTCAATCTCTACCGATCCCACGTCAGCTACTTCTAGACCCGCGATGATCCTCAGCAATGTTGACTTGCCGCCACCGCTGGGTCCGAGCAGCGCGGTCAGCTCACCGGAGGCGATGTCAAGGTCGATGCCCTCCAGAGCGGTGAAGTCGCCGAACCTCTTGCCGACGCCTGCGATCTTAATGCTCATCGCCGAGTCCCCTTGTCAGGTCGAAAGCTGGTCACGACAACCAGGGCAAGGACCGCAATCAATGCCAGGATGAAGGCTGCCGTGTAGGCGATGATTGAATTCTCAACGCCGAACTGCTGGTACCGCTCCTCAACAAGGAGCGTTGCCGTTTGGGTGCGCATGGCAACGCCGCCGGAGACGATCTTGACGGCTCCGAACTCACCGAGAGATCGAGCCAGGCTGAGCACCACGCCGTAGAGCAGTGCCCAGCGGATTGCTGGCAAGGTGATGCGAGCGAAGGTCTGAAAGCTTGAAGCGCCCAGGCTGCTAGCGGCTTGCTCCTGCTCCGTCCCGATCTCCTGGAGCACCGGGACAACCTCGCGAATCACCAGTGGCATGCTGACGAACGCGGTGGCCAGGATGATCCCGGGCGGAGCGTAGATGACCTGCAAACCAGCCTGCTCCAGGCTCCCGCCCAGCCAGCCCGTACGCCCGCTGTAGACCAGTACCAAAGACAGTCCGACTACGACAGGTGACACTGCCAGCGGCAGGTCCACGAGGGCATTGAGCGTCCGCCTTCCCGGGAAGGTGTAGCGAACGAGTAGCAGGGAGATGCCGACACCGAAGATGGTATTGATCACCACAGCCCAGAAGGCTGCCGAGAGCGTCAGCAGGAACGCGAAGATGACCTCAGGCTGACGCAGCGCGTCGATGACTGGAGCCAGGCCGTGAGCGAACGTCGCCCGCGCGACCAACGCCACAGGCCAGATCACTAGGAAGCTCAGGTAGCCAACGACGAGCACCCGCAGTGCCCATCGGGTGGTATTCCGCGATACGGCGGTGTCACCCATAGCGGGCCACCCTTCGGGAGATGACATCGAGAATGACAATGACGACCAGCGCCACGATCAGCAAGATCGAGGCCAGCGCCGCGGCCTCGGTGAGCTTGTCACCCTCGATGTAGGACAGGATGCGTACCGACGCCACCTCGGTGGAGTAGGGCAGGTTGCCTGAGAGCAGCACCAGCGACCCGTACTCGCTGATGGCGCGACAGAACGAGAGTGCTGCACCGGAGGCGATGGCAGGAGTCAAGCTGGGCAAGATGACCCGCCGGAAGATCGTGAACTGAGTGGCGCCCAGTGATGCGGCTGCCTCCTCCACCTCAGGCTCGATTTCAAGCAGCACCGGCTGCACAGTGCGCACGATGAAGGGCAAAGTTACGAACAAGAAGGCCAGAAACACTGCGACCGGTGTGTTGGCCCAGTTGACGCCAAGCGGGCTCGACGGCCCATACAGGCTGAGCAGCACCAGGCCGGCGACGATGGTCGGCAGCGCAAGCGGGATGTCGATGACCACCTCGAGCACGTGCTTGCCAGGAAAGTGATCGCGGACCAATACCCAGGCGATTGCGGTGCCCATGAAGACATTGACAGCCGTGACAAGGATCGCCTGCCCGACGGTGAGCCTGAGCGCAGCCAGCGTCTGTGGGCTGCGCAGGGCATCCCAGTAGGCCGACCAGCCTCCTTCGGAGGCCTGGACGAGCACTGCGGTCAGCGGGATCAGCACGAGCAGGCTGAACCACAGCAGCGCAACGCCCAGTCCCAGCCCTGACGCTGGAGTGAGGGAGGTTGCACTTCGACCACGCGGCAGGCGGCGGCCACCAGATCTGGTGGCCGCGCCTGCCGTTGCGGAGGGGTCGAGCAGAGACGGCTCGACTATCCCTGCACGTTGGGTCACTGCGACCTGCCTGTTGCCTTCTGGATCTCGGGCACCAGGCCCGTTGTTTCGTCAAAGAACTTTGCATTCACAGCGTCCCAGCCACCCAGGTCGCTAATCGTGAACAGCTTGGGCGGCACTGGGAAGGGCTCGGCCGGGTTGTTCGCACCTGCCACCTCGCCCACCGGAGTGTCCGCGACAACGGGTCGGAAGCCCTTCTTCACGAACTCTTCTTGGCCAGACTGGCTCAGCACGAAGTCGAGGTAGGCCTCGGCCTTAGGATTGGCTTCCTTCAGCACCGCACCCGGGTTTTCGATCTTGAGCGTGGCGTCAGGAAGGATGTAGTCGAAGTCCTCACCTGACTGTCGGGCGAGGATTGCCTCGTTCTCATAGGAGATCAGCACATTCGCCGCGCCCTCCAGAAAGGCGTTGGTAGCGTCGCGTCCGCTGCCCGGAAGCGCGGCCACGTGGTTGAAGAACTTGGTCAAGTACTCCTTGGCGTCAGCTTCGGTGCCTCCGTTGGCGATCACCTGCTGATAGGCCGCCAGAATGTTCCAACGCGCGGACCCCGACGACGCAGGGTTGGGCGTGACGATCTTGACACCCGGCTTAACGAGGTCCGACCAATCCTTGATGCCAAGAGGATTTCCCTTCTGCACCACAATGACGACGGCCGAATCCGAGACGATGCCCTTGGTGGGTCCGGACTTCCAACTCTCATCGACCAGACCGGCCTTGACCAGCCGGGTGACATCGCCCTCGAGTGAGAAGTTGACGTAGTCAGCGGTTAGGCCATTGACCACTGCCCGGCTCTGGTCGCCTGAGGCGCCGTACGACTCCTCCCAGACGACACCCTTGCCCTCCGGAGTCTCTGCGAATTTCTTCTGGATCGCATTGTTCGCCTCTTTCGGTACCGCATAGCCCACGAGATGCAGAGTCGTGGATCCGGCGGCACCCGGCGCCCTGGCAGCGCCGCCGACGCAAGCGGTGAGCAGCAGGACTGTGGCAGCGACTGCGGACAGTGCTGCGACGGAGCGTACACGTAGGAGCTTGCCTATGGACATGTGTTCGCCTTCGGTTGAGAGGAGATTCCTCTATCTCTACTAGGTCGCTAGAGAATATAGAGATTTCACTACCGGGAGTGGGACTGGGGTTCCGTCATATGAGATGGACCGAGCGCCTCACCGTACCCGGCTGAGCCTGATCGCGCGATACGCTTCTTACCTCGTAAACTGCCGCCGAGTGGTCTTACCGTGAGCGAGGGGAGACGTTGTGCTGGTTCGCGACAGGGTGCGTTGGTGGAGGTGACCCGCCGGCTGAGGGTGGGCTGTGAGTTCGTTCACCAGTCGGAGATCGATATTCCCGCAGTGTTCCAAGTCGAGCCTCTGAGTGATCAGAAGGTCGATCTCATCGATGAGCGCTGGATGCTGGAGCCAGATGGACCGACGCATGCCTACAACGACCTTTACGGCAATCCTTGTCGGCGTTTGATCCTGCCTGCGGGACGGTCAGTGATCAGTTACCAGGCGACTGTGATCGCCCCGGATGCGGTGGAAGATGTCGATGAGGAGGCCCCCGAGCTTACGCCTGACCAGCTGCCCGACGACGTCCTGATCTACATCCTGCCCAGCCGCTTCTGTCTGCCGGATGTCCTCGGCGCCGAGGCGTGGAACCGCTTCGGTACTACGCCGCCCGGCTACGGACGGGTCCAGGCCATTTGCGACTACGTGCACGGCCACCTGCGCTTCGAATACGGCGCCAGCACCCCGATGACCACAGCCGCCGATGCTCACACCACTGGTTACGGGGTGTGCCGGGACTTCACCCACCTCGCGGTTTCGTTCTGCCGCGCGCTCAATATTCCTGCTCGCTACGTCTTCGGCTACCTGCCCGAGATCGACGTTCCACACCGCGATCTGCCGATGGACTTCGCAGCCTGGATGGAGGTTTATCTGGGTGATCGCTGGTGGACATTTGATCCCCGAAACAACGAGCGACGCAAGGGACGGGTGCTCATCGGGCGCGGTCGCGACGCCAGCGATGTCGCCATGGCCACCACCTTCGGCTCGCCGCGGCTCGACTCGATGACCGTGATCTCCGAAGAGGCCGTAGATGGCTAGTCCGGAAATGTTGGGCTGAGTTTGACGAAGCCCGCGATCTGGCGCATCGACAGGCTAAGGGCGCATCGAATGTGGCCGCGTCAGCTTGCACGGAGTCCACGTATGGTCCTCGCCAGTACAGCGTCAAGCTGCGCGTTACCGAGCGGCACCGCACCGAAGAAGAAGCCCCAGTCGTTCCCGTCGCGCACCACGATGAAGATCGTGTGATCGCCTGCAACGGCAAGATCGGGTCGGTCGACGGTGATTTCGCTCTCGATCAGCCATCCGCTCTGGCCGTCGATGCTTAGCCCCTCGCTGCGAATGTCGGTTCGTGTGGGCAGATAGGGGCTGTACATGTTGCCGCTTATGATGCACCGCACCAAGCTCTCGACCGTGTTTCGGGGATCGTTGACGAAGCCGTCCTTCCCGCGCAACTGGCCAACCGCGAGCTGCGCGATCCAGGGCGTGCTCTGACTCACCGGCAGCGTCTGCTGGAGCACGTCGTAGGCGAAGCCGAAGCGTGGCTCGACGGCAGCGGGATCGAACGTCGGTTGTTCCTCGAATGACAGATTTCCGCCGTACACCCGACCATCGGTGGGGTGGGAAGCACGGAGATTGGGGTCTCCCTTCGGACAGCGGACGAGCGGCGTGGGAGTCGCCGAGGGCGTCCGGGGCTGGGGTGTGGACGTCGTCGTCGGGTCTGCTGGCGACTCAACGCTGCCGCTCGCGCTCGGGGTCGGCAGCGGGTTGGCGACGAGCGACCGGAAGTTACCGATGGAGATTGCTGCTGCCACAACCACGGTCACCGCCAGAGTGAGCACGCCGATGATCAGGCCGAGCCGACGCCTACGCGATGGTCGGCTGGGCGGTGCGCCCTGCGCAGACTCCGTCGGGGTCGAGCCGCTCGCCGGGCTTTCGCCAGGGACAGGCCGGTGAGGGTCGTCGGTGGTAAAGCTTGACCACCTCGAACCGTCCCAGTAGCGGTATCGCCCAGACACTCCCGCAGGGTCGGGGTACCAGCCGGCAACGGGCATCTATGGCTACCAGATCAGCGGATCTGATCGTCCAGACCTCAGGCAGCGGAGTGCAGTCACCTCAACGACCCTCCCGCCAGCCGTTGGTGATCGGTAACCGCCTATCGCGGCCGAAGGCCTTGAAGCTGATCTTGGTGCCTGGCGGATACTGCCGTCTCTTGTATTCGGCCCGATCAACCATCCGGATCACCCGATCCGCCAGCTCGGGCTCGAAGCCCATTGCCACGATCTCCTCGTGACCGGCGTCGCCTTCTACATAGTCGTCCAGGACGTCGTCGAGCAGCTCGTACGGCGGGAGCGAGTCGGTGTCCTTCTGTCCGGGCCGCAGTTCGGCGCTGGGCTCTTTACTGATCGAGTTCTCCGGAATTGGTGGAGTCTCGCCCCGCTGCAGCGCTTGCTCGTTTCGCCAGCGGGCGAGCTTCCAGACCCAGGTCTTGGGTAGGTCCTTGATCGGCGCGTAGCCCCCGACAGCATCGCCATAGATGGTGCTGTAGCCAACGGCGAGCTCACTCTTGTTGCCGCAGGCCAGCACGATCGAGGGTGGATGCTGATTGGATTCCGCCATCCAGATCACGGCGCGGATCCGGGCCTGCAGGTTCTCGGCGGCGATGCCGTCGATGTCGAGCATCTGGTGAAAAGCGTCGACGGCCGGGGCGATGGGCACCGTCATGAAGTGCAAGCCGGTCCGTGCGGCCAGCTCAGCCGCGTCGCTTCTGGAGTGCTCGGAGGAGTAGGCACTGGGATTGGAGATGCCGTAGACATGCTCGGCGCCCAGGGCGTCACACGCCAAGGCGGCTACCAGCGATGAGTCGATGCCACCCGACAGCCCGAGATAGACCCGCTCGATTCTGTTCTTGTGGCAATAGTCGCGCAGGCCCATGACCAAGGCGAGATAGACCTCGGCCATCGCCTCGAGTGGTTTCGCTAGTGTCGGCGTGATCAACTCGGCGGGTGCGTCTCCGGCGTCGGAGATGTGCTGGCGGAGGATGACCATGCCGCTCTGGCCGGGCTCCGCGGGCACGGTGCCCACGGCGAGCTCGCTCTGCAGCGGAGCAGTGCCGGGAGCAAGATCAAGATCGGCGACCACGAGATCTTCGACGAACTGCAGTGCGCGTACCACGATGGTGCCGTCTTCACGGGCGATCATGGTGTCACCGTCGAATACCAGCTCATCTTGGCCGCCGACCAGATTCACATAGGCAAGGGGGCAGCCCGCCTCCTGGGCGCGCCGCCGGACCAAATCGCCCCGTACGTCGTCCTTGTCTCGCTCATAAGGGCTGGCATTGATCACCGCGAGCAGGCCGGCGCCCGCCTCGGCCGTCGCGGCCACCGGTCCGCCGTCCTGCCAGAGGTCTTCACAGATGGCAATTGCGACATCGATGCCGCGAATGCGCAGCACGTGAAGTTCGTTGCCGGGCTTGAAATAGCGGAACTCGTCGAAGACACCGTAATTGGGTAGGTGATGCTTGGCGTAGGAACAGACCACCCGACCTTGGTGCAGTACCGAAGCAACGTTTTGTGGGTGCCCGCCCTTCGGATGGTCAGCCTCGTTCGTGCGGTCCAGGTACCCGACGACCGCGACAAGATCACCAAGTCCGGCGTCGAGCAGGCGGATGGCAAGGCGATTGATCGAGGTCCGCGAGGCCTCGACGAAGCTGCGACGCAGCGCGAGATCCTCCACGGGGTAGCCGGTAAGCATCATCTCGGGGAATAGCACCAGGTGCGCGCCTGCGTCGGCTGCTTGTTTCGACCAGTCCATGACAAGGTCGGCGTTGGCCGAGATGTCCCCGACGGTGGCATTGACCTGGGCCATAGCAATCCGGAGATGAGGCACGGCACGAGACTACGACGCGACCGTACGGGGAGCCCATGGGCTAGACCCGATACGTGCATTCGGCGCCCATTGAGCCGTAACGCTGTTGTTACATCGTGGGCGGCAGACTGGGCCGCGTGGACAAGCAGACCGAGTTCGTGTTGCGGGCGATTGAAGAGCGCGATGTGCGGTTCGTCCGCATGTGGTTCACCGATGTTCTTGGCTTTCTGAAATCGGTGGCTGTCGCGCCTGCCGAGCTCGAGGGTGCCTTCGCCGAAGGCATGGGCTTCGACGGTTCGGCGATCGAGGGTTTTGCCCGGGTCTACGAGTCCGACATGCTGGCCCATCCTGATCCATCGACCTTCCAGCTGCTGCCCTGGCGCGACATCAGCCCTGCCACTGCGCGGATGTTCTGCGACATCACGATGCCCGACGGCTCACCGTCGTACGCGGACCCGCGGTACGTGCTCAAACGGACGCTCAAGAAGGCCGCCGATCTCGGATTTACGTTTTACACCCACCCTGAGGTGGAGTTCTTCCTCTTCAAGGACCCGATCAAGCCGGGCAAGCCGCCGACGCCGGTCGACCAGTCGGGCTACTTCGACCACACGCCGCAGAGCCTGGGCAGCGATTTCCGACGGCGCGCGATCACTATGCTGGAGCAGATGGGAATCTCTGTGGAGTACTCACACCACGAGGGTGCTCCAGGGCAGCAAGAGATTGATCTTCGCTACGCAGACGCCCTCTCTACTGCCGACAACTTGATGACCTTCCGTGTGGTGGTCAAAGAAGTTGCGCTGTCTCAAGGCATTCACGCATCCTTCATGCCCAAGCCGTTCACCGAGCATCCGGGATCTGGCATGCACACGCACATGTCGCTCTTCGAGGGTGACAACAATGCCTTCTACGACGCGAGTGCGGAACATCACTTGTCGAAGGTGGGGCGCTACTTCATCGCTGGCCTGCTGCGGCACGCCGCCGAGATCACCGCAGTGACGAACCAATGGACCAACTCCTACAAGCGGCTGGCTGGCGGCGGCGAGGCACCCAGCTACATCTGCTGGGGTCGTAACAACCGATCGGCACTGGTCCGAGTGCCGATGTACAAGCCAAACAAAGGGTCCTCTGCTCGGGTCGAATTACGCTCGATTGACTCCGCAGCCAACCCCTACCTGGCCTTCGCGCTTATCCTGGCGGCGGGTTTGGCCGGGATCGAGGGCGAGTACGAGCTGCCCGAAGGCGCCGAGGACGACGTCTGGTCGCTGACGGAACGGGAACGGCAGGCGCTGGGAATCTCGCCCCTGCCGCGCAATCTGGACGAGGCCATCCGCACCATGGAGCGGTCCGAGCTGGCCGCGGAGACGCTCGGAGAGCACGTATTTGACTTCTTCCTGCGTAACAAGCGTGCCGAGTTCGAGGAGTACCGCCGACAGGTGACCCCCCTGGAGCTCTCGCGCCTGCTCCCTGTTCTTTGATGCCGACTTGTCAGCGTCGGAGTCGGCCACAGGACGCTGAGACGCTGACAAGTCGAGGCACGACACTAGGAGAGTAGGGGGAGCACCGGCGAGAGGTTGGCGCGCAGGCCGGATGCGTGGACTGAACCGTCCGCAACGGCCTCCGGCCACCCAAGGCGGCCGGTCGCTAGTCGTAAGAAGGTCAGCGGGTCGGTCTCCACCACGTTGGGCGGTGTGCCGCGGGTATGGGTCGGCCCGGGATCGCCGATTGCGCACTGCACGGCTGCGTACGGCGGAACCCTCACCTCGATGGAGCGGCCGGGATGCCGGTCCGCCAGGATTCCAGTAAGCGTGCGGGTACATCGCGAGAGGCCACGTCGACGCAGCTCCGCTGGCTCCACCTCGGGAAGCGAGCGGTTGAGATCGTCGGTGTGGATGACCAGCTCGAGAATGCGGGTGGCCACGTAATCCTCGATCGTGGTCGGACCACGTCGCGTACTGATCACTCGCGACATCTCGACGCCAGCGTCGAACCTGGCCGCGAGATCATCAATCGCCGACTCGAGCCGCCCGAGCACCTCGGGACCAGTCAGCCCTGCTGACGCCTCCAGCGTTGCCGCCATGATTACCTCGACGTCGCGACGATAGCGGGTCACAAACTCATGAATCGGCAGGGCGACTTCCTTCGTCGGTTTGTCCAACGACTGCGCAAGGCCGGCGTGCACCAGGACCAAGTGCCCCGCGAGCTGGCGTACGCTCCACTCTGGCAGCACAGTGGGACGTTCAAATGCCTCGGTCGGCAGGCTCTGCAGCCACGCCAAGGACGTTCGCGACTGCTCCAGCAAAGCCTCGTGCGGGCGCAGCCGTGGCGCTCCCATCATTCCCGACCTCCGCGACGACGGCGCCATCTTCGGGGGCGCCGCGCGAGCAGGGAAGAATAACATCGAGCCATGATCCGGATCGAGACGATGCAAGGCACGCTCGCGCGGCGAGGTTTCGTCGACGCTGTGGCCGCTGAACGCATCATCGGTCCCTGGGCCGACGAGTATGAGCCATTGCTTGATCTGTTCGCCAAATCTGCCGATCCAGACCTGGCGCTCACGGGCGTTGATCGGCTTTGTGAGCGAGCTCCGGATTTGCTCGCCCGGTTGATAGCGGCGCCCGCTCTGGCCCGTCAACTGATCATGGTCCTGGGCGGCAGCAGCAAGCTGAGCCATCATCTGATCGCTCATCCCGAACATCTCGAGCTGCTCGAGTACGAGCTCGCCAAGGTGCCGGCAGCTTCCCTGCGTCGGGAGCTGCTGGAGGCGACAGGCGCTGATCCGGAATCGCCGTTGCCCATAGCGACGGACCCGACCGGCGACCAACTGCGTATTGCCTACCGCGGAGCGCTGCTTCGCATCGCAGCACGTGACTTGTGCGCGGCCGAACCCATCGAGGCGGTCGTCGACATCGCCGACGAGCTGTCCGACCTGGCGGACGCCACCCTTGAGGCCGCGCTGTCGATCGCTCGACTCAAGCTCGGCGAAAACGCCCTGAAGACACGGCTGGCGGTAGTTGGTCTCGGCAAGTGTGGTGCCCAGGAGCTCAACTACGTCAGCGACGTCGATGTCCTCTTCGTCGCCGAACCAGCGTTGCACTCCGATGGCTCGCCGCTGATCAGCAGCGACCAGGCCGTGCAAATCGCTACGCGGATGGCGGCTGAGATGACCCGGGTCTGCTCGGCGCACACGTCAGCTGGGACGATCTGGGAGGTAGATGCCGCTCTCAGACCGGAGGGCAAGGCCGGTCAGCTCGTGCGCACGCTGTCAAGCCATCGCATCTACTACGAAAAGTGGGCCAAGACCTGGGAGTTCCAGGCCATGCTCAAGGCTCGACCTGCTGCCGGTGATCTTGAGCTTGGACGAGTGTTTGTGGACATGGTGGCGCCGATGGTGTGGCGCGCAGCGGAGCGGGAGAACTTCGTTGCCGATACCCAGGCGATGCGCAAGCGGGTGGTGGCCCACATTCCGGCGCGGAACCAGGGCCGCGAGCTCAAGCTCGGCGAGGGTGGCTTGCGCGACGTCGAGTTCTCGGTCCAGTTGTTGCAGTTGGTGCACGGACGGGTCGACGAGCGGCTGCGGTCGCGCGCGACGTTGCCAGCACTGAAGAGCTTGATCGACAACGGCTACGTGGGCCGCGAGGACGGCAAACACTTGGCGCTGGCCTATCGATTCCTGCGAACACTCGAGCATCGCATCCAGCTCTTCAACCTCCGGCGTACCCACTTGCTGCCGAACAATGATCATGATCTTCGTGGGCTGGGGCGTTCGTTCGGTTACAAGGATCCGGTGAAGGAGCTGCTCAGCACCTGGCGCCACACCGCTCAGCGGGTACGGCGGCTGCACCAGCGGCTCTTTTACTCGCCGCTGCTTGACACGGTGGCCAAGATCCCGTCGAAGGAGCTGAGGCTGACCACGGACGCCGCCCTCGATCGGCTGAGGGCACTCGGCTACGCCGATCCGACGGCCGCGCTGCGCCACATAGCGGCGCTCAGCCAAGGTGTCACTCGGCAGGCTGAGATTCAGCGCCAGCTCTTGCCGGCGATGCTCGGCTGGTTCGCCCAGGCGCCCAATCCCGATCACGGCCTGCTGGCCTTTCGTCAGGTGTCGGAGGCGCTGGGCACCACCCCCTGGTATCTACGGGCACTTCGGGACGAGGGCGCAATGGCCGAGCGGCTGGCCCGCATCCTCGCTTCGAGCCGGTACGCGGTGGAGCTGCTCAAGCGGGCGCCGCAGACCGTGCAGATGCTCGCCGATGATCAAGAACTGCGGCCTCGGTCGCTGGTGGAGCTGAAGGCGGAGATGCACGCCGCCGCCGGCAGGCAGAGCAGCAGCGCGGCGGCGGTTGAGGCGATCCGGGCGATCCGACGGCGAGAGCTGTTTCGGGTGGCAGCCGGTGACCTGCTCGGGGACAACGATGTCCTCAGTGTGGGGGCGGCCCTCACCGACCTGGCATCGGCGACGATCGATGCCGCGCTGGCGGTCGCACGAGAAGCCTCTGGCGGGTCGGTGCCGCAGATCGCGGTCATCGCGATGGGTCGCTGGGGTGGCCGGGAGATGTCGTACGCCTCGGACGCCGATGCCATGTTCGTCATGGAGGACGCCACCGGCGGGGGCAGCGACCCTACCAAGGTTGCGACTGCGTTGATCAACCAGATGCGAACATTGCTTACCCGACCGAGCGCCGATCCGGCTCTGAGCATCGATGCCGACCTGCGGCCTGAGGGCAAGGGAGGCGCCCTGATCCGCTCGCTGACCGCATATCGCAACTACTACAGCCGCTGGTCCTCCACCTGGGAGCTCCAGGCGTTGGTCCGCGCTGACGCGCTCGCGGGCGACGAAGAACTTGGCAGGGCCTTGATGGCCGAGATCGACGCCCACCGCTGGCCGGAAGGTGGCCTGAGCGCATCGCAGCTGACAGAGATACGCAAGCTGAAAGCGCGAGTGGAGGCTGAACGACTGCCGAGGGGCGCGAATCCAGCCAAGCACACCAAGCTGGGCCCGGGCGGGATTGCCGATGTTGAGTGGACGGTTCAGCTTCTCCAGCTGCAGCATGCCCATGAGCTGCCCGCTCTTCGCTCTTCGCAGACAATCGCGGCGCTGCGGGCCGCCCGTGATGCCGGAATCATTGATGCAATGGATGCCGGGCACCTCGAGGCGGCCTGGATGTTGGCCAGCCGCATCCGCAACCAGATCATGCTGATGCGGGGCCGCGGCTCGGATTCGCTGCCAAGTGACAATCGCGAGCTGGCCAGCCTTGCCGAGCTGCTCGGATACGGGCCGGGGGAGTCCTCTCACCTACTCGCCGACTACCGTCGGGTGACGCGACGGGCCAGGGCCGTCGTGGAGACGGTCTTCTGGGGTTCGTAGCCGATCGTTAGCGAACTCAGCGCAAGCCCGAAGTGTCGCTGACTGGAGCTAGTGATCATTGCAGTTGCCATCCCAGCAGACCGTCAGCCGGACATCGTCGACGCCTGCTGCGATCGCCTCATCAACGGTGACTGCGACCCCGGAGGCGCACCGATCTCGGTGCACGCAATCTCCCTGCTCCCTGGGACTCAGCCAGCGAGCAGCAGTAACGCGGCAGGCACCACGGCGGCCCCAAGTGCCGCAGCTGGTTCGGGTTGTCTGTAAAGCTGGTGGCTCACTCGGAGGAACTTCCGGTCAATGCCAACCGATAGGCCTGAAGCGTGGCTGCAGCGGCGTTGTCCCAGCTGAACGTCGCCGCGTGCGCTGCCGCGTTAGTTCCCATTCTGATCATCTCGTCGTGATCATCGAGGATCGCGGCAAGAGCATCGGCCCACTCGCTCTCGTCATGCCCTCTCACTAGTAGACCGCTGTAGTGATCACGGACGGCATGCCGCAGACCACCCACGTCGGCTGCCACAGCTGGCCGCCCGCAGGCTTGCGCCTCGAGCGCGACGAGTCCAAATGACTCGTTGTAGGAAGGCACAGCCACCACGTCAGAGACGCAGTACCAGCGGAACAGTTCCGAGCGGGGCGAGTGTGGGCGGAAGTCCACCATGTCCTCGATGCCCTGATCGATTGCCAGCGGGCCGAGCGTTTGCGACCACTCTGCGTTGGTGCCGCTGGGACTACCGATGATGATCAACTGCAGTCGACTATGGCGTTCTGGGTCGCGTCGTGCCAGCTCGGCAACGGCCTTGATCAACACATCGGGCGCCTTCAACGGCTGAATGCGGCCGACGAACAAGATCACCTGGATGTCCTGCGGTACGCCGAACTGGGCTCGTGACTTGGGCTGGTTGCAGGGATGGAAGGTGTGCAGGTCGACGCCCGGCGGCACGATCATGATCTGGCCAGGCCGGGCGCAGTAATGATCTCGGAGTTCCACCGCCTCGTCGCTGGTGCTGGCGGTGAGCACGTCGGCCGCCCGAACGATGGCGGACTCGCCGTGCTCGCGTACATGGGGCTCGACGAGCTGGTCCTCCCCGAGACTGGAGTTCTTCACGCGAGCCATGGTGTGCATGGTGTGCACCAGGGGGAGGCCGTGCCGAGCCTTGAGCTGCACGCCGACCAGCCCGGAGAGCCAGTAGTGGGTGTGAATCAGATCATGGTCGTCAAGGCGCGCCTCGAGCGCAGCGCAGAACTCCTCAGTGAGCGAGAGGAGGACCTCCTTGGCGACAGTGGCCGCAGGTCCTGCCTTGAGGTGGATCACTCTGGTGTGCTCGTGGATCTCGACGATGTCGGGTAGGTCGGGTGCATCACGGCGGGTGAAGACATCCACTTTCAGGCCACGCTCCCCGAGCCGCCGCGCCAGCTCGGCGACATAGACGTTCAGACCGCCGGCGTCTCCCACTCCCGGCGTCGCGAGTGGTGACGTATGCATGCTGATCATTGCCACTCGATGCGGATATTCAACGCTTGCGCGCACCTTCACCTCCGCTGAGAGGCTACAGGTGCGCCGGAGGACTTCGGCGGAAGAGAAGTGATCTGGTTAGCCGCTGACGAGTACGAGGGCTGCCACAGCGAAGGCAAGGCCAGCGACCTGGAGGCCGCGCAGCTTTTCTCGGTCAATGATCAGCGCCAAGATCACCGTTGTCACTGGGTAAAGCGCGGCTAGCGGGGCAACGACACTGAGGTCGCCGCGGCCAGCGGCGACGAGATAGAGAGCGTTTGCCGTCATGTCGCACGGGCCGGCCACCATCGTCCAGCGTAGGGCGGCCTCATGAGGCCAGGGCCCGGGTCGAGTCATCAGCAAGAGCAGGCCCCCGATGATCAGCGCGCTGAGTTGGGAACCGGCGATTGGCCACAAGCCTGGCGGTCCGCCGGTCGCGTCACCTGCCGCTGCGATCAAAATGAAGAACAGCGCAAAACCTGTGCCGGCGCCGAGCGCTGCGGCGACCAGTCTCCAGGTGACCGCTCGGCGCTGCCGGGATGGATGAGGCGAGATACTCACCAAGGCGATCGCCAGCAGCGCGCAGCCCACCCCGACAAGTTGCAGGCCCGACGGACGCTCTCCCGCGAGAAGCCCAACCACAACCGGAATGGCGGCTGAAGTGACGCCGGTGACCGGTGCGACCACAGTCATAGCGCCTGCTGCAAGTGCCCGATAGAACAGCACCAAGCCGACGACGCCCGCCACTCCAGCCATGGCACCCCACACGAGGCCAATCGGCGTGATGGGCACGTACGTCGCAACAAGGTAGATCGCGAGCAGAGGGAGGCTCACCAGTTTCGATAGCCAAACGACCGGCAGCGCGGCTGCGCGCTGAGTTGCCTTACCCCCTGCGAAGTCGCCGATACCCCAGACCAGTCCGGACGAAAGGGCGATAGCGACGGACAGCACCCAGGCACCCTAATGCCCACCTCAGACTGTCTGGGCCGTGTGAGACGTCGGTGTGAGGATGCGTCTGCTGCTGGCCACCGGATGCTTGGTTCTGGCTGTCCTCGCCAGCGCTCCTGCGGCGTGCGGCCCAAGGGCGGCAGCGATGGCGCTGCTGATCTTCGCGGGTCGCAACGCCTTCCGGCGGTTCACGACGCATAGGCCCCAAACGGCGACTGACCTCGGGACGTTGCCCAAGGTCAGCCGGTCGCTCCGCTGAGATCAGCGACAAGAATCAGACGTCGTAGTAGAGCTCAAACTCGCCAGGTGTCGTTGGCGGTGGTTGTAAGGAGCTGAAATTGCCGGTTCTGAGCGTGAAGCGTGGTTGGCGAACGTTGGTCGTGAACGGCCTCTAACGAATCTCCTGCGGAATCCCTGCGGAACCGCGCCCATACGCATGGTCCGTGTGGAGAACGAACGGAGATAACCGAATTACGGATCTTCTTAATTTGAGCAGGTTGCACCAACGAGTTCGATC
>DASUYM010000081.1:0-9335 GCA_036377435.1 Propionibacteriaceae bacterium
CTGTGCGGGTGGAGTGGCAGCTCACCCAAGATGGCAAGCACCGCGTATCACCCAAAACACCAAGATCACGCCGCACGGTGCCGCTGCCCACCGTGGTCGCCGAAACCCTAGCGGCGCACATCTCGGAATTCTCACCGGCTGAGGACGGGTCTCTGTTCACCACGACCAGCGGGAACCTATACCGGCAGGAGCACTTCGGTGCTCGCGTGTTTAAGCCAGCGGCCAAGAGTGCGGGCCTGCACGCTGGCGTCACCTCGCACGACCTGAGGCACCATTACGCCTCGGTCTTGCTGGCCGCTGGCGAGTCCGTCGTTGCCGTCACCGAGCGGTTAGGCCACGAGAACGCGACCTTAGTGCTCAAGACTTACGGCCACCTAATGCCAGACAGCGAGGACCGGACGCGGCGGGCCATCGACACCGCGTGGTCGACGAGTGACGGCCCACAGACGGCCCAAGCCCCTAGCCGTTAGGTGTTCCCCCTAGTCAGAGGCCGGTTTTTGACTTGTGGCAGGTGTTGGATTCGAACCAACGTAGGCTAAGCCGACGATTTTACAGACCGCTCCCTTTGGCCACTCGGGCAACCTGCCGTACCGCTCAGATCTCCATCCTGCGGCGGGGAGAAACAATACCCAACTCTCACGACCACGAGCCAACCACCTGCCAGCCGGACGAGGCGATTCGACACAATGGGCCGGTCAACATCGTGGGAAATGGAGCAGCAAGGTGGCAGACAGCTCGTTCGACATCGTCAGCAAGGTGGACCGCCAAGAGGTGGACAACGCCTTGAACCAGGCTGCCAAGGAGGTCCGGCAACGGTTCGATTTCAAGAACACCGACGCCAGCATCCGCTGGTCAGGCCAGGCCATCGATATGGAAGCCAACTCCGAGGAGCGGGTCAAGGCAGTGCTGGACGTCTTCCAATCCAAGCTCGTGAGGCGCGGGGTGAGCCTGAAAGCCCTTGACGCCAGTCCACCAAGATCATCCGGCAAGCTCTACAAGATCACCGCCACCACGAAGGAAGGCATCAGCCAGGAGAACGCGAAGAAGGTCTCCAAGCTGATCCGCGACGAGGGACCGAAGAATGTCAAGGCCCAGATCCAAGGTGACGAACTACGCGTTAGCAGCAAGAGTCGTGATGATCTTCAGAGGGTCCAGGCGCTGATCAAGGCAGCCGATCTCGACTTCGCCGTACAGTTCACCAACTACCGATAAGGCGCCGGCGAGGCATCCGCGCCAGTCCAACCGACGCCCCTAGGATGACCGCGACCCGAACACACCGGTGTTGGGCAGTTCTGCACTGTAAGGATCACGACATGGGTTTTCTGGATGAGCTGAAGGACAAGGCCGAGGAAGTCATCGAGAACGTCAAGGACCGCTTCGACGGGGACGACGACACGCCGACGCTCTCCGACGAGTCAATTGGTTACTCGGGCGCGGGAGCTGAGGACATGACGGAGGCCGTTGCAGCTACAGGGGACACCGCCAGGTCATCTTACGAGGACGGCAGCGCGGCTGCGCAGGAGAACACGGAGGGCATTGGTGAGCCGCCTTTGGAAGCAACGGAGCCTGCTGCATCGTCGGTCGACGAGGCCCTCGGCGCCCAAGAGGCTACCGAAGACCGTCAGGCCGACTCCGTGTGATCGTTCACCTCATATCGTGGGTCGAACCTCTACCCTGCCCTCAACGACCCACTTCGCGTTACTTTCTGGCACTTCGCGTTAGTCCCAACTACCGCGAAGTGCTGGGAACTACCGCGAAGTGATCATCGCCAGAACTTTGCAGCCCCACTAGCCCTTTGGCGGCTGCGCCATTTCCTCAATCAGCGCGTCTGAGCTCAACGCCGGCCGGGTCAGGACATCCGCCCACTCGAGCGCATCGAAGGGGCACTCCTCGACGCAGATGCCGCAGTACATGCACAGCGACCAGTCAATAGCGAAGCGGTCAAGCACGTTCTGAGTACGCTCGCGAACCGTCGCCGGCAAATCTGATATCGGCTCAGTATGCGAGTCAATGCTGATGCACCAGGTCGGGCACTCCCGGGCACAGATCATGCAAGACGTACAGGCCGGTTCGATCAACCGGATCCACCGATGCGAGGACTTTGGCGAGTTCACGGACGCCTCCGTCGGACCCGGCCTCCGACCGCGGATTCGGCCACCTCCGCCGGGTCAGCCGCCGGCTGCGACGCATCACGATCACCCCACACCGCAGGATCCGGGACCCCTGGCGGCACCAGCCGACGACGGCTTGGCGAGGCCTCCGTCTCTCCTGGCTCCTTGGCGCCGGGCCAGCTCATCCCGGTACGCGCGGCCAAAACCTCATCCTTACGCAGCGGTGTGCCCTCGAACTCGGGGTTGAGCAGCAGCCGACGGTGATCACCCCCGATGAACTCGACACCGAACAGCTCAGCCACCTCGCGCTCGTGCCATGCGGCGCCGGCAAAGACATCAGTCACTGTGTTGATCCGCGGATCGTTGCGGGGCAGCGAACAGCTCAGCATCTTCGGCCCGGCCGCCTGGGCGAGACTCCGCACCACCAGGACAATCCGGAGACAGTCCTGCCGGCCGATCTCGTCGACGCAGCCGAGCCAGTCGAAGTAATCGAAACCGTCCGCCTGCAACGCCTCGACGGCAGCCAGCCAATCCTCCGGCAACAACTCGGTCACGACGCCACCCGCCTTGCCACCTCATCCAGCACCGCCGACAACGCCTCGGGCGGAGGCGGGCAGCCGGGGACGTACGCGTCGACGGCCAACAGCTGATCGATCCCTTTGGTTACCGCGTAGGAGTCCCAGTACGGACCGCCTGAAGAGGCACAGGCCCCAAAGGAGATAACCGCTGGCCGGCGCCCAGCCAGCTGCTCGCAGCCGTCGACGATCGCAGCGACCGCCGGTGCCAACCGATCGGTCACGGTGCCAGAAATGACCACAGCCACCTGGGCCCGGTCGGCAAGAGTCGGCAAAGGGACCGCAGCGAAGCGCGCGGCGGCATCAAATTCCAGTGCACAGCACGCCAGAGCGACCTCCAGCACGTACAGCGACCCGTCGCCATACCAGTCGACCCAGCGCACAGGTCCACGGTAATGCGGCCCAGCGGGGGACCAGCCGCGGCATATAACATCCACGTCTCATTGGTTCTCATGGGCTGAAAGTTCCATGCGTCACAGGAATGCCTGCCTATCATGGGGTTGATCGGCAGCCTCAGCGGAGATCGCAGCCACGAACCCCCTGACCCTTACAAGCGGATGAGGCACGCCACAGGAAGAAGGCACGCAGAGTAGTGAAGCAGGTCAATACCCTCGACCGGGTCGTGATCCGGTTCGCCGGGGACTCGGGCGATGGCATGCAACTCACGGGCGATCGGTTCACCTCCGACTCGGCGGTATTCGGCAACGACATTTCGACGCTGCCGAACTTCCCGGCCGAGATCCGGGCACCCGCTGGCACGCTGCCCGGTGTGTCCAGCTTCCAGCTGCACTTCGCCAATTACGACATCATGACTCCCGGCGACCGGCCCGATGTGCTGGTCGCGATGAATCCCGCAGCCCTGAAGGCGAACATCGCCGACTTGCCACGTGGCGGCGTGATCATCGCCGATTCAGCTGACTTCAGCAAGCGCAATTTGGCCAAGGTCGGTTACGACAGCGATCCGCTCACCGACGGCTCGCTCGACAACTACCAGGTGCACGCACTCGACTTGACCGGCATGACCGTCGAGGCAGTCAAGCAGTTTGGTCTCACCCGCAAGGACGCCAGCCGCGCCAAGAACATGTTCGCGCTCGGGCTGCTGTCGTGGCTCTATCACCGGCCGACCGAGGGCACGCTCAACTTCCTGACCGCCAAGTTTGCGTCCAAGCCCGAGATCCGCGACGCCAACATCACCGCTTTCAAGGCCGGGTACGCATTCGGCGAGACCACCGAAGTGTTCGCAGTCACCTACGAGGTGGCGCCGGCGCCTATGCCGCCAGGGAATTACCGGCAGATCTCAGGCAACCTTGCGTTGGCGTATGGGCTGATCACCGCATCCAGAAAGGCCGGTCTGCCGCTGTTCCTCGGTTCCTATCCGATCACTCCAGCGTCGGACGTATTGCACGAACTCAGCAAGCACAAGCGCTTCGGCGTCACCACCTTCCAGGCCGAAGACGAGATCGCTGGCGTCGGTGCCGCACTGGGCGCGAGCTTCGCCGGACATCTCGGCGTCACCACCACCTCCGGACCTGGCGTCGCACTGAAGTCAGAGACTATCGGGCTGGCCGTCGCGACCGAGCTGCCCTTGATCATCTGTGACATCCAGCGCGCCGGGCCCAGCACGGGCATGCCGACCAAGACCGAGCAGGCCGACCTGCTGCAGGTGATGTTCGGCCGCAATGGTGAGGCACCGGTTCCCGTACTGGCGGCTCAATCCCCCGCCGACTGCTTTCCCACTGCCCTCGAGGCCGTCCGGTTGGCGATCAAGTACCGGACCCCGGTGGTGATCCTGTCCGACGGCTACATCGCCAATGGTGCAGAACCGTGGCTCATACCGGACATCAACTCCATCCCGGTGATCGACCCGCAGTTCGCACATTCGGCCAACGCCACGGACAAGTCCGGTGAGCCCGTCTTCCTGCCCTACTTGCGCGATCCCGAGTCACTCGCCCGGCCATGGGCGATCCCGGGAACCGCCGGCCTCGAGCACCGCATCGGCGGCATCGAGAAGGCCAAGGACACCGGCGCAGTTTCTTACGATCCGGCCAACCACGAGGAAATGGTCCGTACCCGACAGGCCAAGATCAACGGGATCGTCCAAGACATTCCTGACCTGACCGTCGATGATCCGGCCGATTCGGAGGGTCGCCAGGCACGGGTCTTGGTGCTGGGCTGGGGCTCCACCTACGGGCCGATCGTCGCCGCGGCACGCCGGGTGCGCAAGACGGGCCGGCTGGTCGCGTACGCACATCTGCGGCATCTGAACCCGTTCCCAGCAAATCTCGGCGACATCCTGCGTCGCTACGAACGGGTGATCGTTCCGGAGATGAACCTCGGCCAGCTGGCGCTGCTGCTGAGGGCCAAGTACTTGGTGGACATTCGCAGCTACTCCCGGGTTCGCGGGCTTCCGATCTCACTCAGCGAACTCGCTCGTGATCTTGAAGCTGAGATCGATCAATTGGAAGGGACGAACTCGTGACCGCCGTCGATCAGCTGCATTCGGAGCTTGATCACCCACCGACTACCCAGAAGGCTTCGGACATGCCCACTTCGCCGCTTCGTCCGAACGGCACAGGGCAGAGCTACCGAGGGCTTACCGGCGTACCCCTCTCTTTGGAGCCCCTGAATCGCAAGGACTTCACCAGCGATCAGGAGGTCCGCTGGTGCCCAGGCTGCGGTGACTATGCGGTGCTGGCGGCGTTTCAGGGTTTCATGCCTGAGCTTGGGATCAAGCGCGAGAACACCGTGATCGTTTCCGGCATCGGCTGCTCGTCACGTTTTCCTTACTACGTGGACACTTACGGCTTGCACTCGATCCACGGTCGCGCGACCGCGATCGCTACCGGCGTCGCGACCTCGCGTAAGGACGTGGCGGTATTTGTGATCACTGGTGACGGTGACGCGCTCTCCATCGGTGGCAACCATCTGATCCATGTGCTGCGCCGCAACGTGAACGTGACGATCTTGCTGTTCAACAACCGAATCTACGGGCTGACCAAGGGCCAGTACTCTCCCACCTCGGAGATCGGCAAGATCACCAAGTCCACACCGATGGGCTCCCTGGACAACCCGTTCAACCCTGTCTCGCTTGCCCTCGGCGCCGAGGCGACCTTTGTGGCGCGGACCATCGACTCCGATCGAAAGCACCTCACAGGAGTGCTTAGAGCAGCCGCCGCGCACCGGGGCAGCTCGTTGGTGGAGATCTACCAGAACTGCCCGATCTTCAACGACGGTGCATTCGATGCAATCAAGGATCACGCCACATCAGCGGATGCGATCATCCCGCTGACTCATGGCGAGCCGATCCGTTTCGGTGCCGACGGGCATCTCGGCGTGGTCAGGGATCAGCAGACAGGAGCTTTCTCGGTGGCTGAGGTGTCCGAGGTCGGTGAGGACGCGTTGGCCGTACACGATGCTCATCTGGCCGATCCATCCTTCGCCTTCGGGCTTTCCCGGCTGACCGATGCCGGTGTGCTGCACCGGGCGCCGATTGGCATCTTCCGCGACGTCGAGGCGCCGACGTACGACGATCTGGCCCGCGACCAGGTGGCGCTGGCCGCCAGCCTGGGGAATGACGACGATGCCCTCCAAGCAATGATTAACGGCGGAGACACCTGGACCGTCCGTTAGCTTGACAGCCCCGAGGCACAGAGGCGTCTCAGATCCGGCCACTCTGCCCGCGAACCGCACGGCAGCCAGCTTGGCTGACTAGGGTGTGCTCCATTGAGGACGACTGGTCAGGAGACGGACCATGAGCTCGAACCACCCGTACGGCGGCCCTCAGCAACCGATGCCAGGTCCGGGGGCCAACCCCGGCCCAGGTCCTGGACAGCCGTTGCCACCGTACGGATACCCGCAGCAGCCTTCCCCCGGCGGGCCACCTACAGCCCCTAGCTACTCCTTTGGACCCGTCGCCCCTGACGAGCAGGCCGCGGACTGGCAAGGTCACCCCCAGCACGGTCCGTACGGAGCCTCACCTGGCCCGTACGGCAGAGGTCCAGCGCGGCGCGCGGCGCAACCCAAGGGCAGGGGCAAGATCTTGATCATTGTCGGGGCGGCCTCGCTGGCGGTTATCCTGATGGCCGTCTTCGCGGTAGTGGTGGCGATGCGCGACAGGGCCAATCCTGGCGGGAGCGCGCAGGGACAACAGACCAATCCAGCTCAAAGCAGTGCCCCACACAGCACCCCACGGCCTTCGGATGCGGTGTCGGCCTACCTGCAGGCTCTTGCTGCCGGCGACGCTGTCGCTGCCTTGTCCTATGCAGCCGATCCAGCGCCCACCGGGGCTCTGTTGACCAACGAGGTACTCGCCGAATCCCGGAATCGTGACGCGCTGACGGAGATTCAGGTGCCGGTTGTCGAAGATCAAAACGCCACGTCGGTTTCGGCCACCTACACGCTCGGCAACTCTGCTGTCAGCGAGTCGTTCGACGTCGTCAAGGTGGCGGACGCCTGGAAGCTCAGCCGTGCCGTCAAAGACCTCGATCTCAGCTTCACTGTGGGCGGATCGGTTCCGGTCAAGATCAACGGGGTGAAGGTGGACCAGGACTCGGTCGCGGTGCTGCCAGGCTCGTACGAATTCACCACCGGGCTGCCGTACGTCGGCTACGGGTCCAAGAATGTTGTGCTGGTGAAGAGTCCGTACGTCGAGGCCGACACCTCCCGCATCCAAAGCCAGCTGACGAAATCGGGCAAGAAGGCCGTTATTTCGGTGACCGAGAAGAGCTTCAACAAATGCCTTAAGGCCCATTCGCTCAATCCAAAGAACTGTCCGATGAAGTTCGACTCGAAGTACCGCTACACCAAGAGCACCATCGCCTGGCGGAAGACCGGGCGTGACCCCTTCCGGAAACCCACGATCACTCTCGACGGAACGCAGGCTCGGATCGAGATTCCGCTCAATCTGAAGCTGTCGGGCAGCTGTACGTATAAGGGCCGATCCGGAAACTGCTCCGGCACGCTCACCGGAAGATCGGTCGCTGTTGTCAAGGTGACCACGAAGCCGCTCAAGGTCGACTGGCTTTGACTCTGGACAGGCCACGACCAGCTAGAAAAGCAATTACTGGTCGGTAGCATGTGCGAGTGACTGAGACCTCTGCTCAGAGACCTGCGATCGACTTCTCGAGCTTCGATCCCAATGTCCGCATTCAAGACGATCTTTTCCGGCATGTGAACGGGACATGGCTTAACACGACTGAGATCCCTGCCGACAAGCCTTTGACCGGGGCCTTCATGGAGCTGCGCGACCAAGCTGAAGCGGCCGTTCGCGACATCATCACCACACTCGAGGGTGGTACGCCCGGCTCGGACGAGGCCCGGATCTCCGACCTATACGCCAGCTTCATGGACGAGGAAGCGGCCGAGCTGGCCGGTGTGAGCCCGATCTTGTCGTTGTTGGCCGCAATCGATTCCGTGGAGACTCTGCCAGAGCTGACACGGATGGTGGGTGCCTTTGTGCGTAAGGCGGTGCCTGGGCTAGTGGCGCTTCAGGCGGAACCTGACCCGGGCAACCCGAACCGATATGTGATGTTTGCCGGCCAGGGTGGATTGGGTCTGCCAGATGAGGAGTACTACCGACTCGGTGAGTACGCCGAGATTCGCACTCAGTATCGGGAACATGTGTCGACATCCTTCATGCTCGCTGGCATCGAGGATGCTGAGGCTCAGGGTCAGCTGGTGTTCGATCTTGAGACCGAGATTGCCGCGACGCATTGGGACAAGGTGAAATGTCGGGACCTCCGGTTGATGTACAACCTGATGAGCCTGGATGAATTCGCCGCCAGCAGTCCTGGACTGCATTGGCGGGAGTTTCTGGCGGGCGCAGATATCGCCGAGGCGAAGATGGGTGAAGTCGTAGCGATGCAGCCGTCGTTCTTCACAGAGGTGTCGACATTGATCACTGAGGACCGGCTACCCGCCTGGCGGGCCTGGGCGCGATGGAGAGTGATCAGCTCGCTATCGCCCTATCTGTCGAGCGCCTTCGTCGAGGAAAATTTCCGCTTCTACGGGACGGTGTTGTCGGGCACGCCCGAGCTTCGCGAGCGCTGGAAGAGAGGGGTGGCGCTGGTAGAGGCCTCGGTGGGTGAGGCAGTCGGCAAGATCTATGTCGACCGTTACTTTTCACCAGTTGCCAAGGAGCGCATGGACCAGCTGGTCGGCAATCTGATCGAGGCGTACCGGCGCTCTATTACTGATCTTGATTGGATGACTGAGGAGACCAAGGAAAGCGCACTCGACAAGCTCGCCAAGTTCCGCCCCCACATCGGATACCCGATCAAGTGGCGGGACTACTCCTCGCTGGTGATCACCCGGGACGACTTGATCGGCAACGTCATGCGGGTAGCTGACTTCGAAGTCAACCGTGCATTGAACAAGATCGGCCAGCCGATCGACCGCGAAGAATGGCTGATGACGCCGCAGACGGTCAACGCCTACTATCACCCTCTGAAGAATGAAATCGTGTTCCCGGCTGCCATCCTGCAGCCGCCATTTTTCAACGTGCATGCAGATGACGCCGTCAACTACGGCGGCATTGGCGCGGTGATCGGACACGAGATCGGACACGGCTTCGATGATCAAGGTTCCACCTGTGACGGCGACGGAGCACTGCGCAACTGGTGGACTGACAAGGATCGTGAGACCTTCGAGG
>DASUYM010000082.1:0-2107 GCA_036377435.1 Propionibacteriaceae bacterium
GTGCTCGATGATGTGCGGCGGAAAGACGTCATCATAGATCCCGGCAATGGCATCGAAATTCGTCTGTTCCTCGGCGCGGGGGGAGGCGGTCATCACCCGACGCCCTCGCGGCTGGCCAGTCCAATGGACCGCCCGGCATCGCCCTCATCCTGACCCTCTAACGCGGGCGGACGTCGCGTCTTGCCCAGCGTCTTGAGCCGATAGAGCAGGATGAAGCCGATCATCTGCAGACCCAGCACGACGGCTTTGCGCAGGTCGCCCGTCACCGCCGAGGTGCCTACCCGGGGCAGGTAGTTGACCGGCACTTCCACGAAGCGCGCCCCGGAGGTGATGACCGCCAACATCAACTCGGGACCGAAGTGCGACCCGCCCACCCGCAGCTCGGGCAGCAGCCGCTGGGCCAGCGATCGGTGCAGCAGCTTGTAGGTGCAGCCGACGTCACTGAGGTGGCTGGTGTTGAACAGCGCCTCGACCAGCTTGGCCACCGCCCAGTTGCCCCACTTCAGCAGCAGCCCCATGTTGGCGCCGCTCCAGATCAGGGAGCGGGTGGTACGTGTGCCGAAGACCGCCTCGCACTCGTCGCTGTAGGCCAGCAGCTTGCCGATGTCGCGCGGCAGAAAGGTGCCATCCGGCTCGGCCAGAACGAGTAGATCCCCGGTGGCCTCGGCCAAGCCGCGGCGCGAGGCCCAGCCGTAGCCTTGTCGTGACTCGAAGACCTCGCGGGCGGGGGTCTGGGCCACTTCCTCGCTGGTGCCAGTTTCGGCGTTGTTGTTGACGACCAGGACCTCGTCGACGAGGCCGGTAGCAAAGAAGCCCTCGATGGTGGCGCGGATCGAGCCCCGCTCGGCATACGTCATCAGAATCACCGAGACGCTCTTCCCCTGCCACATCCCATTCCCCCAGGACCCGGAACACGCCACCATGCGACTCGACCGCGCACCAAGCATTGTGCGATGGGTCACCGGAGCCTAACAGGTTCCAAGAATCGCCAACAACGGGAAGCATGCCCGACGGACCGAATACGCTCGCGGGATGTGGGATGCTCGCCTACCGATTCAGGCGGCAGCGTGTGAAACCGCGAGAGCCTCGACGCCGACGGGCAGGGTCACCACGAAGCGGGTCCCGCCGTCCGTGGGAAAGTCGGCCCGAATCTGCCCCTCATGCAGCTCGACGATCTGCCGGCTGACATACAGCCCCAATCCCAGTCCCTGCGTGGCATCGTCCGATCGGGCCTGAAAGAAGCGCTCGAAGATCCGATCGCGTGCCTCGATGGGGATCCCGATGCCATGGTCGCAGACGGTGAGCTCGAGTGTGCCGGGAGCCGGCTGTGAGAGCGTGACGACAATCGGCTCTCCAGGGTGGCTGTGCTTGATGGCGTTGTCAAGGAGATTGGCGAGCACCTCTCCGAACCGCAACGGATCGATCCAGGCCTTCAGCGCCGCCGGCGCCTCCAGCGTAATCAGGTGCCGGTGGCTCCGGGCTCGCGTGCTGCTGACCACCTGTTCCACCAGCACTGAAAGGTCGGTTGACCGTCGCTGCAAGTGCAACGTCAGGTGGTCAGCCTCGAGTCGTGAAACATCCAGGAGCCGGTCAAGCAAGCGCGAAAGCCGGGTAGCCTGCTCTGAGATCGACTGTAATGAGTGCTCAGTCCGCGCTGGGTCGACATGCTCATTGTGGCTCAGCCGCTGCAGGGCGACCTGGGCATGAAGCGAGAGGCAGGCCAGCGGATTGCGCAGCTCGTGAGCCACAATCGACAGGAATTCGTCCCGCACGTGCAGTGCAGCTTCCGCGTCCAGGCGGGCCTCATGCGACGCGGCTAGCGCCCGCCGGAGCAGCTCCTCCACGCGTTGCCGTTCGGCGATCTCGGTCTCGAGCGACTGTGCGTTCTGCTGCAGTTCCGCAATTGCCCGCAGGCGCTCGTTCTCGGTCGGGAGCGCCGCATAGCTCTCGGCGGGAACGACCTGGGAGTGCGCCGCGCAGACATCGCTGAAGAGCTCCTGGTGGGTCCCGCCCCCAAAGTGATCCATGGAATACGCGCAGAAGAGCGTGAAGGCATGCCCGAGGTGGGCTTGCAGGTCGTTCCAGAGTTCTTCCAGGCGAAGAGCGG
>DASUYM010000083.1:0-7303 GCA_036377435.1 Propionibacteriaceae bacterium
TCGCCCTACGCGACATGGATGCCTTGTGCATCAAGGATTGGAGCAAGATCCGGCCCTTGTCATAGCGTGTGCTGACTCGCGAGCAGACGTCAAGAAACTCAAGACAATCGTCGAGGTCGTAGCGACCAAGGATCGCTAGTGCCGTGCCTCCTGAGTTCTTTCGCGGTTGGCGTCGTTCAGGTGTGTGCATCGGACTTGTGGAGCTGATTCGCGCCGAGCGAGAACGCCGAGAGTCGCAGCAACTCGCCGCCGGCGGCCGATCAAGCGTGGAGTGATCGTTATCAGTGCTTCATCCGCTGCCGACATGATCACCCAGCGCGTCAGTCTGGGCGTAACTACTATCGTGGCCTCGTGACTGTGCTGATGGGCCTGGAGGCGCGCCTCCGCCTTGCCCGGCTCTACCTGTGCACGGACGCCCGGGACAAGCAGGGCGATCTCGAGAGCTTTCTCCAGGCCGCCTTTGCCGGGGGTGTCGACATCGTGCAGATCCGCCAGAAAGACATGAAGCCGGAAGCTGAGCTGGCGGTCCTTGAAATAGCGCGTCAGGCCGCCGGGCCATACCAAGGCATTGTCTGCGTGAACGATTCCCCTGAGCTGGCCGGACGCTTCCAGGCGGACATGCTGCATCTCGGTCAGGCTGACGGCTCGTCTGCGCGGGCGCGGAGGTACATGCATCCCTGGGCGCTGCTCGGCCGCTCCACCCATGCGCCGCGCCAGGTCGACAAGGCGATTAAGGACCGCAATGTCGATTACCTCTGCGTCGGACCCGTGTACGCCACGTCCACCAAACCGGATTACGAGCCGGTTGGCCTTGACCTGGTCCGCTATGCCGCGCGGAAAGCGCCGGTAGCTGTGATCAAGTCGAAGCCCTGGTTCGCCATTGGCGGGATCTCGCTGGACAACATCGAGGCTGTGATCGAGGCAGGGGCACGCCGCGTGTGCGTTGTGCGGGCCATCACCCAGGCTTCCGATCCGCAGGAAGCGGCTCATCGGCTCAGCAGCAGGCTGCGCGCCGCCTGGAAGGCTGATCCGGCGATGGAGCGGTATGTGTTCCAGGCGTTGTCGGCACCCGCCACATCAAGGTGATCAGCTGGAACTACCGCTCACAGTGATCAGCTAGCGACCAAGGATCGCTAGAAGTCCCGCCGTACCGCGGCCTCGGCTAGGGCGGTGAGTCCGGCACGACCCTCCTCGGTGATCTCGGTATCGTGCAACGCTTTGAGCGCCCGCTCGTGACACTCGTTGATCAGCGATTCCACCGCGTCACGTGCGCCCGACTCGATGATCACCTGCTGCAGCTCACCGATCCCGATCTCGTCGAGCCCGGGATCGCCTAGTCGTTGCAAGAGGAGCTTCTGGCCGGCGTCGCCGGCGTGGGCGTACGCGTGGGCTACCAGGACCGTACGCTTGCCCTCCCGAAGATCATCTCCGGCCGGCTTGCCGGTTACTTGCGGATCCCCGAAGACACCCAGCAGGTCGTCGCGGAACTGGAAGGCCCGGCCCAGCGGCGAGCCGTACGCGCCGAGGGCGAAGTACAGCTCGTCGTCGCCGCCACCGATGGCGGCGCCGATCTGGGATGGGCGCTGCACGGTGTAGCGGGCAGCTTTGTACTCCACGACTCGGCTGGCGTCGTCCAGTGCCAGCTCGATGGTGGGCTTCAGTGACCCGATCGCCGGAGCCCGCTTCCGTAGCGGGTGAGCCTGCGCCACCATGTCCAGGTACTGGCCGCAGGTGACCTCGGTGCGCATCGCCTCGACGATCGGAAGCGCTCGCTCCAGAGCAGAGTGCTCCACGCCAGCGCTGTGCAGCATCTGAGCCGACCACATGAGGAGCAGGTCGCCGAGCAAGATCGCACCGGCTCTGCCGAAGGCAGCCGAGTCACCCAGCCAGCCGGCATTGGCGTGCAGTGCCTCGAACTGCCGGTGGGCGGCTGGCCGGCCGCGCCGGAGGTCCGAGGAGTCCATCAGATCGTCATGTATCAGCGCGCTCACATGGAGTACGTCGAGGCTTCCCGCCACAGTGAGCAGCGGCTTGAGCTCCTCATCTGTTGGGATTCCTGCAGCAGCGACGTAGCCCCAGACGCAGAAGGCGGGCCGCATCCGCTTGCCTCCGCACAGCATCTGACTGGCCATCAGATGCACGGGTACGAGTTCGGGCCCCATGGAATCGAGTACCGATGATTGCTCGCTCAGGAATTCGCTGATCTCAGCCGATACCGCATCGCGGAACGCCTGTGACAGCGGCGCCTGCGGATCCAGGACCTCCACCGCGCTCCTGACAAGCGGGTTGTTGACCACATGCTGAGCCTACGAAGCCCTCAAGGGGTCTCGTCCTTAGGGTGTTCGCATGCCGGGCCGCGATCGTCTCTGGCGTCCGCGTACGCCCAGCATCGCGGACTTGCTGGCGGCAGGGGGCCGACCACTGTTCTCCTTTGAGTTCTTTCCACCGAAGGATGAGATTCAGCAGCGCCAGCTGTGGCAGACAGTGCGCGAATTGGAATCTCTGGGTCCTGATTTCGTTTCGGTGACCTACGGCGCCAGTGGGTCAACCAGGGACCGCACGATCAAGGCCACCGAGGCGATCGCGCAGCACACCACGCTGCGGTCGATGGCGCATCTCACCTGTGCGAGCCAGAGTCGCGACCAGTTACGCCGGGTGGTCGGCTGGTACGCGGCAGCCGGCATTCATCATGTGCTGGCGATTCGCGGGGACATGCCCGGCGGTCCGCGCGTCCCCTGGGTGGCGCATCCCGACGGGCTCCAGAACGCGACTGAGCTGGTGGCGATGGTCCGTGAGCTAGGCGACTTCTGCATCGGCGTGGCCGCGTTTCCTGATGCGCATCCGGAGCGGAATGACTTCGATCTTGATGCCCGAGTGCTGGTTGCGAAGGCACAGGCCGGAGCTAGCTTTGCGATCACCCAGCTGTTCTTTACCGCCGATGACTACTTCGCGCTGGCCGCCCGGGTCAGGGCACTCGGTTGCGACATTCCGATCATCCCGGGGATCATGCCGATCACGAATGTGCGCCAGGTGACCAGGTTCGCTGAGCTGTCCGGGGCTGCTTTACCGAAATCGGTGACGGACCGGATCAACGAGGTGGCGGACGACGATGATCAAGTCCGGCGGGTGGGGATCAGGATCGGGACGGAGCTGTCGGAGGAGCTGTTGAGCCGGGGCGCACCCGGACTACATTTTTTTACTCAGAACCGATCCCGCGCGACTCGAGAGATCTACGCCAACTTGCACCAGGTGCGGCGTCGAGCGTGACGAGCCGTTGGGTCGGTCGGGTGAGCGCGACGTAGAGGGCTCGGACGCCGCCGGGCGACTCGGCCACGATGTCATCCGGAGTAACGACCAAGACCCCGTCATACTCAAGTCCCTTTGACTCCAGCGGTGTAATGACTGCAACGCGGTCGGCGCTGTCCAGTCGGGCCTGCTCCAGCTGGGTTGCCAGTTCGTCTTTGGTTGACGGCGGGCAGATCACGCCGACCGTCCCCTCCACATCGGCCAGCAGCGTCCGCACGATGTTGATCATGGCTGCGGTGATTGTCGGGTTCTCCGGGGCGGCGTCCGCCGGCACCAAGAGCCGCGGCTGATGACCGGTTGCACGCGCCGCAGTGGGGAGGTCGGCGTCCGGGAAGTCTGCGACGACGATCTTCGCCGCTAGGTCGTAGACCTCTGAGGGACTGCGATAGTTGGTGCTCATTCGGAAGTGCCGTACTGGTGCGGTCCCGATGATCTCCTCGATCGCTCGGTTCGCTTCATCAGTGTCTGTCCAGGCGCTCTGGGCAGGGTCGCCCACGATGGTCCAGCTGGCGCTGGCGCCACGCCGGCGCAGCATGCGCCACTGCATCGGGCTGAGATCTTGTGCTTCGTCGACGAGCAGGTGGGCATACGTCTCGTGCGGCAGCTCGAAGGGGTCGGCTTCTCGTGCCGGGGAGAGCAGGTCGGCGGTCGTGAAGACCTCCTCCATCCCAGAATCAAGATCGGAGAGGCCGGGCACGTCCTCCTCACCCAGCGCGGGCAGTGGGCCGAGCAGGTGCACCAGTTCATCGAGCAGGGCACCGTCGGCAGCGGTCCAGTCCCTCGCCTCCCGATAGCTCGCACTGAGCAGCTCACACTCCGCGGCCGACAGCACCGACGTCGACATTCGCTTGAGCAGCTCGACATCGGACAGCCGGGCGAGCGCCGCCGGGGCGCTAACGGCCGGCCACCACGCGTTGCAGAACATCTTGAACGAGGCGAGATCGGAGACGCGGTCGTCGAAGTCCTCACGTTCGTTGTCACGATCGGAGCTGTCCTCGGCGTCAGGATGCCCGACCTGCCAAAGAGCGCTCAGCAACTCCTTCTCGGCTGCCTCCCGGCCGCTGTTGAGCTTGTGGTGAGCGAGTACGTGGGACCGGATGCGCGCGAGTGTCGTGGCCGGCAGCACCAACACCTTGCCATCTACGGTGATCTGCATTTCGAAAGGGACGTCCTGCAGTGGCTCGTGCACCAGGCGGCGCAGCACCTTCACCATGCGCAGGCTGCCCTTGATCGCCGCAACAGGGGGCGGGTCGACGTGATCACCGGTGATGCGAACGACGTCGGATGCAACAGCACCAATCGAGCGCAGCGTAACCGAATCCTCACCCAGCGAGGGCAGTACCCGGGCGATGTAGTCCATAAAGACTCGGCTCGGGCCGACAACCAGGACACCGCCGGACTCGAAGCGGCGACGGTTGGAGTAGAGCAGGTATGCGGCGCGATGCAACGCGACCACCGTCTTCCCGGTCCCGGGTCCGCCGTTGATCATGGTGAAACCCTGGTATGGGGCGCGGATCGCCTCATCCTGCTCAGCCTGGATGGTGGCGACGATGTCCCGCATTGTGTGATCGCGCGCCCGGGTGAGTGCGGCGAGCAGCGCGCCTTCGCCGATGACGACCAGCTCTTGGTCAGCGTTCTCACCGTCGAGAAGGTCGTCTTCGATGCCCACCACCCGTTCGCCGCGGCAGTGCAGCACCCGACGCCGGATGATGTGCATGGGATCGTTCGGCGTAGCTCGGTAGAACGGCTCCGCGGCGGGTGCTCGCCAGTCGATGACCAGCGGTTCATAGTCCGCGTCACGAACGCCAATACGCCCGACGTAGCGGACCTCACCGTCGGTCCGGTCAAGCCTCCCGAAGACCAGCCCTTCCTGCTCGGCATCCAGCACAGCCAGCCGTCGAGCGGCCTGGAAGGCAAAGACGTCGCGTTCGTAGAGGCCGGTACCGTCCTCCTCGCGAACGTATGAGTTGCGGTCGGACTGGTAGAGGGAGAGGCCGGCCCGCGCGACCTGCTGGGCGGATCGGGTCGCCTCGCCGAGCCGCGCGTACACCAGATCCACGTGAGCCTGTTCGGCGGCCAGCTCGCGCTCGAGGACGCTAGCGGCTGGAGATGCGTCCGTCACGCTGTCGGAACCCGACTCGCTCTGCGCGTGTGTCAAGAAGGATGATCCTTACCGGAAGAACAAACATCTGAGTATACGGAAGTTGTCCGGGTCCCCAAAGTTGCCGCAATCAGAGGGTATGAATTGCGACGCTCCGCGTCGCGCGGATCGCGCTCGATGGTCCGCTGTCGTCGTCCTCGCTCGGAGACGAGAAGGGTGTCTCCTCGCTCCTCCTCCGATCAGCGGCGCGCGGCCAGATGGTCCTGGCAGCCGTACGCGGCAAGTGCCGCCGAAAGAACGACCTGGGACGCGCCGGGGCCCGCCGGAGATGAAGGGCTTGCGGCGTAAAGGCCTGGGATCTCAGTCGTCACCGAGGGCCGACGCAGCCAGCTCGCGAAGCCGCTCCAGGCCACTCCATACGAGGCTCGGGGTTGCTTGGCGTTGAAATCGTGAGTGGTTCGTAGTCCCTGGTCAGCCAGCCGGCGGAGGTAGTTGACGGTCGGTACGCCGTCCTCGGTGAGCGTGACTGTCTCCTGGAGCAGTTCGGTGGGCGGCGGGGCTTCATGGTGGGTAACTGTCGGAGCTGCTGCCGGGCTGAGGCCTCGCAGCTGGCGGCGAGTCCGCCGGGCCGCCTTGATCGGAAGCAGGTCGTTGAAGGTCTGCCAGGGGTTGCAGGTAGCGACGACTGCTGAGGCAGGGCGGTCTCCAGCGCTGGTCGCAACTGCGGCGATGTCCCCGTTGCGAAGATGGATGCCCTCCACCAGGCAGCCGAGATGGACCTGCACTTTGCGCAGCGCGAGGCGCCCCTCAAGAGCCTCGACCAGCACCGAGGACCGGCCAGCATCGAGTTCGGAGTTGGCGTCGATCGGTTGCACCTGCCAGCGTCCGAAGGTGCGCTGCATGGACAGCTCCACTGCGACGAATGCGGGGGTCTGCTCGGGGACTGAGCCCAAACGGTAGGCGACGCTGCGAATCAGGGCGCCGAGATGATCATGATCTATCGACGTCGCGAGATCAGCCAGCGTCATGCGGGGGCCCAAGAGGCTGCGTTTGACGGTCCTGTTCAGCTGGCGGCTGCTGCGCAGCTCGGCCTCCAACCCGAGCCCACGGAGGGTTTGCCACACGTTGTCGAGTCGGTCGAGCAAATCCCGCCAACGCTTCGCGACCGAGCTGCCGTACGCGGCAGCCAGGGTGGTGTGCTGGCCGCCGCGGTCTGTCGGCAGCGTCAGTTCGGCACCGTCAGCAAAGATCATGGTGGCTGGCTGGGCGGGTTCCAGGGCGTACCCCATCCTGGCCAGCTCCGCTTCCAGCGGGCGGCCGCTCTTACGAAACAGGTCGCGCCAGGGTGCCGGGAAGCCGATGATCGATGGCGCATCGTCCACGGTGACGGCACTGGTGAGCTGGTACGGCGCCCAGGTGCCGCCTAGCCTCTCGGACCGCTCGTAGAGCTCCACTTGGTGCCCGACCTTGGCCAACCGGGCTGCGGCAGCCAGACCCGCCAGACCGCCACCGATGACAACGACGGGGTCGCGCATCAGCCTGTTGCGTAAGGCGGCAGTTCCATGAGAGGAGCGTAGGGGAGTCGGTCATTGTGCAGCGGCTTACAGCGATTGCTGGCGTTCGCAGCCCTGCTTGGACCCACGCGAGCGGCCATCCGCGGCTGCTGGGGACGCGGGGGCTATCGGACCGCAACCGAGGTGAGACCTAGTCGATGTTTACACCTCCAGCGCTGGACGTAGGCTGAGGTCAATACGTAAGCCGTGATCCGTCTTGATCCGTCTTGACAAGGGAGTCATGCGGTTATGAACACGTACGGTATATCGCGCCGCCGGTTCTTGCAGATCGCTGGGGCCGGGATGGCAGGAGCAGCACTCGCGGGATGCACATCTGGAGAAC
>DASUYM010000084.1:0-2776 GCA_036377435.1 Propionibacteriaceae bacterium
ACGCTCTGGGCTCGAGCCATTGGGCCAACCGCTTGCTCGCCCGCCACAGGTGCGGTTGTTTCGAGTAACGTCGCACAGTCTCGACCACTGTTCGGCCTTGACAGAGCGCATTTCGGTTGTGGCGCCTGAGTTGCTCAACAATGCCCTGAGTGACTAATTGAGTGACTAACGTCGCGGGCTCTTTATCCCGTCGGCGGCGACAGCCTTGGCAGCGCGACGGTCAGCCGGCGAACCGAAGAGCCGATCCATGATCGTCGCGCCACTCTGGATGACGGGCCGGATCTGATGTCGGTAGACGAGTTCCGTGACGCTCGCGCTGCTGTGACCGACGAGCCGGGACACGTCTTCGAGCGGCACGCCCGCATCTGAGAGCAGCGAGACGAATGAATGCCGAAGCTCACGTGGCGTCCACTCCTCGGGCTTCAGGCCAGGAACTGACGCCAGGCCGCGGCGGAAGTCCCGGTTCACATTCGCGGCATCCATCGCGGTACCGAGCCGCGTCGTGAACACCAAGCCTGTCTCCTGTCATTGCTCGCCAGCGGCACGGCGTTCGGCATCCTGCTGAGCCCGCCGAGTGACGAGCGCCCTGACGCATAGGTCCGGAAGTGCGATCGTTCGGCGCGACTTCATGGTCTTTGTGTCACCGCCCGCGCGCACCGAGCGCCACACCTCGACAAAGGGCGGAACTGGTGGCGTAATATCCGATCGCCCCTCCAGGTGAACATGCTCCCATCGCAGCGCACGCAACTCCTCAGTGCGTGCCCCGGTCAGCAGGGATACAACTATGTAAGGATGCATCCGGTCAGAGGCCGTCTTGGTGATCACGTCGTCAGCCTGCTGGGCGGTCAGGGCCTTCGAGGGGCGGCCCGGTAAGCCAGCAGGTACCTCGGTGAGTTCGACGACGTTCCTCTTCACCCGGTCGCGCGCCATCGCGCGACGCACGGCTCGATTCAGACAAGCCCGGACCCCCTGGAGGGTTCGGGTGCTCAACGATGTGGCCAGGGTCGCGAGCCACTCATCAACCTCAGTGGCAGTCAGATCCCGCAGCTTCCGTGCCCCGAGGTGCGGAAGCACGTGCTTCTCGCACAGATGGCGGTTCGCGTCACGTGTCGCCTTGTCGCGGCTACTCAAGCCGTGCTCAAGCCAGTCCACAACTGCCTGACGCACCGTGTAGCCGTCCCGCGTGAGGACCACACCATCTTCACGACTGCGTAGCAGGTCGCGCAGCTTCGCCTTTGCCTCGGTCTTGGTTCGACCGTAGCCGTGCCGCACGAGCCGCTTCCCTCGCCCGTCATAGCCCACGGTCGCCGTCGCGACCCAACGCTGACGGCGCTGATCCCAATGCAAGCCGCCGTCACCACGAGACCGACGGCTACTCATCCGACACCGGACTCCAAACTGGCCACGTACTCAGCCAACGCGGACACCGGCACCAGGCGGCGACGCCCTTGCTTGACTGTCCGCAGCCGGCCAGACCTGATCAGCTCGTAGAGCACCGACCGACTCAATCGCAGCGCCACCGACGCTTCTTCCACTCCATAGAGCACGGCCGGAACATCGGCCACGTCAGTTCGCCGGCCCATGATCAATACACCTTCCACCCAGTCTCAAGATCGATACCTCGGCCGGTCGACTCTGACAAACGCTCGGAACAGCGAATCGGTCGCGACTCGGTCACGCGTACATCTGAATCGTCCAGAAAGAATGAGTTTCGCAATCGATGCTGGGACCTGTGGACATGCGCTGAGCAACCAATAGCCACTCGGCGTACCACGACACCATGATGATCTTGGACCCTCGACCGCATGATGATCTTGGACCTCGATCGGAACCACTCTCGATGCCCAATCGGCTCCTCTGCGTTCGCGACGGGTGCGTGTCTCGGGCCGCCAACCGCGCTGCTTTCCACATCGACCGCAGACTCATCGCCTCACCCTCCCGACGCCACCGACCCTCGCTCACCCCTAAGCAGGACCGACACCGCCCAGCGGTCACGACCCGCGAGAGAAGCCGCATCGTCGACCTGCTCGGATGGGCATGAGGCATCACTCTTCGGAGGTGATCATTGCCCTAGCCCACCCGGACGTCAGAGCGCCTACGCGGCTGGTTAGCGTCATCCTCGTGTGGACGCTCTCACACCTGATGGAACTGCCGGGGGGAGGCTTCCGCATGGGCTCCCAGCAGTTCTATCCCGACGAGGGGCCGGTTCATGACGAGCATGTTGAGCCTTTTGCGATCGAGCAGCATCCCGTCACCAATGCACAGTTTTCAGAGTTCGTTTCCGACACCGGTTATGTGACGGTGGCCGAGCGGCCGCTGGATCCAGTGCTGTTCCCCGATCTTCCGCCCGATGATCTTGAGCCGGGTGCTTTGATGTTTAGCCCGACGGCTGGACCGGTCGACCTGAGCGATTGGCGCCAGTGGTGGCGCTGGTCGGTGGGCGCGGACTGGCAGCATCCGTTCGGGCCCGGGTCAAGCATCGGCGACAAGGCAGATCACCCGGTGGTGCAGGTTTCCTATGACGATGCGGAGGCCTACGCGAGCTGGGCGGGTCGGCGGCTTCCGAGCGAGGCGGAGTGGGAGTACGCCGCACGAGCGAGCAGCGCCACGACGTACGCCTGGGGTGAGGAGGTCAGGCCGGATGGCCGGTTGATGGCCAATACTTGGCAAGGCCAGTTCCCGTATTACAACACCGGCGCTGCCGGTTGGATCGGAACCTCTCCTATCGGGTCGTTCCCGGCCAATGGTTTCGGACTCGTCGACATGATCGGCAATG
>DASUYM010000085.1:0-30686 GCA_036377435.1 Propionibacteriaceae bacterium
GAGTGGACTACGCGCTTCGCGCGATGTCGGAGCTGGCCGCAGCGAACGCGCCGCGTACGGTAGAGCAGCTCTCCGAAGCCCAGCGAATTCCCAACAAATATCTCGAAAGCATCCTCGGTGAGCTGCGACGTACCGGCCTGCTTCGAAGCCAGCGCGGCCCAGAGGGTGGTTACCGGCTGGCAAGGCCGGCGGACACCATCAGCATCGCCGATGTGATCCGGGCTCTTGACGGAGAGCTGGCGAACGTGCGCGGGAGTCGACCAGAGAACCTGGCCTACGTTGGCTCGGCTACTGCCCTGCAGGAGGTTTGGATCGCCTTGCGTGCCTCCGAGCGGGCGATTCTGGAGGGTGTCACCCTGGCCAACGTCGTTGCAGGTGAGATGCCGAAACAGGTCGCCGCTCTGGTGGCGAATCCGTCAGCCTGGAGTTGACCCCTTCTTAACCCACCGCGTGACGGGAACCCATGCAAACCCAGGTTGCTGACGCTCTGCACAGTTTGCAGCTTAGGTAGAGCGCGAGGAACCTAGGTTTACCTACCTTGCGGCGAAAGGCGCGAGCGGAGCAGGCGGAGTTCTCGACGCTAGAGGAGGGGTCGCAGAGGTGTCAGGACGGTTTCGGAGAACTTGACCATGGCATGCCGGCGCCGCCAATCGGGCAGTGTCAGCTCAATGGTGTTCGACGAGTCAATGTCGAAGATCTCTTCCATCTGCCGGGCCACCCCTGGATTGAAAACTTCCATGTTGATCTCGTAGTTGCCCAGCAGGCTGATCCGGTCGATGTTCGCGGTGCCGATCGTGGACCACTGACTATCGATCGTGGCCGTCTTCGCGTGCACCATTGCGCCTTGATACAGCAGCAGCCGCACGCCGTTGCGGAGCAGATGGCTGTAGAAGCCGCGGGACAGCCAGTCAGCCACGATGTGGTTGGACTCTGCAGGAATGATGATCCGAACATCCACACCTCGGCGGGCAGCGCGGATGAGGGCGGACAGAATGTCTTGGTCGGGAATGAAGTAGGCGTGGGTCAAGTAGATGTGGTGCGATGCGCGGTCGATGGCATTCAGATACATGCCACGAATCGGGTAAACCATGTTGCGCGGCATGTTCCGATGGATCCGAATGTCCGGCTGCCAGGTGGCGCTGCCAAAGTCGGGCAGTGCGGCCCGGCGCCGTCCCGACCAGAGATTCCAGAAGTCGATGAACGCGTTCTGGACGTCCCAGACAATGTCGCCGGTGAGCCGGGCATGGGTGTCACGCCAGTCGGTGGCGTAGAGGCTCCCGATGTTGTAGCCGCCGAGGAAGGCAACGAGGTCGTCGACCACCAACAGTTTGCGGTGGTCACGGCCGGTGTTCCGCGGGAACCGGAAACCTGACGCGATCAGCGGATGCCGCCGTACCGCAATGTTCTTGGGAAAGACGAAGAAGGACCGCGGGACGACCAGGTTGGCAAACTCGTCGAAGACGACGTAGACCTTGACTCCGCGATTGGCCGCATCGATCAGCGCGTCCTTGAACGCTTGACCAAGGGCGTCGCCCTTCCAGATGAAGCTCTCGAAGAGGATCCGAGATTTCGCCTGGCTGATGGCATGCAGCATGTCGCGATAGAGGTCCTCGCCGTAGGTGTAGACGGTGACCTCAGAGGTGCCTACGGTCACCGAGCGCGGTGGGAGCCGCGGGAACGTGGCAGGCTTGCGGAGCCTCTTGCGTCGATAGTCGACCACGACCAGTGCGAGTAAAGTGGCCCCTTGCACTGCGGCCACAGCCTGCACGATGCGCTTCAGCAACGTACGGAGCGAGATCCTGGGCACCCGCATAGCCACAATCTACGCTGGCAGCAAGCGGAGCCGCCGCAGTGAGCCGGTCGTATCCGGTGTCGTTGCTGATGTTTAGGGTGGGCTGCGTTATGACGAGACTTTGCGGGAGCGACGTGAACTCCTGCCCGGGTGACGAGCGGTGATGACGAGTACGACGCAGGCCAGGCCGGCCCGATTGACTTCCGAACAGCTCCTCGAGGGCCTGAATCCACCGCAACGGGAGGCGGTGTTGCACGAGGGCGGCCCGGTGCTTGTGGTGGCCGGCGCCGGCTCGGGCAAGACTCGGGTGCTGACCCGCCGGATCTGTTATCTGGTGAGCCAGCGCCGGGTACACCCCGGCTCGATTCTCGCCATTACCTTCACCAATAAGGCCGCTGCTGAGATGCGTGGCCGCGTGATGGACCTGGTGGGCAACCGGGCGAAGCTGATGTGGGTCTCCACCTTTCACTCCGCGTGCGTTCGCATTCTGCGATCGGAGATCGGCCGGTTCAATATCGCCCGAACGTTCTCGATCTACGACGATGCCGACTCCAAGCGGCTGATGCAGCTGGTGGCCCACGATCTTGATCTTGATCCGAAGCGGTTCCCGGTTCGCGCGATCATGAACTGGGTGTCGGCCTGCAAGAACGAGCTCGTCGATCATGAGTCCGCGGCCTCTCGAGCGCATTCACCGATGGAAGAAAGCTACGCCGAGGCGTATCGGGAGTATCAGCGGCGGCTGATCAGAGCCAACGCGCTGGACTTCGACGATCTGATCATGACGACGGTGCATCTGTTCCAGGCTTTTCCGGATCTCCGCGAGCAATATCGTCGGCGCTTCCGGCATGTACTCGTCGATGAGTACCAAGACACTGACCATGCTCAGTACGTCCTGATCCGCGAGCTCTGCGCGGTCGATCCCCATCCCGATCCGAATGTGGTGGCCATCGAGCCGCCGGAGCTCATGGTGGTGGGTGACTCGGATCAGTCGATCTACGCCTTCCGCGGTGCGACGATCCGCAACATCAACGACTTCGAGTCCGACTTCCCTGGCGCCAGAGTGATCATGCTCGAGCAGAACTACCGCTCGACGCAGACCATCCTGAGTGCTGCCAACGCCGTGATCACGCGCAACGAGAACAGGAAACCGAAGAACCTCTGGTCCGACGCCGGCGACGGTGAGCAGCTCGTCGGCTACGTCGCTGACACCGAGCACGACGAGGCGCAGTTCGTGGCCGCAGAGATTAAGCGGCTCAATGACGCGGGTGGACACCGGTATGGCGACGCGGCGGTGTTCTACCGAACCAACGCCCAATCTCGAACCTTCGAGGAAGCATTCATCCGAATCGGCATGCCGTACAAGGTGGTCGGTGGCGTTCGATTCTACGAAAGGCGCGAGGTACGTGACGCGATTGCCTACCTGCGCGCCATCGCCAACCGAGCCGACGATGTCTCGCTCCGCCGAATCCTGAACGTTCCCAAGCGAGGCATCGGTGATCGGGCGGAAGCCGCAGTGGCCGACCTGGCAGCTCGCGAGAGCATCAGCTTCGGCGATGCGCTGCGACGGGTCGACGAGATTCCGGGTCTGGCGTCACGCTCAGCCAATCAGCTGAGGGCGTTCGCCCAGTTCCTTGATGATCACGAGGCAATGGTGGCCCAGCGCATGCCGGCGGACGCCATCTTGACCAGCGTCCTGGATCGGTCGGGTTATCTGGCGGAGTTGCACAGCTCCACCGACCCTCAGGACGAGACTCGGCTGGAGAACCTGAAGGAACTCATCACGGTCGCGCGGGAGTTCGTCACCGGGGTCGCAACGCTGACTGTTCCGGAAGAGGAGCTGGACGAGCTCGGGCTGCCGGGCGACTCCGACGCGCCGCCGCAGGCTAACCTGGCCACCGCGCTCGACCCAGAGGCTGACCTGGCGGCGGGGGCGGCTGAACCGGATGCGTCGTTGGGCGCATTCTTGGAGCGAGTTGCGCTCGTCGCGGACTCCGACCAGATACCGCATGCTCCGGACGAGGCAGATACCGGTGTCGTTACCTTAATGACCCTGCACACTGCGAAGGGCCTGGAGTTTGACACGGTCTTCCTCACAGGTTGCGAGGACGGTGTTTTCCCTCATCAGCGAGCGCTTGCCGAGCGCACAGGCAACGAGCTGGCGGAGGAACGGCGGCTCGCGTACGTCGGCATCACTCGAGCTCGTAAGCGGCTCTACATCTCCCGCGCGATCGCCCGGTCTTCCTGGGGCTCTCCCCAGCACAATCCTCCAAGCCGGTTCCTGAACGAGGTGCCCACTCAACTGGTCGACTGGCGGCGTACGGAGGCTGCAGTCACCAGCTGGCGAAACACTTCCGCGACCGCCACCCAGACGTGGCGAAACACTGTCGGCTACGGCGCCAGGTCCGCGGTCCGCCAGATTCCATCGCTCACGGCTGGAGACAGGGTGCTGCACACCACGTTCGGCATGGGTACGGTGGTCGCCACGTCGGGCGAAGGAGACAAAGCCATGGCCGATGTGGATTTCGGCTCCTCCGGCCTCAAGCGCCTCTCCTTGCGTTATGCGCCGGTGGAGAAGCTTTAGCTGACGAGTCGGCGTGGAATGTCTACGGGTTTACGCCGTGGGCGTTGAGCCACGGGACTGGGTCGATTGCGCTATAGATGTCGCCGGGTGACACGCCAGCAGGGTAGGCCTCGAAGTGGACGTGGGCGCCGAAGGTTCTTCCCGTCATCCCGATGGTGCCGACGACCTGACACGCCGACACCGTCTGGCCGACTCTGACGGAAACCGTCGACATATGAGCCATCAGTGTGTGGGTGCCATCCGGGTGCTTGATTGCCACATAGTTTCCGGCCCAACCACTCGCAGATCCGATACCGGCGGTAGTGACGACCCCCGCTGCGGGAGCACGCAGTGGTGTACCGACCGGGGAGGAGAAGTCCAAGCCGGTGTGATAGCGCGACCACGGGCCCACCTGGTGGAAGCGAGCAGCAATGCGGTAGCCGCTGGTGACGGGCAAGCAGCCCTTGCCTCCGGAGCCAGCGTTGGCGTCGGGCTGGGGTGACTGGATGTCGCTCCGGTTAGCCTGACCGCGTTTGATCAATATCGCCTGCCGACGCGTCGCGGCCGAAACAGCCTCGAGGGCCTTGTCGCGCGCCTTCGCCGACTTATCCATGGAGGCCTCGGACACCTCCGAATCGATCTTGCTAAGCTCCTCGGCCCGCTGGTCAGCGAGGCTCTTGACCTTGGCGGAGTCCAGGCGGCTCCGCTCGGCTCCGCGACTCGTTTCTTCGGGGAGCTCGTTCGTCGCCACTGTTGCCGTCCAGGTGGTGTGCTGTGCGGCACCGGTGAGGGCCATCGATCCAGCGACGCCAAGCCCTAGAACCGAGACAGTCAGCGCTGCCACTCCATGGCGCAGCCAGCTTCTTTTGTCCTCTTTGATCTCTTCGATCAAGGCGCGACGCGCACGCGTACTTTCCGACGACGAGCTGGGCACTCCAAATCTCCTCGTACGACGACAGGTTCCCCGAGTCCTGCCTCTGCCGCAGTACAAGTCGGTGATCGTCTGCTGCTGGAGGCCCGCGTTTTGAGTTCAAACGGTGGACGCAGTCGAAACAATAACGGATTCGTAACGGGGTGCAAGCCAATCCGGCAAGTTTATGGCGTGTTTTTTGCGATGTGATGAACATCTCGGAAGTGCTCCAGCGCGAGCGTCGGGAATCGCGTGCCGCCGCACGGAGAAGGCTGGCGCGCCGCTGTCCTGGACGAGCGAGCGAGGAAGGCAGTGGCTCACAAGCGCCAGCCTCAGCAAGCGGAGCGAGCAGTGTACGGAGCGAGCGGAGACGTTCTTTCCTTCTGCGAGCGACGACGACGGCGGCGGCTTCACAGCGCGATGCGCGAGCAACTCCACATTAATCAGTGCGTCGCGACTCCATTGGCTTTGAGCCACGGTTGTGGATTGATCGCCTTGTACACATCGCCGTACTTGACCCCCGCGGCGTAGAGCTCGAAGTGCAGGTGTGCGCCGAACGCGCGGCCGGTCTCGCCGACGCTACCGATGATCTGCCCAGCCTGCACAGTCTGACCAGCGTGGACGGCCATCGAGGACATGTGCGAGGACATGGTGGTCATGCCGTCCCAATGCTTGATGGCGACGTGGTTGCCCGCCCAGTCACCGGAGTTGCCCGCATAGACTACGACGCCAGCCTTCACGGCACGAATTGGCGTGCCGTGCGAGGCACGGAAGTCAATCCCGGTGTGGTAGCGGGACCAACTGCCGTACTCGCCGAAGTGAGCACCGATAACGGCTCCAGGCACGGGTGACGCACCCCCTGCGCCAGAACCACCGCCACCGCCGCTGGATCCCCCACCGCCGGCGGATCCACTGCTGCGCCCGCGATCGGGAGTACCGACACCAGAACTAGTACCGCCGTCGCTGTTTCCGCGGTCTGATCCCGCTGAGTCCACCTCGGCCTGGTTCCGCTGATTCTCGGCGGCTTGCCGCTTATTTGCGGCCGCCACTCGAGCGGCAATTGCGCGCCGGAGGTTCTCAGCCGCGATTTGGGCGGCCGCCTCGCGACTTGCGCGGTCTACCACCTTGAGATCCTTCTGGCGCGCGTCACTGGTGGCCGCTTCCGCCGCTCGGCTGATCTTGTCAGCCGTCTTGGCCAACAGCTCGTCTCGCTGGGCAGCCTGCTCCTGAACAAGGGCGACCCGAACAGCGGCGCTTCTGGTCGTGCGATTGGTCGCGGACGCTTCCCGTCCGCCGGAAGCGGCGAGGACGGGGTCACTGGTCGTCGACTGCTTGTCGGCATTCTCATCCGGAGCAACGGCGACGGTCGTGGACGTGTCGGGAACGGCGGTCAAGTCGCGGGTGGTCTCTGTCCTGGTTGTCAGACCTACTGCGGCTGCAACGGCCAGGCCAAGGGCAGAGACACCAAGTGCGGCGAATCCGTGCCAGAGCCAACCCCGGCCCACATTGGGCTCAGGTCCAGCGCTGGCGTCTGGATACCTCTGGCGTTCGGTCTGCTGTTCCCCGGACAGCTCCCTCATCCCTCATGTGCCGGCGCCGCCCGATCGGGCCGTGACCCGATCTCGCATCCAGGAGGAGGAAGGAGCTGCCTGGATGGCGCGCCAACTGCTTGTCTGATCTCGTTCCGTCTTGTGACTGGACCCCCGAAGCAGGCCAGACAACTTGAAAGATAACAAACAGGTTACGGAACCTCAATGGCCCGCCCAAATTTTGTCGGGCCTAAGCGTTATGTGGCGGTGAGGCGCCGTCGTGATCCAGCTGTCGCAACGCGTTAGAAATGGTGAAAGCGATTCGTCCGTTGTTGGGCATCGAAAGATGACCGACACCGCGCACGGCGATGTTTCGCACGTTGAGGTCAGGGTGGCCGAGGCGGGCGTTGCGGCTGGGCACGATGAGATGGTCGATGTCGCTGTAAAACGCCACGAAACGGGTGCGGCACCCCGGTGCCGGCTCGGCCAACTCCTGGATCACTGATGAGCTCGGAGTGAGCTGTCCGACCAGCGGCAACAGTGGCGCGGCCCACGCTAGCTGGGTGCCTTGATGGGGTGTGCCGAGCGTGACCAGAGTGTGTACGTGCCGGTCGCCTGCCAGGCGTTGCACGTAATAGCGAGCGATCAGCCCACCAAGACTGTGACCGATGACGTGGATGCGTTCGTAGCCGGTTGCTGCGCAGAGATTCTCAATGGCGTCGCCCAACCGTACGGCTGACCGTGGGATGTCGCGCGTGAGCAATCCGTAGTCATAAGCGGACAGCGTTTGGAAGCCGCGCCGGCGGAGCGCACGTTCCATCACGGTGAAGATTGCGTGGTTGTCGATGATCCCGTGCACCAACAGGATCGGCGTTTCGGCCGCGTCCACGTCGTGATGCACGAGTCCACGTTGTTCCGGGGTGAGCCCGCTGGGATTTTGGGGGCGGCGCCCATCGGCAGTGCGAGTCGATGCCGACAGCAATCCGAGCGGATACATCACCATGTGTGCTGTAGCCCAGGCTGCCTCGATCGCAAGTCCGGATGCCACGCGCGGCATGTCCAGTGTCACGAGGCGTAAGAGCCCGATGGGTGAAATGCCCCCATTGGCACTGGTCCGCACAATGGAATATTACCCAGTAGTAGGTTGGCGCCGTGGAATCGGATGTGCAGTCGTCGCCACCTCCACTGCGGATTGTCGTGGCCAAGCCGGGGCTCGATGGCCACGACCGCGGCGCCAAGGTCGTTGCTCGCGCGCTGCGTGACGCGGGTATGGAGGTGATTTACACCGGACTGCACCAAACGCCGGAGCAGATTGTCGCCACGGCGCTAGCCGAGGACGCCGACGCCATCGGGCTCTCGGTCCTCTCCGGCGCGCACATGACATTGTTCGCCAAGGTGATCGCCCTACTGAAGGCGGCGAACGCCGACGACATCGTCGTCTTCGGCGGTGGCATTATCCCGGACGCCGACCGGGAAGCACTGGCGGAGATGGGCGTTGCCCAGGTCTTTACACCGGGAGCAACGATGAGCGAAATCGTTTCCTGGGTCAGGGCCAATGTCGGCACCGCACACCACATCTGAGCCAGGCGGGAGCCTGAAAGAAGTCGCCTCCAGGTACCCCATGTGACTTTCCGAGCATGGCGAGGGGCGCCAGCCGGGAGCAAGTCCCGGATGGCGGCCCCGGAACCTCTGCCGAGCAGCTGATTGGCCCCAGCCGATGCCCTGCTAGGGATTAACGCGGCCTCTCCTGCATTCAGGCTGGATGGTCACGGATAGGCTTCGGAGCGTCTGTCTGGCAGCGCACCCAGAGTGGGTCTTTCGCCACGGACCTGATCTGTCCCACCTCAGGCGAGCCGGGAGGCAAGTGTGGATCTGTACGAGTACCAAGCGCGAGACATCTTCGAGGCCTACGGGGTCCCGGTGCTGCGTGGCATCACGGCGACCACCGCTCCCGAGGCGAAAGAAGCCGCTGCCGCAATCGGTACCCCCGTGGTGGTCGTCAAGGCACAGGTCAAGACCGGCGGCCGCGGGAAAGCCGGCGGTGTCAAGGTGGCGAAGAGTCCTGAGGAGGCGGAGGCTCGAGCCGCTGAGATCCTCGGTCTCGACATCAAGGGACATGTCGTCAAGACCGTCATGATTGCCGAGGGTGCCGACATCGCCGAGGAGTACTACTTCTCGTTGCTGCTCGACAGGGCTGAGCGCCGGTATCTCGCCATGTGCTCAAAGGAGGGCGGGATGGACATCGAGACGCTTGCGACGGAGCGCCCGGAAGCCCTGGCGCGCATCCCGGTGGACCCTCTAGTCGGCATCGACCAGGCTAAGGCGGATGAGATAGTCGCAGCCGCCGGCTTCTCAGCCCCCGACGCCGCAGAGATCGCGCGCGTACTACAACTGCTCGGCACCGTGTACGAGAAAGAGGATTCGACTCTGGTTGAGGTGAATCCGCTGGTCAAGACTGCCGCCGGCAGGATCATCGCGCTGGATGCCAAGGTTTCCCTCGACGAGAACGCGGAATTCCGCCATCCCGAGCACGCGGCGCTGGCCGACAAGTCGGCCGAGGATCCGCTTGAGGCGGCAGCGAAGGCGAAAGGGCTGAACTATGTCAAGCTCGACGGCTCAGTGGGGATCATCGGCAATGGGGCAGGCCTGGTGATGAGCACCCTCGACGTCGTCGCGTACGCCGGAGAGGAGTTTCCGGGGTCGCCGAAGCCGGCGAACTTCCTCGATATCGGTGGTGGCGCGAGCGCGGAGATCATGGCCAATGGCTTGGAGATCATCATCGGTGACGATCAGGTGAAGAGCGTCTTCGTGAACGTGTTCGGCGGCATCACAGCCTGCGACGCGGTAGCCAACGGGATCGTGCAGGCCTTCGAGTTGCTGGCCAGTCGCGACGAGCATGTCGATGTTCCATTGGTGGTGCGCCTCGACGGCAACAATGCCGAGCTGGGTCGGAAGATCCTGACCGCCGCGAATCTGCCGGGCCTCGAGCAGGTGGACACGATGGACGGTGCGGCCCGCCGGGCCGCCGAGCTGGCGGCGAGCTGAAGGGCGGGTGGGGTCATGGCAATTTTTTTGAACACGGACTCGAAGGTCATTGTCCAGGGCATGACCGGCTCGGAAGGTCGCAAACATACACATCGCATGCTGACCTCAGGTACCCGGATCGTCGGAGGGGTGACACCGGGCAAAGGTGGACAGGTGGTGGAGTTCGAGCGGGGCGCCGTGCCAGTCTTCAACTCCGTGGGCGAGGCGATGGCCGCCACTGGAGCGAATGTCACGGTGATCTTCGTCCCGGCCAAGTTCACGCTGTCGGCCGTCGTCGAGGCGATTGAAGCCGGCATCCCGCTCGCTGTGGTGATCACCGAGGGCGTTCCGGTTAAGGACACGGCGATGTTCTTCGCGCTTTCCCAATCAAGTCCGACCCGCCTCGTAGGCCCGAACTGCCCAGGAGTGATCTCACCGGGGCAGTCCAACGCCGGAATCATTCCGGCAGACATCACCAAGGCCGGGCGTATCGGATTGGTCTCGAAGTCCGGCACGCTGACCTACCAGATGATGTACGAGTTGCGCGACATCGGCTTCTCCTCCGCCGTAGGCATTGGAGGTGACCCGATCATCGGCACCACGCACATCGATGCGCTTCAGGCGTTCGAGGACGACCCCGACACTGACGCCGTCGTCATGATTGGAGAGATCGGTGGTGATGCGGAGGAGCGTGCCGCGGATTACATAGCCGCCCATGTCACCAAGCCCGTGGTCGGCTACGTCGCCGGCTTTACCGCGCCTGAGGGCAAGACCATGGGACACGCAGGTGCGATCGTGTCGGGCTCATCGGGGACCGCGGCCGCGAAGAAAGACGCGTTGGAGGCCGCCGGAGTCAAGGTCGGCAAGACGCCGAGTGAGACCGCGTCTCTCATGCGCGAGATCATGTCGAGCGTCTAAGGCCGCGAGCGTCGGAAATCGCGCGCTGGCGGGTGGGGGAGTGAGGAGCGGAACGGCCCGTGTAGTGGAGGGTCGGTCTCGGTGGTGGCTGAGTTTCGCGAGGAGTGACGACGCCGCCAGCTGCCCGGCGCGATGCGCGAGCGGCCAACTAGATGGCCGCGAGCGTCGGAAATCGCGCGCTGGCGGGTGGGGGAGTGAGGAGCGGAACGGCCCCCGACACCCTTCTGGATTCAGCCTCAGCCGACCTGGGTCGCACGCTCGCCGGCGCGTACGGCCACCGTGTCCCATTGATCATTGGTGAAGTCGTAATCACTTTTTGGGTTCAGGAAGGTGTAAATCACTTTCGGCCCCGCGGCAACGATCCCGACACGATACTTGGCCCTACCGTCCGTCGACCTCTGCGAGACGACCGCCGTCCAACCAGCGATCTTGGTTTTCTCGGCGCCAAGGCTGGTGACTTTGTTGGTGTCGACGCTGGCAGTGAGCACACGGCTTCTGCATCCAGCAAGGTCGGACTTGATCTGGCCGACCAGCTTGCCGGCGGCCTTGGCGTTCTTGGTGGTCAGCACGATCTCGTTCAAGCCGAAGAAGTTCTTCCCACTTTCCGGGTATAGATAGATCCTTGAGCTCTTCGACTTCGCCGGCACAGTCGCCCAATTCACGTTCTCGCACTGCGATCCTTTGAACCCAGGCTTCGGCGGCTCGATCTGCGTCGGCACCCACGGGCCGATCTTGGCTCGAGCGGGGGGCAGGTCTCCGGTGGCCAGGAACCCTGGCTCATCCCCGCCCATCGGCGGTGGCCCCTCTGTTGCGCGGGCAGTGCCGGTGCACTTTCCGCCCGCTGGGCCGCACTGAACGCTGTTCACCTGCCCCATTGCCTTGGCGACGGCAGTTATCGCGAGCGTCTTCGATGGCTGGGAAGCGTCGATGATGTTCACGACGCGGCCGCTGCGGTTGAGGATGATGCTGTGGGCCCGGCTCTTCGCGACATCGATCACCACCACGCCAGTCGATTCGTCGCCAATCCCGGTGACTGCGCGGCCTGATTCGATGTATGAGCCTGTGACTGCACAGCCGCCGAGTGTCTTGGTGGCGAGCGTGTACGCCTGGATGGCTTCGTTGGCCGTGTTGTACGCCATTGCCTCGTGTAGCGCGATTAGGGCCTTCTTGCCGCCGCTGTCCAGCACGCGGAGGATCTTTTGCTGCGGCGTTGGCTGGCCCACCAGTGGCTCACCACTGAAGCATGCCGCTGCTGGCGCGTCTTCCGACGGGTTGTGCTCCGTCGATGTGACCTTCCAGGTGCGATCACGATCAAGGAGCTTCGCCTGGTCTGGGTTGAGCATGCCGGGGTCAGTCAGAGGCGCCGCGGCGGACTGGTCTGGCGGCTGGCTGGCGTTGCTGGAGGTGCCGTTGCCGCCCGCGGAGGGAGGGACGCTGGGCTGGCTCGAGGGTCGGTTGCCGGCCGAGAGAACCGCATACCCGACGACGAGGCCGATGACAGCGACTACGGCGACCGCGCCGATGAGCAACGCGAGTTTGGCACGCTGGCTCAGCGGCTTCCGCTCGTCCTCGTCGTAGTCGTTGATCGCGTCGAGCGGAGCTTGAGTAGGGCGCTGGCCTGACCGACTGCGCGGCAGGATTGTGGTGGTTTCATCGTCGGCGCTGCGGATACGCCGTGGCGTGAATGTGATGGGCCGCAAAGTCTCATCGGTGGGTGGACCCACCTCGGGGATGGGAGCCGCCCGCGACGCTGGCGAAGACACGCCGTTCGTCCGCATCTCGTCTCGATACAGCGGCTTTGGGCGTTCCTCATCGACGACGCGAGGCGTGATCGGCCTCGAATTCTCGCGATGAGACGTTGCCGGCATTTCGGGCGGGGTCTGAACATCGGATTCGATGAAGGCTCGCCTGGGCCGATAAGTCTGGGACTCCTGGTCGACCATGCTGAACTGCTCCCCCTGGGTCTCGGAGTGCCATCACAAGCTGGCTGCGCCGGACTCCGGATCCCTCGAACGCCGGCGATCATCGGATGACTTTACCTGGGCTGGCGTGTCTCGCCCACTCCCGGCCGCAGGCTGAGCAAGCATGGAGGTGCCATGCCTTCACTTCTTTCGTCCCGACGCGCGGTAGCAGAGCTTTCGTTGCACGCGACTGCCGCGCAGAAAAAAAGTGCAGCGGCAGCTCGGGCGGAGCCGATGTCATCGTCGATCAGCTGGCCAGCCATGGCAGTGGCGGGTGGTGCGATTACGGCTCTGGCGAGCTGGGTTCTCTGCGCCGGTGTGACGGTTCTCGGCTGGGTTGCGGCCGAGCCGGGGAGGCTGGGCGGTGCGCTGCAGCTAGGCACACTGCTCTGGCTGCTGAGCAATGGCGTCGGGGTGCTTGTCGGCACTATCCCCGTCACGCTGGTGCCGTGGGGCGCGACGGTGGTGATCGCGTTCATGATCTGGCGGTTTGCGGCGGCGAGCGCCCGGCAGGTCCGTGCCGACCAGAAGGTGAGTCCATGGCTGATCAGCGTTGTCACGGTTACCGCGTACCAGTTGCCCGTTCTTGTGGGGGCGGTGCTGTGGGGTGAGCCTTGGCGCGCTCCAGCACGTTGGGCCGTTGTAATCGGGGCGTACCTCCTGGCAGCGTGGTGGGGCAGCGGCCGGAACTTGGCTCCCAGGCGGGCCGAGGTGCCCAGATGGGCGCGGATGATCCCGAGCGCAGTGTTGGCGGCCCAGCTCACGATGCTCGTGGCGGGTGCGGCGGTGCTGGTCACCGGTCTCTGGATGCATCTCCCGCGTGTGGAATCGTTGCATGAGGCGCTGCACCCGGGTGTCGCCGGCGCCATCACGTTACTGCTCCTACAGCTAGCGTTCGCGCCGAATGCCGTGGTCTGGTCCGCGTCGTACGCGCTCGGCTCGGGATTCTCACTCGGTGCCGGCTCCCTTGCGGCTCCTGCCGCTACCCAACTGGGAATGGTCCCCGGTATCCCGCTGCTGGGCGCGCTGCCATCCCCGGGGCCGGGCGATCTCGCTCAGCTCTGGTGGCTTGCTGCTGGCGCGGTCGCTGGAGCAATCGCATGCTGGGTGGCGCTCGGTTCCCGGCCAACTGCCCGGTTTGATCAGGCAAGTCTGGTAGGCGGAGTCTGCGGCTTACTGGCTGGTGTGGTGTTCGCTGGGCTGGCGTGGGCAGCCAGCGGTGACCTTGGGACGGGTCGGCTCACGGATATGGGGCCGCGGCTGTTTCCACTACTCGTGATGGCCGGCACCACGATGGGCTTGTCTGGGTTGATCACCGGACTGGCGTTGGGCTGGGCCGCTCGCCCCGCCCGAAACTGACCGGCGCCGTCGTCAGCCTCGTTGGCCTTCAGCCTCGAAGGCCGTGGGCCGGTCGCTAGGCTGTGCGTCGTGCCTGAGCCTGTCGCTGCTGTGCGCCTGGGACGGGCAGCCCGGCTCGTCGTGCTGATCTCCGGCAGCGGCACTCTCTTGCAGGCGCTGATCGATGCCTGCGCCAACCCCGCGTACGGCGCGAAGGTTGTGGCCGTCGGCTCGGATCGTCCGAACATTCAAGGACTGGAGCGGGCAGCGCGTGCCAACATTCCAACCTTCGTCGAGTCGCTGCAAGACCACGCAACTAGAACCGCCTGGGATCAGGCTCTGACAGCCGGCGTTGCAGCGTACGAACCGGATCTGGTGATCAGCGCCGGCTTCATGAAGCTCGTCGGGCCTGAGTTCCTGGCACGCTTCGAGGGCCGCATGATCAACACCCACCCGGCGTTGCTGCCCTCGTTTCCTGGAATGCATGGTCCTCGAGATGCCTTGGCTTACGGCGTCAAGATCACTGGCGCCACCGTGTTCCTGGTGGATGCGGGGATAGACAGCGGCGTAATCCTTGATCAGCGAGCGGTGCAGGTCGCCGACAATGACACGGTGGAGACCTTGCACGAAAGAATCAAGGTCGCCGAACGCGAGCTGCTCGTCACCATCACCCATCAACTCGCCACCCGGGGCTGGCGAGTCTCCGACAGGAAGGTGGTCTGGACATGACCGATTCGCCCAATGGGGATGACGGGAGCCGGCGATCGATCAAACGCGCGCTGGTCTCGGTCTACGACAAGACCGACCTGCTCATGGTGGCAAAAGCTTTGGTCGAAGCTGGGGCTGAAATCGTCTCCACGGGGTCGACGGCCGAGAGGATCGCCGAGGCGGGTCTGCCGGTCACTCCGATCGAGAAGGTCACTGGATTTCCCGAGTGCCTTGACGGTCGGGTCAAGACCCTGCACCCGATGGTCCACGCTGGCTTGCTCGCCGATGTGCGGCTCGAGTCGCATCGTGCGCAGATTTCCGAAGTCGGTGCTGAACCGTTCGATCTGTTGATCAGTAACCTCTACCCCTTCACCGCGACGGTGACTTCTGGCGCCACTCCTGAGGCCTGCATCGAGCAGATCGACATCGGCGGCCCGGCGATGGTGCGCAGCGCGGCAAAAAACCATGCCTCGGTGGCTGTGATCACTTCGCCTGATCAATATCCGCAGCTGTTGCAGGCTGTCGCTGCCAACGGCTTCACACTGACGGAGCGGAAAGCACTGGCGACGGCCGCCTTCGTGCACACGGCTACCTATGACGTGGCGGTGGCGAGTTGGATGGGCAGCGTGGTAAGCGATCTCAGCGACGGCACGGGCTTCCCGCGCTGGATCGGGGGTACCTGGCAAAAGGTCACTGGACTGCGGTATGGAGAAAACCCGCACCAGCCGGCGGCCCTCTACCGCACCGGTGACGCGGTCCGCGGCCTGGCGAGCGCGCAACAACTGCACGGCAAGGACATGTCCTACAACAACTACGTCGATGCTGACGCCGCCCGCCGGTCCGTCGGCGATTTCGACGGGCCCGCCGTCGCGATCATCAAACATGCAAACCCCTGCGGCATCGCAATTGGGTCAGACATTGCAGAGGCTCATCGAAAGGCCCATGCCTGCGATCCGATATCGGCGTACGGAGGCGTGATTGCGGCCAATCGGCCGGTCAGTGTGGAGATGGCGCGACAGGTCGCGGGGATCTTCACCGAGGTGGTCGTTGCGCCGGAGTACGCCGACGGTGCGCTCGACGTCCTCGCTGCCAAGAAGAATCTCCGGATCCTTGCGGTCGAGCCGCCCCGGCGGGGCGGCGCGGAGAGCCGGCGTATCGATGGTGGGCTCCTGGTCCAGCTCTCTGACACCGTTGATGCTGATCACGACCGGGCCGAGAACTGGCAGCTGGCCGCCGGTGAGCCGGCCCCCGCTGAGGCGCTGGCAGATCTGGAGTTCGCGTGGAAGGCCTCACGCGGGGTCAAATCGAACGCGATTCTGCTCGCACGTGACGGTGCTTCGGTGGGAGTCGGAATGGGACAGGTGAACCGCGTCGACTCCTGTCGCCTGGCTGTGCAACGGGCGGGGGAGCGTGCGGCCGGTTCCGTTGCAGCCTCCGACGCCTTCTTTCCGTTTGCAGACGGACCTGAGATCCTGTTGGCCGCCGGCGTGTCGGCTATCGTGCAGCCGGGCGGCTCGGTACGTGACGAGGACGTCATCGCAGCGGTCCAGGCTGCTGGCGCGACCATGTATTTCACCGGAGCGCGACACTTCTTCCACTGACTCTGATCAACTGAGGTGTGCACATGACGGCGCGGATTCTTGATGGCAAGGCGCTGGCCGAGACCATAAAGGCGGAGTTGAAGGATCGGGTGTCAGCGCTCGCCAAGCACGGTGTCGTGCCTGGTCTTGGTACGGTCCTCGTCGGTGATGATCCGGGCAGCCGCTCGTACGTGCGAGGCAAGCATCGGGACTGCGCGCAGGTCGGCATCGCCTCGATCCAGGTCGAACTGCCCGGCTCGACCTCCCAGGAGCAGCTGGCGTCTGTGATCATAGGGCTGAACGTAGACCCCGCGTGTACCGGCTACATCGTCCAACTGCCGCTGCCGGGCAACCTGGATGACAACGACGCACTCGCCCTGGTCGATCCCGACAAGGATGCAGACGGCTTGCATCCGGTCAATCTCGGCAAGCTGGTGCTGGGTGTTCCCGGCCCGTTGCCGTGTACGCCACGCGGCATCGTCGAACTGCTCCGCCGCAATGGCATTGGGCTCAACGGGGCGGAGGTTTGCGTGATCGGCCGTGGTACGACGGTTGGCCGGCCACTCGGACTGCTGCTGACGCGGAAGAGCGAGAACGCGACCGTCACTCTGTGTCATACCGGGACCGTTGATCTGTCCTCGCACACTTTGCGGGCCGACATCGTGGTTGCGGCGGCAGGCCGGCCTAGGCTCGTCACTGCAGAGATGATCAAGCCGGGCGCGGTGTGCGTGGATGTCGGCATTACCCGTACCGACGCGGGGCTAGTTGGTGATCTTGATCCAAGCGTACGCGAGGTCGCGGCGTGGGTAGCCCCGATGCCGGGCGGTATCGGGCCGATGACTCGAGCCATGCTGCTCAGCAACGTCGTCGAACGCGCCGAACTTCTGGTGGCTCGTGCCGCGGCCTGAGGCAAGCGCGACTGCAAGATCATTACGGCAGTGGCCGCTGTTGATCGTGGTGATCGGAGTGCTCGCCGGCCTGGTGGTCAGCTTTCTCGGCGAGTCCACGTGGCGCCTGGGCTGCCTGCTCATCGGCGCTTCCCTCGGAGTCGGTGCGGTGGAGCGGATCGCCTTGCCCAGCCGGGACGCCGGACTACTTCAGGTGCGAACGAAGGCCTTCGACGTGACTGTTCTTGCGGTCGCTGGGGCAGCGATCATCGCACTAGCGATCGTCGTACCCGAGGGCCGCTAGCAGGAGCTCAGAGAACTTCAGCTGCGAGCGACGACGGCGGCAACTTTGCGAACATCGCAGCGAAGCGAAGCGAGCAATCACTCAGAGCACGATGCGCGGGGCAGCTCTATATGTCAGCCGCCGCTCTGGCTCGCTCCGACGGCAACGACAATGATGGTGATGATGATCGTGATGGCAATGGACACCAGAGCGATGATCGTGAAGATCTTGCCCAGCATGCGGCCAACGCTGATGTTTTGTTCATTGGTGTAATGGATGCCCGATGCCTGGATGTCCTTCTTGGCCTTGTTACCCAGGTACCAGGCGATAGGGGCGAAGATCGTAATAAAAATACCGAGGATCCCGAAGATCAGGATCAAGGTTCCCTGTGGGTGCTCTTGTTGGGGTGCGCCGTATGGCTGCTGGCCATATGGCATCGGCGACTGCTGTCCGTATGGCATGGGCGACTGCTGTCCGTATGGCATCGGGGACTGCTGGTCGTATGGCGTGGACTGACCGCCGGCCGGGGGGTACTGCTGCCCCGGCTGAGCGTAGGGGTCTTGTTGGCTCGGCTGCGTCTGGGGATTTTCCTCGTACGGGTTGGTCATGGCCAACATTGTTCCCTACAGGCTCCGCACGACACAGTGGGCACGCCTGGTAGCTGGTCATCGCTCAGCGGCGAGCGAAGCGGTGTTGCCCCTGAGATCCGCCGACCGTGGGAAGTTTGCCAGAGCCGGGCTACAAGCCCGAACTCGTAATCGCAAGGACCACAGCAAGCACGATGAGCACCGTCACGAGAGCGAAGATCGACACTCCAACAATCCCAGTGACGATTCCGGCGATGGCTTGGGAGCGACCGGTGTAGCGTCCGGGATCCGCATCGATCTCGTTGCGGACACGCCGGCCAACGACGATGCCTCCGATCCCGAGCAGCCCTCCGACGACGCATAACACCCCCAGGACGGTGCCGAGGATGCCGAGGATCAGCGCCTGTGTTGCCTGTGGGTGCTGTGTCGTCGGCGTTGCGTCCTTCCGCATCACGCCATACGGGGTCACCCCGCCAAAAGCAGGCTGGTACGGGTTGGCCTCATAGGGAGTGCTGCCGTAGCCGCTCGACTGTCCGTAGCTCTGGCTGGGGTCGGCGTACGGCGGAGTCGGGTCGGGGTTGAAGCCATGTGCGGGCCCGGCGTACATCGAGTTCGCACTCGGGCTGCCATATGACTCTCCCGGCATTCCGTAGGGATTAGCGGTGGGCCTGCCGTACGGATCCTGCTGAGGATAAGACGGCCAGTCGGCTGTTCCTGGGTCATTCGGCCCACCACTCGGCGACGGGTACTGCCGTGGCGTTGTGGTCCCGGCGTCTGGATCGGCGCTGAACCCCTCTGTGGGTTGTGAGCCCTCGCGACTGAACGGGTTCGGCGTCTGTCTTTCACTCATGGCAACCAGTGTCTCGGTTGTGCCAAACGTTCATCAATCGATGAGTCCCAGCGCTCGAACCGCATCGCGCTCGTCAATCAGCTCGGCCACGCTGGCATCGATCTTGCTGCGGGAGAAGTCGTTGATCCTCAGGCCCTGCACGATCTGGTACGTGCCGCCGGATACGGTGCACGGGAACGAGGAAATCAGGCCCTCCGGCACCCCGTAGGAGCCATCGGACGGTACCGCCATTGACACCCAGTCGCCCTCCGGCGTACCGAGGACCCAGTCCCGCATATAGTCCACCGTCGCGTTGGCGGCACTTCCGGCCGAACTCGCGCCTCGCGCCGCGATGATGGCCGCTCCTCGCTGCTGCACGGCGGGCAAGAAGGTCGACTCCAGCCATTCCTGGTCATTGATCAGCTCGGCCGCGTTCTGCCCGCGGACAAGGGCATTGAACAGATCGGGGTACTGAGTCGCGGAGTGATTGCCCCAAATTGTCATGTGGGCGACGTCGTTGACGCTGACCCCTGCCTTCTTGGCCAGCTGAGCCTTGGCTCGGTTGTGGTCAAGCCTGGTCAGTGCGTTGAAACTCTCCGAGGGGATGTCCGGTGCGTTCCGCATGGCGATCAGTGCATTGGTGTTCGCCGGGTTGCCGGTGATTAGCACCTTGACATCATTTGCCGCGCGATCGTTGAGGGCCTGACCCTGCGGCTTGAAGATCCCGCCGTTGGCTTCCAGCAGATCACCGCGCTCCATTCCCTTGGTGCGGGGTTGCGCGCCGACCAGGCAGGCCAGGTTGACCCCATCGAAGATGGTCTTGGGGTCATCTCCGATCTCGACCTTGCTCAGCAGCGGAAAAGCGCAGTCGTCGAGCTCCATCACCACACCCTCGAGTGCCTTGAGTGCTGGGGTGATCTCGAGGAGGCGCAACTCAACCGGCTGGTTCGGACCGAGCATGGATCCACTGCCGATCCGGAACAGCAGGCTGTAGCCAACTTGGCCGGCGGCGCCGGTTACGGCAACCTTCACGGGTGCGCTCACGAGAACTCCCTCGAATCAGACGTAGGCAGGGTGGGATTCGTAGGGTGACGCTAGCAAGGTTCGAACACTCCTGGCACGGTGAGGTCTGGTGATGGATTCCAGCTCCGCGGTAGACCCGGTCGCCGCCGTGGTCGCCGCCCTCTACGGACGGCACGGCACGCGGTGGGTCGGGGTCGATGGCAAGGGTGCGACCGGCAAGACGTCACTGGCGGCCCGGATTGCCGCAGCGCTGCCCGGGTCGGTGGTCGTTCACGTCGACGATTTCGCCCGACCCGATGTCCGAGGCTGGGAGCGGGACCGGTTCGTCCGGCAGGTGCTGCATCCGCTGCTAGCCGGGCGACCGGGTCGGTATCAGCGCTGGGACTTCGACCGCAATGTGGGCGCGGAGTGGCACACGGTCCCGGTCGGTGTGCCGGTTGTCGTTGAGGGGGTATCGGCCACTGACGTACGGCTGGGCGTTCCGTGGGACTTCACGATCTGGGTCGAGGTGCCGTACGAGATCCGGCTGGCGCGAGCCATACAGCGGGACGGTCCGGAGCGTATGGACCGTTGGCTGACTGACTGGATGCCGAGCGAGGACGAGTACGAGGAAGCGCAGCGACCTCAGGGCCGGGTCGACCTCGTGTACCGGCCCCCCGATGCGGCATGAGCCTGTCGAGGGACCCGGTGGACGTTCGATAGGTTGGCGCCATGGCGAAGATCAAGGTCGAAGGCACCGTCGTCGAGATCGATGGCGACGAGATGACACGGATCATTTGGCAGTTCATCAAGGACCGGCTGATCCACCCCTATCTCGATGTGAACCTTGACTATTACGACCTCAGCATTACCAATCGCGATGCAACTGAGGACCAGGTCACCATCGACGCTGCGAACGCCATCAAGAGGCATGGCGTCGGCGTCAAGTGCGCCACGATCACCCCGGATGAGGCGCGGATGCAGGAGTTCAACCTCAAGAAGATGTGGGCTTCGCCCAATGGAACGATTCGCAACATCCTGGGCGGCGTAGTCTTCCGGGAGCCCATCATCATCTCCAACATCCCGCGATTGGTGCCCAATTGGACTAAGCCGATCGTGATCGGCCGTCATGCGCATGGCGACCAGTACAAGGCGACCAACTTCAAGGTGCCGGGTGCGGGTCAGCTCACGATTACCTTCACTCCGGAAAATGGCGGTGAGCCGATCCAGCACGTCGTGGCGAACTTCCCAGCTGACGGCGGCGTGGCGATGGGCATGTACAACTACAACGCCTCGATCACCGATTTCGCTCGGGCGTCCTTCGCGTACGGACTGGAGCGCGGCTACCCGGTGTATCTGTCGACCAAGAACACGATCTTGAAGGCATACGACGGCGCGTTCAAGGACATCTTTGCCGAGGTCTTCGAGAGCGAGTACGCGGCTGATTTCAAGGCTGCCGGGCTGACGTATGAACACCGGCTGATTGATGACATGGTCGCGGCAGCGCTGAAGTGGGGCGGGGGATATGTCTGGGCCTGCAAGAACTACGACGGCGACGTGCAGTCCGACACGGTCGCTCAGGGCTTTGGGTCGCTCGGCCTGATGACGAGCGTTCTGATGACGCCGGACGGTAAGACCGTCGAGGCCGAGGCAGCCCACGGCACCGTGACCCGGCATTACCGGCAGTACCAGCAGGGCAAGCCAACCTCCACCAACCCGATTGCCTCCATTTACGCCTGGACCGGCGGCCTCGAGCACCGTGGCAAGCTCGACAACACCCCCGAGGTGATCAAGTTCGCTGAAACTTTGGAGGATGTGGTCGTCAAATCGGTGGAATCCGGGGCCATGACCAAGGATCTCGCTATGCTCGTCGGCCCCGACCAGTCCTGGCTCACCACCGAAGAATTCCTCAACACGCTCGACAAGAACCTCGCCGCCCGCCTCTCCTCCTAACGCCGACTTCTCAGAACGTGGTTGACCTATAGCTCAACTGGGTTTTGACAGCTCGGCGAGATATCCCCAGGCCAGAGCGGCTATCCACAGATCTAGTGGCGGCACGATGGGGGAGCGCATCCGCAGAGTTCGTGCATGCATGCGATCTCTGATGCCTCATCCGATTTGTGCCAACTCGCAAAACGGCAACAAGGTGTGCCTACCCGAATCCAGCTGAGTGATCTCGGCTTCAATCAACATGCGATTCGAGCGCAGATCGCCGCACGGCGATGGCAGCCCTGGGGCTTCCACGTTGTGATCTTGCACAATTTCGAGCCGACGCGGCAGCAGCTCATGTGGGCCGCGGTCCTCGATGCTGGCTACCCAGCAGCCCTGGCCAGCCATACAGCACTCGAGCTGCACGGCCTCAAGCCGTTCGCACCGGAGGCCGGGCAACTGGCGGCGCCAACGTACTGCGTGCAACATCCATCGAGGTTCGCGTGGAGCCGAAGCAGCTGATCAGCGACCTCGCCATCGGCGTACCCCGAGTTGTCAGAACCCGGTTGAGCTATGGGTCAACTGGATTCTGACAACTCGGCGGGTTAGAGGGTGGTGGCGCGGCCGATCTGGACGAGTTTCCAGCCGGCGTTTCGCCAGGTAGGGGCATGGAGCTTGAGGCGGCCATCGATGATCACCTTGGACCGGACCAGATTGCCGAGGCGCGCTGGGTCGAGCTGGCGGAACTCGGGCCACTCGGTCAGGTGCAGCACCACGTCAGCGCCCAGGAGCGCCTGCTCGACGCTGGCCACCTGAGTGAAGCCTTCGCGCGGTGGCAACCTCGCCTGCGGGTCATAGATGCGTACGTCCGCCCCGGACGCGTGCAACTGATCGGCGACGGTCAGCGCCGGGGAGTTCCTCGTGTCGTCGGTGCCGGGCTTGAACGCCGCCCCCAGCACAGCGATCCGCTTGCCGGCTACGCTTCCACCCGCCTGATCGATCGCCAATTCTGCGAGTTCCGTCCGCTGTCCGGCATTGATCGCCTCGACCGAGCGAATGAAGTCGCTCAGCACATGGACGCCAAGTTCCTCGGCGCGTACGGCCAGGGCAGCGATGTCCTTAGGCAGGCACCCCCCACCGAACCCCAATCCTGCATTGAGGAACTCCCGCCCGATCCGCTCGTCGTACCCAAGGGCGTCGGCAAGCAAGATCACGTCCCCGCCTGCCGCCTGGCACATTTGCGCCATCGCGTTGATGAAGCTGATCTTGGTCGCCAGGAACGCGTTTGCGGCGACCTTGATCAATTCGCTGGTTGCGATGTCACATCGCACGACCGGGACACGGTCACTGATCGGCATCGCATAGATCTCCTCCAGCACGTCCAAAGCGTGCCGGGAGTGCGTGCCGAAGACCAGCCGGTCGGGCCGCAGCGTGTCCTCCACGGCGTACGCCTCGCGCAAAAACTCCGGATTCCATGCAACCTCGACCGCGTCCCCCGCCGGCGCCGAGCCACGCAGCCGCTCCTCGAGCGCCATGGCCGTGCCGGCGGGCACAGTGGACTTGCCGACCACCAGCGTGGGATTGGTCAGCAGCGGTGCCAGCGTGTCGACCGCAGCGTGCAACTGACTCAAGTCGGCAGCGCCCCCGGCAGTGGACGGCGTACCTAGAGCAAGGAAATGTACGTCGGCCCAGTCCGCAATTTCGGTGTAATCGGTGGTAAACCGTAGCCGTCCGGACGCAGTGTGCATCTCCAACAGCGGCTCGAGGCCGACTTCGAAGATGTGCGACTGCCCAGCATTCAGCGTCTTGACACGATCAACGTCGATGTCGACGCCGATCACCTGGTGGCCGAATTCCGCCATACCAGCGGCATGGGTTGCACCCAGATAGTTCGTGCCGATGACGCTCACCTTCAATGTCACCCGCAGATTTTCCCACAAGATGCCGCCCACCGCTCCGCGGACGTTGCACCGTCCGCAAAGAGCGCCCGAAAGGCTACGGGCAGGAGTAGAGCACCAAGTCGGCCAGCGTGCCGTCGCCCAGTGGTTCCGATGTGGGCTGGATGCCGATTTTGGTGTAGCCGGCCCGTTCGGCCACGCGGCGCGACGCCTTGTTGCCACGCGCGCAACGAATCATGATCGACCTCGCCAGCCCGGAGCCACGGGCGTGCCGGGTGACCAGCCGGACAGCTTCGGTTACCACGCCCCGACCCCGCGCGTCGGGATGCGCCCAGTAGCCGATCTCGCCTCGCTTCGCGTAGCCATTGAGGCCATCCAGGCTGATCGACCCCAGGCACCGGTCGTCTCGTGGATCAGCAATGCACCAGGCAACCCCGGCCCCGCGCGCAGCTAGCTCGCCGACGGACTGGACGTATGCCAGTGCATTGTGCCGCTCGTACGGTCGTGGCATCGAGACGAGCCAATATGCCGTACCCGGGTCGGAGCAGGCTTCGACGATGCGGTCAGCATCGGAGCTACGGAAGGCTCGCATTCGGACGCCAGTGCCTTGCATCTCGATCGGGTGCAGCCACGGCCGCGGTACGCGAGGATCGTCTCGGACCAATGTGGCGATCCAACCGTCGTACAGCTCGCCTCGTTGCACCAGCAAACCCCGAACCGCGCCATCGAAGACAAAGCCGACCTTCGCCGCGACACGCCGCGATGCCCAGTTGCCAACCATCGCGCGCCACCGAAGAAGCCGGAGCCCGGCGACCTCGAATCCGTAGTCACAGACCAACTGCAATGCCGCGGTCATGAGGGAGCGGCCTCGCGCCTGAGGATGCAGGCCAAAACCGACCTCGGCGACCCCGTCACCTTCAAGGTCGAGATTGATGCTGCCGCAGAAGGCACGCTCGCCGTAGCGCGGCGCCTCAATGGTCCAGCCGAGTCGTTGACCACTGGTCCAACCGGCGGCAGTCAGCGCAAGAAACTCCTCGGCGTCTCGCAACTGGTAACCATCCGGTGGCAAGGGCACTGTCGTCCAGCGGATCATCGCAGGATCGCGGCACTGTTCGACTATTGCGGGGAGATCGCCCCTGCCAGCCGCGCGGAGCGTGACGTCGGCCTCGGCATCGATCAGAATCGGGACCGCGTCGGGGAAGGCGCGCGCCGTGGGCAGCGTGGAAGGATTCGAGTCCGCCATGAGCCCATCCAATCCAGCGATGCACCGAGTAACAACCGGGGTTCTCCGCACCGGCCCAACCCCCCTGACGCTCGTTCACTAGTCTTTCTGAGGTGAGTGGCGACGCCGAGTGCGACAGACCCTTCTACCTCATCCAGCGATGAGTGGCGTCGTTCTCAACATCCTGCTGATTCTGCTGCTGGTGCTCATCGGGGCGATCTTCGTTGCAGCCGAAATCGCTTTGGTGTCACTCCGCGAGAGCCAGATCAGTCAGCTGGCCTATCGAGGAAAGCGCGGCCAGTTGATCGCGAAGCTGACGTCGAATCCGAACCTCTTCCTCTCCTCCGTCCAGGTCGGGGTCACGCTCTCAGGCTTCCTCGCCGCCGCTTTCGGCGCTGACAAGCTGTCAGATGATCTGGTGCCCCAGTTGGAGCGCCTCGGCCTCAGCAGCGGTGTCGCCGACACGATCTCCTTGGTGTTGATCACCATCGTGATCTCCTACGTCTCGATCGTGGTGGGGGAGCTCACCGCCAAGCGGTTGGCATTGCAGCGCGCCGAAGGGGTGGCTCTCGCTCTTGCACCGCTGGTGGATTTCACAGCGCGAGTCGCCCGACCGGTGATCTGGCTGCTCGGCGTCTCGACCAATGTCCTCGTCCGTGTTCTGGGTGGCGACCCGAAGATCTCCCGTGAGGAGGTGACCAATGAGGAGATCCGCACAATGGTGAGCGGCTCGACCACTCTTGGAGACGAGGAGCGCCGGATTGTGGAGGACGTCTTCGCGGCGGGTGAGCGCAGCCTCCGCGAGGTGATGGTGCCGCGGACCGAGGTCGACTTCCTTCCAGGTGACATGCCTGTGCATCGTGCCGTGCGTGAGCTGATCAAGGCGCCGCACTCGCGCTATCCGGTGATGGGGGATTCCGCGGATGACGTCATCGGCTTCGTTCATGTTCGCGATCTGCTCGATCCGGATCTCAGTTCGCGTACGACGCCCGTGGCCGAGGTGGCACGCCCTGTGCTTTCCATGCCTGACACCGTGCGAGTGCTCCGAGCACTCAGCGACATGCGACGCAGCTCGTCGCATCTGGCGATCGTGGTGGATGAGTACGGCGGCACGGCCGGCATCGTGACGATGGAGGACTTGGTCGAGGAACTCGTCGGAGACATCACCGATGAGTACGACGTGGTCGCTGAGGAGCGGGTCGGCGTACGCGGGGACCTGGTGATCGAAGGTCTCACCACGCTGGAGGATTTCGCCGACAAGACCGGTCTGGTATTGCCAGAGGGCCCCTACGACACCTTGGCTGGCTTCTTCATGGCCAGGCTCGGGCAGCTACCCAGCGTCGGCGATGCCATTTCGCTTGAGCTCGCCTCGATCGATCCCACTGACGAGGAGCCTGCTCAGGTGGAGCTTCGAGTCAGCGAGCTGGATGGCCGCCGGGCAGCCACTTTCGTCGTCCATCGGCTGGACGGAATGGACTTCAACCCGGCCTCGCCCTAGTTGCGTTTGCTTGGCGGGAGTGTGCTGGCCGTTGAAAACGACTTCGAGCGATCGGCGCAGCCATGGAACAATGACCGGCACCCCTACAGCGGCCCGCGATCTGGAAAGGAAGCTCTGTATCTGATGCCCTCACACAGCGGTGCCAGCAGGCCGCGCGTGCTCTCCCTTGCTCAGCCCACCGCGGACTCTCTCCACCTCGGCAATTTCCTAGGTGCATTGCGCCAGTGGGTGCCTCTGCAAGAAGATCATGAAGCGTTCTACGGGATCGCCGATCTGCATGCGCTGACCGTCGCGACCGAGCCCGCGGTGTTGCGAGAGCGCACCCTGCGTTCTGCCGCGCAGCTGCTTGCCGCTGGGATCGACCCGGCAAAAGCCACAGTGTTCCTTCAGTCCCAGGTGCCCGAACATACGCAGCTCAGCTGGGTCCTGGGATGTATCACCGGCTACGGGCAGGCACAGCGGATGACCCAGTTCAAGGACAAGGCCACCAAGATGGGAGCTGAGGCCACAAACGTGGGCCTGTTCACCTATCCGGTGCTGATGGCTGCCGACATCTTGCTGTACCAAACTGATCAGGTACCTGTGGGGGAAGATCAGCGGCAGCATCTTGAGCTCACCCGCGATCTGGCGGCACGCTTCAACTCACGCTACGGGCCGACATTCGTCGTCCCAGAGCCGTACATCTTGCCCTCAGTCGGCAGAATTGCCGATCTTGCGGAGCCGGGCACGAAGATGAGCAAATCGCTGTCCTCACCGACCGGCATCATTGAACTGCTGGACGATCCGGCGATCAACATTCGCAAGGTCAAATCCGCCGTTACCGACTCGGGCCGGGAGATCATCTTTGACGAGGTCAACAAGCCCGGCGTCTCCAACTTGTTGACCATCTTGTCGGCGCTCACCGGTACTGATGTCGACTCGCTCGTCGAGGAGTTCCACGGACGGGGCTACGGAGACCTGAAGAGCGCGGTAGCAGATGCCGTCACCGAGTTCGCGACGCCATATCGAAATCGCACTTTCGAGCTCATGGGGGAGCGCGGCGAGCTCGAATCGATCCTGGCCAAGGGGGCCGACCGGGCGCGTGACGTGGCTAGTGCCACGCTGGCTGATGTCTATGCGAAGGTCGGCTTGGCCTGAGTGGGAGCGCGTTCCCGCCGATCTTGTGGGGAACATAGGCTTCCGGCCGCTCTGCTCGTCGGGCGTGTCAGCCAATCCGCTCGTCGATGAAGCACCAGCGCCACGACTCGCCCGGCTCGAAGCTGCGCATGACCGGATGTTGGGTCAGTGTGTGATGGCGCGAGGCATGGTGCCCAACCGATGAGTCACAGCATCCGACGTTCCCGCAGGTAAGGCAGATGCGCAGGTGCACCGTACGGGTGCCCTCGCGGACACAGTCCTCGCAGATGCCCGGGCCGTTCGGCTTGACGTTGGCGGGAGCGCGCTCGAGGTGACCACAGGGACCAGCGGGCACGGCCGGCGTGGTAACTGGCTCTTCCTCGGCGAGCCGATCCGACCGCTCGGTGGCAATCGTGAGCATGGACTCTTCGATGTCGAACGACCCAAGTACTTCCTCGATGATGTCGTGGTCGACGGTGCCGCTGGATCGGATCTTCAATACCTCGTTACGCTCGACGTCGAGGGTCTTTAGCCGGAGTCGCCGATAGTGCTCGGCCGGTGTCTCATCATCGCCGGGCCTGCCGAGCTTTTCCCACATGGCATCCGGTCGGGACGCGATACGGTCGCGAAGCAGCTGCACCGTCTCAGGCGCATCGTTCGGGCCCACAATTTCACCAAGATGCGCAATGGCGGCATTACTGGATGTCTGCAACACGGTCGCCGCCTGCAGGGCGTCCGAGCGCGCGTCTGGGCCTCGCAGTCCCAGCGCCCTTACCAGGAGCGGGAGCGTCAGCCCTTGCAAGAGCAAGGTCCCCGCTGTGACAACCATTGCCGCGAAGATCAACGTGTGGCGGAAAGGCACACCTTCCGGGATCAGAAAGGCAGCCGCAAGGGTCACCACTCCGCGTAGTCCTGCCCAGCCAATCACCAATGCGTACGACCACGGGACTTGGGCGTCACCGGTGTCCTTGTCACGACGGAACAGGAAAGGACGGGTGGCGAGAACCCACAGCAGCCGGATGATGATGACACCGCCCAGAACTGCTGCGCAGAAGCCGGCGATCTGCAGTCCGGAGAGAGCCGATTCAGAGTTGGCCTCGATAATCCGGCGGGCCTGCAGGCCGATCATCAAGAAGACCACGTTCTCGAGCAGGAATTGGATGGTTGCCCAGTTCACCCGTTCGCTCAACCGGGATTGGCCTGACTGGATAACAGGCGATTTGTGGCCGAGGATCAACCCAGCGGTCACGACGGAGATGACGCCAGAGCCGTGAAAACCTCCGATGTTCAGCGCCTCGGCCGGCAGGTAAGCCGCGAATGGAACCAGGAGTGAGATCGCCGTGTCGAAAACCGGCTGAGTGATCCGCGCTCGGATGGGAATCACGATGAGCGCCACAAGCAGGCCGACTGCAATTCCGCCCAGGGCGGCGATCAGGAATCCGACGGTCGCCTGGGTGGGCGTAATGGTGCCGCCAATCGCAAGAATCGCCACTCGCAGGCAGGTGATTGCGGTCGCATCGTTCACCAGGGACTCGCCCTCCAAGATGGTGACCAGGCGGCGGGGGAGCCCGACTCGGCGGGCGATCGTGGTGGCGGCGATGGCATCGGGCGGCGCCACGACGGCGCCCAAGGCAAATGCCACCGCGAAACTCACCGGCAAGATCAGCCAGGTGATCAGGCCAACGCCCAAGGCGGTGATGATGACGAGCAGCACTGAGAGCTGCGCGATGGATCGACGATTCGCGCGGAAGTCGATCACTGAAGTCCGGATGGCTGCGGCGTACAGCAGTGGCGGCAGGAAGCCGATCAACACGACTTCGGAGGTCAGCTCGGGGATGGGAACGCGCGGCAGATAGGACAGCCCGATGCCGACGAGCATCAGCAGTAACGGCGCGGAGAACCTGATCCGATTGGCCAACGCCGTGACGGCGAGCACCGTGGCGACCAGGGCCAGGATGGTGATAGCGACTGTCACATTGCCATGCTTCCATCCCAGTCCTCAGGTGCGGTCACAGCAGTGTGTAAAGATCTGGTCTGTGACCGCTTCGGGGAACCCCGACGGGTCGAGCTTGCTGACTTCGGCCGAGGTGAAGGACTTGCTTTCGGCCGCGGTCGAGCATGCTGGTGGCAGCCTCATCTCGTGGCGGCTCGATCACGTTGATGCCAACCCAAGGCATTCGACGACCGCGACATACTCCGCAGCCGTTGACTGGCCGACCGGACGCCGCACCGAGCTGCTCGGTGCCAGCGCCCGAGTAGGAGGCCGCAGCGGCAACGACGAGCGAGCGATGATCCTCGGTGATGGGGAACGCGAGGTCGCAGTGTGGTTGTACCCGAACGACCCCGATCTGCCGGGCTTGCCACGTGCAGCCGTGCCCAGCGCGCTGGCCGCATTACTCAACGAACATCGAGTTCTTGATCATCCCGTGACGGGCGAAAGCATCGCGTTGGAGATGATCAGCTATCGACCGCGCCGGCGTGCGGTACTCAAGGCCGTGATCAAAACCCGCGGCGGACCGAGAACCTTCTTCGTCAAGGTCTTACGAGAGTCAGCGTACGGACCTACTCTGGAGCGCCACGAGCTGTTGCGGCGTGCTCGGTTTCCTGCCGCCGTGGTGGCAGCGGCCACGGCAGACTTCATTCTGATGCTCCACGAGCTTCCCGGCAGGCCGCTGACGCAGGCGATCTTCGACGAGGCGATGCCCTGCACTGCCGAAAACATGATCATGTTGCTCGACTCCTTACCATCGGCCGTGGTTGGGCTGCCGCGCCGGCCACCATGGACCGGTGCGGTCGGCACGTACGCGGAAATGATTGCGGCCGCGCTGCCGGGTTTGGATCCGCAGCTACGGTGGCTGGTCGCGCAGGTTTCCGGCGGTCTGGCCGGAGCGCAGCCGGGCCTGGAGCCGACCCACGGCGACTTCCACGAAGGCCAGGTGTTCGTGGCGAACGGATTGATCACCGGCTTGCTCGACATCGACACCATGGGGCCGGGCCGGCGCGCTGATGATCTTGCCTGCATGATCGCCCACCTTTCCACGATGCAACGGATGACAGTTGAACAGGCCGCCGGGCTGACGCGCTTGATCAATCTCTGGCTGCAGGTCTTCGACAC
>DASUYM010000086.1:0-18224 GCA_036377435.1 Propionibacteriaceae bacterium
TCGGCAGTGACAACCTCAGCCGCGAGCAGGTCGTCGATCGTCAGCCCGTACTTCCGGACCAGGAAGCCGATTCCGCCCGCGAGCGTGATCCCACCGATCCCGACCGAGCCGGTGTCGCCCAGGCCCGTGGCACGCCCCGGCTCACCGACGGCTTTGGTGTACTCGCCCGCCGTCATCCCGGTCTCAACCCAAGCGGTCTTCAGGTCGGGGGCGATGTCGAGGGCGCGCATGCCAGACAGATCGATCACGATCCCGCCTTCGCTGGTTCCATAGCCCGCGCGGCTGTGGCCGCCGCTGCGGACGGCCAGCTCGAGGCCGCTCTCGCGAGCGAGGGTGATGACGCGAGCAACATCATGCGCGCCGGCGACCCGCGCCACCGCGGCCGGCCGGCGATCGACGCCCTTGAAGATGACCTGGCGCGCCTCGTCGTATGCGGCATCGTCTGGGCCGATCACCTCGCCATTTAGGTCGGAGCGGAGAGCGGGGATTGAGATGTTCTGGGACTGCTGCGGTATTGACGGCACGGCGACTCCTTCTTCGTCTAAGACATCACTCTAGGAAATGACGATCTTCGACCCGAAAACTCATCGGTCGAGCGGCGCCCTGAGCTATGGGCTGCACGCAGTACCGCGCCACCGAGGGTATCCGCATTCGCGGTCTGTCAGCATGACCGGTATGCCGCGGTCGATTGTGATGGATGTCGACACCGGCACCGACGACGCCCTTGCCATCCTGTACGCCCTCGGCCATCCCGACCTCGGGGTACTCGGCATTAGCTGTGTCGCCGGAAACGTCGCTGTCGATCAAGTGGTGATCAATACCTGCAAGGTGCTCGATGCCGCGGGCGCGGGCGACATCCCGGTCGCGGCGGGCGCCGTTCAGCCGCTCATCGAGCGAGCCCGGCGGGAAGGCGGATCTCATGGCCCTGATGGGCTCGCCGGCATCCAGCTGCCCGACCCCTCGAGACATCCATCTTCCTCGCATGCCATCGAGCTGATGCATCAGCTGATCATGGCCTCACCTCAGCCAGTGAGCCTGGTGACACTGGGGCCTAAGACAAACGTGGCGATGCTGCTCATCATGTATCCAGAAGTCGCCGCCCGACTCGAGCAGATCATCTTCATGGGCGGCTCCGCCAGCGGTGGCAACGTCACCGCTGTCGCCGAGTTCAACGTCTGGCAAGACCCCGAGGCAGCCAGATGCGTGATCGAGTCATCGATCCCAACCACCATGTACGGATTCGACCTATTCGGCCGTCTGGCGGTGAGCCAAGCTGTCGCCGACCGCTTTCGCGCCCATGAGCATCCAGCAGTCCGGCTGGCAGGCGAGCTCCTCTACCGACGTCGCGTCAGCTCGGACTACTCGGCTCACGATCACGTGGGCTTGCTCGGCGACGCTGGCGCCATGGTGCTGTTGACCAACCCGGAGCTCTTCGTTACCCGCGAGCTCCCCGTGCGGGTCAACCTCGATGGCATCGGCCGCGGGCAGACAATTGTCGATCAGCGAGCCGCACACAGGGTCGCTGGGCGCGATCCCGACCCCTGGCCCAGGATCGCGGTCGCTGTTGACGTAGACGTCGCGCAGGCTGCGTCGACGTTGGTCAAGACGATCGACGGCTACACGGCCAGAGGGGCAACAACGACATAGGCGCGCGCGATGCGCGAGCCGCTAGAACACACAGCTGCGAGCGTCCGAAATCGCGCGCCCGCCGTGCTGAGGAGGCACGAGCAGAGGTGCCGTTCCCTCTGCGAGCAACGACGAAGTAGGCGGATCCAAAGCGCGCGCGTTGCGCGAGCCGCTGAAGAGATTGTGCGCGATTGTCCCTGTCAGACACGGGTCAATCGCTCACGATCATCTAGTCGTGACTGTGTTCGGCCTGGAGCTTGGCGACCTGAGCATGGACCTCGACCATGTCGAGGTCCATGACGGCGTCCACGACCTGCTTGAGAGCGTGTCCGGGCAAGGCGCCGGCCTGGTTGAAGACCAGCACGCCCTCACGAAACGCCATCAGCGTCGGAATGCCCTCGATGCCCAGCATGCCGGTCAGCTCGGGGTTCGCGTCGGTATCCAGCTTCGCGAAGACGATCCCGTCGTACTCCTCGGAGGCCTTCTCATAGACAGGCCCAAACCGTTTACACGGTCCGCACCAGTCGGCCCAGAAGTCCACCAAGACAACGTCATTGTCGGTGATGGTTTCCTCGAAGTTATCGGCAGTGATCTCAAGCGTTGCCATGCAGGTGCTCCTCGTTACAGATGGGCTGCTCATGGGGGCGTTCGCGGCAGCCATTCTCTCAACTGCCCGCGATCCACACCTATTCCACAGAGGTGCGCTACTTGATCGCAACGAGCCGGCGCATCGGAATCGCCACATCGACGACGTCGTGCTTCTTGAGGCGGTCCTCGAGATACTCGATCGCACGCTCCACCCGCGACCAGCGCGTGTTGGGCAGGTACAGCGCTGACATCATCAGCTCGGCATCGGCCCGCGAGCGAATGCTGAATCGGTACCGCTCACGGGCATCCTCGACCGGCCTCATTCCGTGCTGCGCCAAGGTTTTGGCGAACCCGGCAAGTTCCACCGGCCCCGGAAACTGCGGCTTGGTCCTCAGTCGCCCGTTTATCCGAGTAAGCACCCTGAGGTCACGCGGGCCCAGCGGGCGGATTGCCGGGGCGATTGCAGCCAGCACTCCGCCTGGACGCAGCACACGCGCCACCTCCTCGACAACTCGGGTCAGCGGCTGAACCACCACCAATCCCATCGAGCTGGTGACGACATCGATGCACCCGTCTCTCACGGGAAGCTGCAGGGCATCGGCCCGGATCCATGGCCCCGGTCCGCGATCTACAGCCAACGCCAGCTCATGCTCAGACAGATCCAAACCAATGACCGTGCGCCCGGGCTGGGCCAGCTCACGAGACATCGGGCCCGATCCGCACGCAAGATCGAGCACAGTACGCGCACTCTCCGACACCGCTCGCGCCAACCAACGGTACGGCGAATGGTCCCCGGAGAGAGCGCGGGAGAGCACAGCCTCGGCGATCCCCGCCCTCTCTCGGTGAAACTCGGCAAGGTAGGCCCGCCAGTTCACCTCATCACTGCTCACCGCGAAAGCCCCCTCGCGGCGCATTCAGACGCGCGACACGAAGAGGTGGGTGGATGCTTCGCGGTCGATCTCGCAGCTCGGCGAGCCGTCGGCCGTAAGCCGGACACCCAGTCCGCCAACCTCGGCTCGGACCTCGGCGCCTGGTTGGATGCCAGCCTGTCGCAGGGTGCCCATCATCTCGACATCCTTCTGGATCTCCTCGCTCATCCGCTCGATCACGACCCTGATAGGCGACGGAGAGCTGCTGACAACGTCCTGCAACTGCTCATTCCCGTCTCGGAACGGCTCGGTAGCACCGCTCACTCCTAGCTCTTCCAGCCCCGGAATGGGATTTCCGTACGGCGACATGGTTGGCGCGTTCAGCAGGTCCACGAGCCGGCGTTCCACATCTTCAGAGATGACGTGCTCCCAGCGGCAAGCCTCGTCGTGCACCTTCTCCCAGTCCAGCCCGATCACATCGATCAGCAATCGCTCGGCTAGCCGATGCTTCCTCATCACTCGCGTAGCACGCATGCGACCCTCGGCAGTCAGCTCCAGATGGCGGTCACCCAGGACGTGCACCAAGTTGTCACGCTCCATACGAGCAACGGTCTGCGACACGGTCGGGCCACTTTGATGCAGGCGCTCGGCGATCCGCGCTCGAAGGGGAATGATCCCCTCCTCCTCCAGCTCATAGATTGTGCGGAGGTACATCTCAGTCGTATCGATCAGGTCGCTCACGTCTCTCCTATTGTCTTCGCTCGCGCATGGCGCTGGAAACGCGGTCCCTTGCTCACTCCCGTGCAGACGGAGAGCCTGTCTGCTCGCTCGCCGGTTCCAGACAGCAGGTCGCTATTTCCAACGCTCGCGAAAGACCCATGATCCCCGAGGCAAGATTAGACGATGCGTTCGGACGGACAGGCTGCGATCTGGTGGGTGCGGCGCGATTTCCGGCTGGCCGACAACCCCGCACTTCGCTCGGCGATCGACAACGGAGAAGCGGTACTACCGCTCTTCGTGCTCGACCCAGCGCTCATGGCCTCGGCGGGCCAGGCTCGGCGAGCGTGGCTGATAGCGGCTCTGCACATACTCGATCGTGACTTGCGTGATACCGGAGGACACGGGCTTAGCATCGTGGGCGGCGACCCCGCTGCTGTGGTTCCGCGGCTGGCAAAGGCCCATGACGCTCAACGGGTACACGTCACCGCCGACTTCAGCCCGTACGGGCGCTCGCGAGACAACCGTGTAGCGCAGGCGCTCGGCGTGTACGACATCGAGCTGTCCAGGACCGGGTCGCCGTACGCGGTGGCGCCGGGAACGCTTAAGAGTGACTCCGGGCGGCCCTTTCAATTGTTCAGCCCGTTCCATCGCGCCTGGATGGCCCACGGAGTCAACGAGCCGGCTCCAGCGGTACGCGCAAGCGACGTGCAGTGGCTGCTGGCCGATGATCAGGTCCGGCTGGACGATCCGGACGAGGACCTGCTTCCGCTCGCAGGAGAAACGCCCTCCAGGAGGGCTTGGCAGGCCTGGCTGAGCGGGGAGTCCACAGGGCTTGCCAACTACGACAAACTCCACGATTTCCCCGGAGCCGACGCCACATCGCACCTATCGATCGCGCTGCGGTGGGGCCACCTCCATCCTCGAACGGTGCTGCACGACCTCGCTCGGATACGGTCGAATAGCGCGGCTGCAGTCGCCCGACAGATTGCGTGGCGCGATTTCTTCGCCGACGTGTTGTTTCACCACCCCGAAGCGGTACGCGAGCCGATCCGGCATGAGTTCAGCAAAATGCCGACCGATGATCCGGATCAGATGGAGACCGCCGCGAAGCGGCTCAAGGCCTGGCAGGAGGGCAGGACCGGTTACCCGCTCGTTGACGCGGGCATGCGGCAGCTCCTAGTGCAGGGATGGATGCACAATCGGGTGCGGATGGTTGTAGCGTCGTTCCTCACCAAGGATCTGCATATCGGGTGGTGGCATGGCGCTCACTGGTTCATGGAGCATCTGCGTGACGGGGACATCGCTCAGAACCAGCTCAATTGGCAATGGGTGGCCGGCTGCGGCACAGATGCGGCGCCGTATTTTCGGATCTTCAACCCCACAACTCAGTCGGAGAAGTTCGATGCTGACGGCGACTACATCAGGCGCTACGTACCAGAGCTTGCCGAGGTGCCGATTGAGCACTTGCACAAGCCGTGGACCGCGCCGGAAGGTGTTCCAGAGGGCTATCCGGAGCCGATCGTGGTGCACGCCGTTGAGCGCAAGGAGGCATTGGACCGATACGCCGTTGTCAGAGGCCTTTGAGGATCCGCAGCAGCCGCGCCGCCTCTAGGGTCACCGCGTCGCGGGCCGGTCCGAGGTAGCGTCGGCTATCGACCATCGCCGGGTTGGCAGCCAGCGTCGCACGGACTGAGTTGGTGAACACCTGGTTGAGGTGGGTGGCGATGTTGATCTTGGTCATGCCAGCGTCGACCGCTCGGACCAGCTCCTCGTCTGGGACGCCCGAGGAGCCGTGCAACACCAAAGGCACCGGCACGATAGCCCGAAGCTCGCTGATCAGCTCGAGATCGAGCGCGGCATGCCGTTCGGTCATGGCGTGCGACGTCCCTACGGCGACTGCTAGCGCATCTACGCCCGTCGCCTCGACGAAGGCTCGCGCCTCCGCAGGCTGGGTTCGGGCACCTGGACTGTGCACACCGTCCTTACCACCGATCTCGCCAAGCTCAGCCTCGACGTCCAGCCCATGATCGTGGCAACGCTGCACGACCGCGGCCGTGGCAGCGACGTTCTCCGCGTACGGCATCGTCGATGCGTCGAACATCACGGAGCCAAAACCGAGCTCGATTGCCTCGTCGACGAGGCTGGTATCTGTGGCATGGTCAAGGTGAACGACCATGGGGACGGCTCCGCTACGCGCCAGGGCCAGCGTCGCCAGTGCAATCGGGGCGAGCGCGCCGTGGTAGCGCACCGCATTCTGTGAGATTTGCAGTACCACAGGGATTCCAGCAACCTCAGCGGCGGCAGCCAAAGCCTCGGCGTGCTCGATGCTGAAGACATTGAATGCTCCCAAGCCTGTGCCGGAAGCCGCCGCCGACGAGAGCACCTCGGTGAGCCGGACCAGGGTCATCGATGCTTCATAGCATGAGTTTGTTGTTGCCCGCGACCACTATGTGCAAAGTCCGTTGACCCGACCTCTTTGCGCGCATACCTTAGTGGGACACGGAAAGGAGGTGGTCCAAAGAATGAATGATTTTTGGACATGTGAGGTGACGGCCAGCTAGCCGCTCCCGACTGTGTACGGCTGGTCGCCTGCGGCCGGGCTAATCCACAGCCAACACCCGAACCCGCGAGCGCCGGATTTGTCCGTCCGGCCAACATGCTCCTTCAACCAGGCCCGTTAAGAAGGGCCTGTCGCAAGGTGCGCGTTGACAAGCTCGCGGGTTTGTCCATGTATGTGTGATCTCAGGAGCCGTCGATGATCGGGCTGAGCGCCTTGACCGTGTCGATGGTGTCGGCCTCTGCAGCCGACTTGTCGGGTCGGTAACGCACGACTCGGGCAAACCGCAGTGCGACGCCTCCGGGATAGCGGGTCGAGACCTGCAGCCCGTCGCAAGCGATCTCCACCACCGTTGCGGGTTCGACGTAGACCGTGCCTGCTGTACGCCTGACTTCCAGCTCCAAGAATCGGGCGGTCTGCCAGGTCAGCAGCTCGTCGGTGAGGCCCTTGAACGTCTTGCCTAGCATGATCAACTCCCCCGACGCCGGATCACGTGCAGCGAGGTGGAGGTTGGAGAGCCAGCCCCGCCTTCGGCCATGCCCCCACTCGGCGGCGGTGACGATGAGGTCGAAGGTGTGTCGCGGCTTGACCTTGACCCAGGCCGAATCCCGCCGACCGGCCGCGTACGGCGCATTGAGGTTCTTGATCACAACGCCCTCGTAGCCGCGTCTGACCGCATCGGCGAATGTGTCTGCGGCCTCGCCGGGGGTCGTGCAAACCTCACGCGGAACGGTCACCGTTTCCGGTAGCAGCTGACCCATCAGTTCCAGCCGCTCCGACAACGGCGCATCCAGCAGATCTCGGCGATCCACATGCAACAGGTCGAAGAAGAAAACCTGGAGTGGCCCGGTCTGTGCAAGCGCGGCCACATCGACGCTGCTCATCGTGCGGGACGCCACGACCTGGAAGGCTTCGGGGCGGCCGTCGCTACGCAAGGAGAGCACCTCGCCATCGAGCACGAGTTGGTCATGAGGAAGGGCCCGGGCCACCGCCACGACCTCGGGAAGCCGCGCAGTGATGTCGTCCAGGCTGCGGGTGAAGATCCGTACCTCTTCGCCCGCGCGATGCACCTGCACACGCACGCCGTCCAGCTTGTAGTCCACGACTGCCGGAAGGCCGGTCTTGTCCAGCGCAGCATCCGGGCCGGGAGCGCTGGCCGCCAGCATGGGCTGGATTCCCACGCCGACCTGGAGGCCGACCGCCTGAAGTGCCTCGAGGCCGCCGGTCAAGAGTACGGCAGCGGCAGCCGTGGTCGAGGACGTCAGCATCGCCGCGCGGCGTACGGCAGCGACCGGAACGTCGAAAGCAGCAGCGAGGCCCTCCTGGACCGCGGCTTCCATCGCACCCTGCCGCAGCTCACCGAATACCAAACCGCGCAGCAGATCTTGTTCGTCGGCCGTTGCGCGGGCCAATAGAGAATTCACCGCCGCGGCCCGAGCAGCCGTTGATCCGGCACCGCTGAGACCGGCGACGTAGGAAAAGACTGCATCCACTTCGCCGACAGTCAGCGAAGGCTCCTCCGCCGGCGGCGGAACGGCTTGCAGCGACTTCCATCCCACACCGGTACGCCGCTGGCGCAAACTCCCGGACAGGTACGAGACCACAATCTCGACATCATCTCGGGAGGCTTCTCCGAGCACCGCGGCGATGAGGTCACGCTTGGCGTTCCGAGAACGGGTGCCTGCAAGCGCGATTCGCGTCTCTGCAAGTCGGCTCAGCAGCATGCTGGCGATTCTCCCTCTCGGCAGGGACAAATCGAGATCACAGCCGACATCACACAAGAACGGCGCTCTCCCCGATCGGGAGAGCGCCGCTCATGCTCGGCACAATTGCTCAGGCCTTTTCGCTGCCCTCGCTGGTCGAATCCGGTTCGCTGACCGTAGCCGCCTCCACAGCGGAGGAGTCATCGCTCGGTTGCTCCTGCTCCGCGGTGGCGTCCTTCAATTCACTCGTTTCGTCAACGAGCTGCTCGGCTGGACTCGCCTCGGCAGGCTGCGACTCCGCAACAGAAGCATCTGCAGCGCCAGGATCAGCCCCAGCAGCAGGAGCCGTTGTCGCACCAGCAGCAGCGGCCGGAGCCGACTTGACCGCCGCCTTCTTCGCTGCAGGAGCCTTCTTCGCGGGGGCGACGACTTTGGCGTTCGCCTTCCGGCTCTCCTCGACAGACTCCCTGACCAGTTCGATCACCGCCATCGGAGCGTTGTCTCCCTTACGCGGACCGACCTTGGTGATCCGCGTATAGCCACCGTCACGGTCAGCCAGGCTGGGTGCGATCTCGGTGAACAGCGTGTGCACCACGCCCTTGTCGCGAACAGTGGTAAGCACCAGACGCCGAGCGTGGATGTCGCCACGCTTGGCCTTGGTGATCAACTTCTCCGCCAACGGACGCAACCGCTTCGCCTTGGCCTCGGTCGTCACGATCCGGCCGTGTGCGAACAGCTGACTCGCCAGATTGGCCAAGATCAGCCGCTGGTGGGCGGCACTTCCTCCGAGGCGGCGGCCCTTTGTGGGTGCAGGCATGTCAGTCTCCGGTCAGTTCGTGATCAGTACTGCTCGGTCTCGCTGAAGTCGACGTCGTCCTCATCAAGATCGTCGTAGCGGCCGATGGCGCTCAGCGGATCGAAGCCTGGTGCGCTGTCCTTGAGCGACAGGCCCATCTCATGCAGCTTGAGCTTCACCTCATCAATCGACTTCGAGCCGAAGTTGCGGATGTCTAACAGATCCTGCTCGCTCCGCGACACCAACTCCGAGACCGTGTGGATGCCCTCACGCTTGAGGCAGTTGTACGACCGGACGGTCAGGTTCAGATCCTCAACAGGCAGCGCGAGATCCGCAGCCAGCTGCTCGTCAATCGGCGACGGACCGATCTCGATGCCCTCGGCCTCCACATTCAGCTCGCGAGCGAGGCCGAACAGCTCAACCAGAGTCCGGCCGGCAGAAGCGACCGCATCGCGCGGACGGATTGCCTGCTTCGTCTCCACGTCCAAGATCAGCTTGTCGAAGTCGGTGCGCTGCTCGACGCGGGTGGCCTCGACCTTATAGGTGACCTTGAGTACCGGTGAATATATGGAGTCGACCGGGATACGGCCGATCTCTGCGTCGGCAGCTTTGTTCTGCACTGCGGAGACGTAGCCGCGACCACGCTCCACCACGAGTTCCATCTCAAGCCTGCCATTGTCATTGAGCGTGGCGATGTGCAAATCAGGGTTGTGCACCTCGACCCCGGCGGGCGGAGCAATGTCTGCAGCGGTCACCGCGCCGGCGCCAGCCTTACGCAGATACATCGTGACCGGCTCGTCCTCTTCTGAGGACACAACCAGGCCTTTGAGGTTCAAGATGACCTCGGTGACATCCTCAACGACGCCCTCGATCGTAGAGAACTCGTGCAGGTTGCCGTCGATCTTGATGCTGGTCACGGCCGCGCCCGGGATGGACGACAGCAGCGTACGACGCAGCGAGTTGCCTAGTGTGTAACCGAAGCCCGGCTCCAGCGGCTCGATGGTGAACCGGGAACGACTGTCGGAGACGGCTTCCTCCGACAAGGACGGGCGCTGTGCGATCAGCATTTTCTCTTCCTTCCCCGCGCCACCCACTATTTGATGGTGCGGCACCGCCGGCGTATCCGACGCCAGCGGCTTAACTACTTCGTGCCTTTCACAAGCTCAGGGCACATACATGCAAGCTGAGCCTGTCGAAGCGCAGAGTATAGGTCTTACTTCGAATAGAGCTCGACGATCAGTTGCTCAGAAACATCGATCACAATCTGCTCCCGTGTCGGAAGCTGATGAATCAGGATCCGGCCACGGTCAGGGAAGACCTGCATCCAGCCAGGCACGTCGCGCTCACCATGGGTTTCGCGGTTGATGATGTGCGGTGTCTGGTCCTTCACCTTCGTAGCGAGGTCGATGATGTCGTGCGGAATCACCCGATAGGAGGGGATATCGACCTTGTGGCCATTGACCAAGAAGTGGCCGTGCACCACGAACTGGCGGGCCTGCCGGCGGGTACGAGCCAGCCCGGCACGATAGACCACATTGTCGAGGCGGGACTCCAGGATCTGAAGGAGGTTGTCACCGGTCTTGCCTTGCAGCCGGTTGGCTTCCTCGTAGTAGCGGCGGAACTGCTTCTCCAAGACTCCGTACGAGAAGCGCGCCTTCTGCTTCTCCCGCAGCTGCAAGGAGTACTCCGACTCCTTGGTTCGTCCCTTGCCGTGCACGCCGGGTGGGTAGGGGCGCCGCTCGAACGCCCTGTCTCCGCCGACCAGATCAACACCCAGCCGACGCGACTTCTTGGTCATAGGACCGGTATAGCGAGCCATGTTTCGATAAGTCCTTCGTCTTCTGGCGTTTAGACCCGGCGCCGCTTAGGTGGGCGGCAGCCGTTGTGCGGGATAGGGGTGACATCGGAGATCGCGCCAACCTCAAGGCCGATTGCCCCGAGGGAACGAATGGCGGTCTCGCGGCCAGAGCCGGGGCCCTTGACGAAGACGTCTACACGCTTCATGCCGTGTTCCATCGCACGCCGACCGGCGGCCTCGGCGGCCATCTGTGCGGCGTACGGCGTGGACTTGCGGGATCCCTTGAAACCAACCGTGCCGGCTGACGCCCAGGCGATGACTGCACCACTCGGGTCGGTGATCGAAATGACCGTGTTGTTGAAGGTGCTCTTGATGTGGGCGTGCCCAGCCACCACGTTCTTCTTTTCCTTGCGACGCACCTTCTTGGCGGCGCCGCCGCGGCCTGCAGTTGCCATAAGTTCTCAGATTCTCCTGGATCTTTTGCCCGAACGCCCGGTGGCGTTACTTGGCCTTCTTCTTGCCGGCGACGGGTTTACGCGCGCCCTTTCGGGAGCGGGCGTTGGTGCGGGTGCGCTGGCCGCGTACGGGCAAGCCGCTGCGGTGGCGACGTCCTTGGTAGGAACCGATCTCGACCTTGCGTCTGATGTCTGAGGCGACCTCGCGACGGAGATCACCTTCTATCTGATAATTCGCTTCGATCCAGTCGCGGAGCGCGACGAGGTGCTCGTCGGTCAGTTGGTGGACGCGGAGGTCGCCACTGATCTGCGTGGCCTCCAGCGTCTGCAAAGCGCGGGTTTTGCCTATGCCGTAGATGTATGTGAGGGCGATCTCGAGACGCTTGTCGCGCGGGAGGTCTACCCCAATAAGGCGTGCCATCAGGTGAGTACTACCTTTCGTCGGGTCGACGGCGATGCACCCTGAGCCTGTCGATGGGCTAAGCCACAAGGCCGTCGCGGAGGTGTCTGGCGTGATGCGTCCCCGGCTGCCTTTGATCAGATGTAGCACCTGATCACCGGGGCCTCGGCCTCCGACCGAGGGTGGATCCGGGAGCTATCCCGGATGTGCAATCACACTTTCGTAGGTGTTGCTGGTTCGCGGTTAGCCCTGTCGCTGCTTGTGCCGCGGATTCTCGCAAATCACCATCACGCGACCGTGCCGGCGAATCACCTTGCACTTGTCGCAGATCTTCTTGACGCTCGGCTGGACCTTCATCGAGCTTCTTTCTGAACTCACGTCGGGCAAGCGCGAGCAAGCCTGACGATGTGGATGGTTTGCGAGTTGGCTACTTGTGCCGGTAGACGATGCGGCCGCGGGTCAAGTCGTATGCGGAAAGTTCGACGACCACTCGGTCCGCCGGAAGGATGCGGATGTAGTGCTGCCGCATCTTGCCACTGATGGTGGCCAGCACCTTGTGACCATTGGCCAGCTCAACGCGAAACATCGCATTGGGCAAGGCCTCGACCACGGTGCCCTCTAGCTCGAGTGCGCCCTCTTTCTTCGCCATAAACTCTCTAACTTGAATCCGCGTACGCCTCATCGACCGGCCAAAGATGGCCAGCCGAGAAGTTTACGCCAGGACCCCGCCGTACCCAAATCGCCGAACGGTGGCCTTTCGGGCAAGCCAGGGAAGGGGATTGCGGGAAGAGCTAGGCGAGCTTCAGTCCACGCTCAAGGCGCTCTCGATAGAGGTCGACGCTCTCCTTAAGTGCCTTCAGGATGTACGGCGGAAACTCCATACCCCGCTTGTGGGCCCACAACAGCCTGTTCTCAACTCGTCCGACTTCGCGCGCGTACCCCTCAAGATCACTATCCAGACCGAGGTCGATTATCACTCCGCCCATGTCGGCCTTGTACTGCTTCATCTGATTGGTGCCGACCAGGTTGTAGGACTTCTCACGCAGCACCCGCGTCAGGAACAGCTGCCAAGGCCTCAGCACCTTGTCCTGGATCATCGCGGTCGCAGACATCTGGTAGAAGGCGAAGTGTCCCGGCTCCTGCTGCTTGATGGGCGTGATGATCGTTTCCGAGATGGCGGTCTCGCCGAGTTCCTTCAGGCCGCGGTTGATTTGGTTGTAAGCAAGCACCGCTTGCCGTTCGGTGCTGGCACCGGTGAGGAAGTACATCAACTTGGCGATGTCCTGGATGGGCTTCAGATGTGCCAGCGCTCCCAAGATCTTGATCTTGAAGGACACCTCGAGGTACGGCTTGGCACCGGTCCGGCCCAGGTCTTGCTGGAGCCGGTCCAAGATCAACCCGTGCTGGATCTCCTGCGGTTGCCAGACGTCGGCATAGAACGTCTTGTTGGTCTGGTCAACATCGGGCAGCAAGACGAGCAGCTCCAGCACATTCCGGTCGACTTCCAGCTCTACACGTGCGAGATAGTCGATAACGTGCCCGAACTTCCTGGCTACGAGTCCGGGCCGCTTGATCGTCCGATCGACCGAGTCCAGAGCGATCGGCGGGTACAGCTCACCCAGCCGCTGAACATGTTCAGCGATCTTCTTCTGGGTGATGTGTTGCCGTGGCACAGTGGCCATTTTAGAGATCCATCGTGGGTGGTGGAACAAGGTTAGGCTTGCCATACCAAATCGTTGTAGGCAACCTCGAACGCTATTCGGAGCGTTGAGCCGATGCGTTTGGTCGCCTCCACAACCCAGCCAAGAAGGTCGGCTGGTCGGGCGCTTGACCCGCTAGATCAAGAGCACCAGCAAGATGGCAATAAGCAGGATGGCGGCAGCCACACCTCCGATGACGACGGCGGTCAAACGGCCCGGCGGTCGCGACTCGGACAGCTCGCCGGGCTGCCCTCCTGAACTCGTGACGATCGCCGGATTCGAGTAAGTCGGTAGCGGTGGCAACCCCTCAACGACCGGCACCAGCTCTCCGAGCCGCTTTGCCGCGAAAAGCCGGTCAAGTCGAGCGTGATAATCCTCCTGGTCCAGCGTTCCTGCTGTGTAGGCCGCATTGAGTCTGGCGTTGAGACGATCACGCTCAGCGTCAGTCACCGGAGCATCCGGTGTGCTCCGATAGGGCGACGAGATGGGCAAGTTGCTGCTCACCCATCCAGGCTACTCGGCGCATGTGCTGACATTGCGCTGCCGGAGAGACAAGACTGTGCGCATCCTGACGGCGACCAACGTGAGCCTCCTGACCGTGGCGCTGACCGCGATGCGCCAGGTCGAAGATCATTACCGCTCGCTGTCCCGTGAGCTTACGCTTGCCGAGTGGCGCCGCAGGCCCCTGCGGAAGCGCTACATCGACAACGTCATGCGCCTGACTTCAGCGCTGCAACAGCAGCCCTGTCACCGATGCACGACCTCGGGCAGCCCGAACTGGGCGAACAGCGTGGTATCGAAGAAGGTGCTGACATGCGAAACGCCCTTGCCTGTCAGCGTCAGCACCTGGATCTGGAACGCCTGATGTGAACCATCGGGCTGCTTCATGTAGAGCCCGAAAGCGGGCTGGCCGTTTGCGGAGGTTGGCACCATGATCTGGTCCCCAGGCGCCTCGGCGGGACAATGCGTCTCGATGAGGTGCCCGATTGCGGCCGGACCTTCGTACCAGCCAAGGTACGGGGGCATCTCCCAGACCGCATCCTCAGCAAGAAGCTCGACGATCCGCTTCACGTCGTAATTCTCGAACGCAGATACGTAGTCAGCGAGGAGTGTCTTCGCGTGCTCGTCGTCGAGATGCTCGGCCGGATTTTCCGGGTCAAGCTTGTGCACCTGGGCCCTGGCGCGCTGCAAGCTGCTGTTGACCGCGGCCGTCGACATGTTCAGCAGCTCGGCCACCTCGCTGGCCTGCCACGCCAGTACGTCACGCAAGATCAAGATCGCTCGCTGCGGCGGCGTCAGATGCTGCAAGGCTGCGATGAACGCCAGGCGGACGCTTTCCCGATCCACGACTTCGGCAGCCGGGTCATCGGCGGAACCGCCCCAGACCACGGAGTCGGGCACCGGCTCAAGCCAGGTCACCTCCGGCCGAGACTCCAGCGAACCGTACGGATCCGAGCTGGGCTGGCCGAGGCCGGTTGGCATCGGCCGACGAGCACGGCCGTCGAGCGCGGTGAGGCAGACGTTGGTCGCGATGCGGTACATCCAGGTGCGCACCGACGAGCGGTTCTCGAAGTTGTGAAAACCCCGCCACGCTCGTAAGTAGGTCTCCTGTACCAGGTCCTCCGCTTCATGAACCGAGCCCAGCATTCGGTAGCAGTGCACGGTCAGCTCCCGGCGGAGCGGCTCGACCAAGGAAGCGAACACATCGTCGTCAACGGCAACGGCCATGCCTGTGAACCTACCCTCCCTTTATCTGGAGCTGCTCGCGCATCCGCAGTGTTTGATTGCTCGCTTCCGCTCGCTGCGATGTCCGCCTGGTTGGCGCCGTCGTCGTCGCTCGCAGAGGGAACTATGCCTTCGCTCGCGGCTGTAAACCGGTGTGGTGGGCCGCGAACGCCAGCAGATCGGCCCATTCCGCCGCGATGAGTGCAGTTGGCTTTCCGATTCCGTGACCCGTTGAAACCTCGATCCGCGTCAGGATCGGCTGGTCACCGGCTTGGGCGTGCTGCAAGGTGGCCGCGAACTTGTGACTATGCAGCGGCACAACGCGATCGTCGTGATCGCTGGTGAGCACCAAGGTCGCCGGGTACCTGATTCCAGGGCGGACGTTGTGCAGCGGCGAGTACGCCAGAGCCTGCGCGAACTGCTCTGGGTCATCCGGATTCCCGTAGTCGGAGATCCATGCGGCGCCGAGGTGAAGAGATGGAAGCGAAGCAAGTCCAAGACTCCAACAGCCGGCAGCACCGCCGCCGCCAGGTCGGGACGCTGCGTCAGCACCGCTCCGACGAGCAAGCCCCCATTGCTACGACCATGCAGGGCGAGTTGTTGGGTGGTGGTGACGCAGGTCTGTTTGAGGTCTTCGGCGACCGCGATGTAGTCATCGAAGACGTTCTGCTTGCCAGCGAGGCGGCCCGCCTCGTACCAGGGCGTGCCGAACTCTCCCCCGCCCCGCAGATTGGCGATCGCCAGCAGGCCGCCCGCTGCTAGCCAGCCTGACCAGCCCGGTCGATAGTCCGCGAGCACGGGGATCTTGAAACCTCCGTACCCGTACAACAGGGTCGGTTGCGGCCGGGCCGGGTCGGCATCGGCCGGAGCGATCAGGAAGTACGGCACCGGCGTACCGTCCTTGCTTGTCGCCGTACGACGTTTCATTACGATCTGTGGGGCGGCGAAGGCATCGTCGGCTGGCTGTGCCAGACCCGCGAGCGAGCTCATAGCGGCCGAGCTGGTCTCGATCAGATAGCTGTGCGTCGGCGAGGTGACCGATGAGAGGCCGACGAACGCCTCATGGTCGCCGCGCTCGGCATTCAGTCCGACCACCGCGCCGCCAGCCACCTCGACATCTTGCGCCGACGAACCATCCAGGCTGGTCCGGACTACTCGTGGCTGCGCGTCGGCCAGGTACACCAGGATGAACCCGTCGCCCGCGGCCCTCGCATCCAACAGCGTGTCTTCGGACTCGGCGACCACCTCCTGCCACCGGACCTGTCCGGTGTCCTTGAAAGCTTCAAGATTGACAGCGACCAGCCGCCCGGCCTCGGCCTCCAGATCCGTTCGCAGATAGAGCGTGGCGTCGTCCGAGCCGGCCAGCACAAATTCCGAAACAGCCTCGTCGATGATCTTGATAGGACTGCCGAGGTCGCTACGCTCCCCCCCGGAGATGATCGGATAGACCCACAGTTGGTTCTTGTTCTCGGTTCCTTCGACGATGCTGACCACCAGGTAGCGGTCATCGTCGGTCATCTCTGCCCAGAACATCAACTGATCATTCTCTGGAAACTCCATGATCAGCTCGTCCTGATCTTGAGAATCGCCGATGCGATGCACTCGCAGCTTGGGTCCTGAGAGAGCGGCGGTCTGGGTACCGTCCGGGCGACTGTCATGATCAAAATGGGTGTAGACGTAGGAGCGATGATCAGGCAACCATTCCGCTTGGGAGAATTTGGTCTGGATCAGCGCATCATCCAGCTCGTCTCCGGTGGCCAGACTCAGCAGCCGAAATGTCGCCCAGTCACTGCCGGCTTCGCTGACCCCGTAGGCGACGAGCTGACCGTCCCCGCTCACCGTCAAGCTCGTCAACGAGCTCGTGCCGTCTGGTGAAAACGTGTTGGGATCCACCAGCACTCGGCCGCCGGCCAGCAACTCCTGCAGTGAGGGGGCGACGAAGATCACGTCCTGGTTCTGACTGCCGTCGTTCCTCGATACGAAGTAGTGCCCGGCACGCTTGAATGGCACACCGGCCCGCGGCTGCCTCATCACTCGCTGCATCGTCTCGAGAAACCACGGCCGGTCCGGCAGTGACTCCAAGTAGCGAGCGGTGAGCTCGTTCTGCCGCTTGACCCAGTCGGCGGTATCAGCGGAGTCTGGATCCTCCAGCCAGCGGTACGGGTCGGCGATCGACCGTCCGTGCCGCACCTCGACGACGTCATCTCGACGCGTTTCCGGAAAACGAGTCACGCTCGAGAAGGCTACCGCTCGCGCCCCTTTTCCGAGCTGCTCGCGCATCGCGCTTTGAGTCCGCCGCCGTCGTCGTCGCTCGCCGAGGAAGAACGCCTCTGCTCGCTCCTCCTCCGTGCGGCGGCGCGCGATTCCCGACGCTCGCAGCTGGTACCTGAACTCCCTCTCGCAATAATTCATCGCTTGTTGAATTTTGCTTGCTGGTTCTATCGTCTGTTCATGGCGCTGCTCGTGGACCTTGTCGAGATCGACTCGAGCATGATCAATGCGGTCGGCGGCAAGGCGCTCAATCTCGGAATCCTGACGTCAGGTGAACTGCCAGTGCCAGGCGGCTTCTGTGTCACAACTGAGGCGTATCGGTCGATGGTGCAGGAGCGACTGGATGACCTGATGGACAAGCTCGCGGGCGCAACGGACCCGGGCGGGGTGACCGAAGCAGCTGAGGAGGCCCGCCGGCGAGTGCTGGCGATCGAGCCTACGGCCGACTTGCGAACCGCGATAACTGATCATTACAAGGCCCTTGGTGACGCTGAACCGGTGGCGGTCCGCTCCTCTGCCACAGCAGAGGACCTGGCGTACGCCAGCTTTGCCGGCCAACAGGACACCTACCTCAACGTGGTCGGTTCCGCGGCGCTGCTCGATGCGGTCCGCCGGTGCTGGGCATCGCTGTGGACCGATCGAGCCGTCAGCTACCGCAATGCCAACGGAATCGACCACCGCAGCGTCGCACTCGCCGTGGTCGTGCAGCGCATGATCGATGCGGCTGCGGCCGGCGTGATGTTTACGGCGAACCCGGTCACCGGCAGCCGGAACGAAACTGTGATCGATGCAAGCCCAGGCTTGGGCGAGGCGGTGGTTTCCGGTGCTGTCAACCCTGACCACTTCGTCGTCAACTCTGTCGATCGAAAGATCGTCAGCCGGCGTCTTGGCGACAAGCGTGTCATGATCACCAGCACGCCAGGTGGCGGCACCGAGCACCATGAGCTGGCCGACCAGAGCTCTGAGGCCTGCTTGGCCGACGAGCAGGTGCTGCTGCTTGCTGATCTTGGCCAGCA
>DASUYM010000087.1:0-5097 GCA_036377435.1 Propionibacteriaceae bacterium
CGGCACGGTGAGTGATCAACACCGCCGTGATGTCGTCACTTGGTGGTGTGAGGTGATGGGTGGGCCTGCGGCGTACACAGAAGGCCTGGGCGGATACGAGCACATGGTGTCGAAACATCGTGGACTGCACATCACCGGCGACCAACGACTGCGCTTCGTCACATTGCTGTCCCGTGCAGCCGATGATGCCGACCTGCCTGACGATCCCGAGTTCCGGGCAGCGGTGATGGGTTACGCCGAATGGGGGACGCGCCTGGCGGTGCACAACTCCAGCGACGCCGACGACATCGTCGAGCATGCACCCGTGCCGCGGTGGGGTTGGGGTGTGGCACCGCCGTACCAGCCGTAGCGGTTTACTAGGGTTCACAGGATCCGAGATCGGGTTATTGGGACGTCCATTTCATCCAGGGAGGAAGATGATCATGCGCAAGGTCGTGCACTTTGAGATTCCGGCTGACGACGTCGATCGAGCGAAGGAGTTCTATGGCTCGACCTTCGGCTGGGAGCTTCAGACGATGGACATGGGCGACGGCGAGTACACGTCCGTGAAGACCACAGCAGTGGACGAGCAGACCCAGACGCCGACCGACCCCGGCGCGATAAACGGCGGTATGTTTCAGCGCGACGAGCGCTTGACGTCGCCGGTGATCACCATCGACGTCGACGCAATTGATGACGCCCTCAAGCAGATCGAGGATGCTGGCGGCAGCACCGTCCAGCCTCGGACTCCGATCCCTGGCATGGGCGCATTCGCCTACTTCAAAGACTCAGAAGGCAACGTACTAGGACTGTGGGAGACCACTCCCTAGACACCAAGGGTTCACCACCACGAACCCCGCGGCCGCACCATCCACAGCCCGCACGGCTGGATAGAGCCGGCCCTCACGCCGCGACAGGCTGGCAACTCATCGCTACTGGCTGGCACCGACAGTTTGAGCGCGTATCTGTTCACAAAAGCTCATGCGGGTCGCATGCGCCACTAGTGCCCTGCGCCAGAAATCCGGCACATATCTCCGCCGCCCCAGGGGGCGCCCCGCTGCGTTCTCCTCGGTCGACATACGACCAGGTATCCCTCCCTCGTCGGCCTTGCGATGCATCCACTTGGACGACGGACCTATGCACCGGATTTCTGGCGCAAGGTCACTAGTGGAACACACCGGACCTCCTACGATGTCGTTTCAATGTGCCAGGAGGTGCGATGCGGGCAAAGGTGTGCCGCGGACTAACGCTGGATCCGCTCATCATTGCCGGTCCTGGCTGCTGCGCGCGGCGCGGTCTATGTAGTGGTGAGATCGCTCAAGAGCTTGCGCAAGTCGAGGAACGGCTGAGCTGCCAGTCCCATGTCGAGCAGGCTCTGTCGGGCCCGAGTTCAACGCTGCGGCGCTGCATGACGGCCATCGCGTCTAGACAGGAGGCCCTCAAAGACTGTCTACTGGTAGTCCGTGCGCCTTGAGAGGGACGCCGTTGCCGGGCGAAATCAGCGCACGAATCGGCAGGTACGCCACGACCGGGGGGGCGAAGACCGTGACGAGGGGCCTTTTGCGTTGATCATACGGTTTCCAACCGCGCAAGACGCCGAAACGGTCAACGCGACTTCGGGTGGCGTCGATACGGGGGAAAGGGTCACCAGCCTGCCTCGCAGGATCTGGTCGCGGATGCTTTCGCTGTTCCGACGATCGCCGGGGATCGTTGGCGCTGGATCCATTGCCGTACTGTTCGCGATTGCCTACCTCCTGGCTCCGCCGATGGGTCGTGATCTATCGGCGCAGCTAGCTCATGCACAGCTGGCAGAGTCACATTGGCCCGAGCTGCTGGATCTTCGTTGGTATGGCGGATTCAACCCCCTCGGCTACAGCGTCTTGTCTCCTCCGGTGATGGCGCTGCTGGGCGTCCGTCCAACAACCGCGCTTGCCTACGTTGCCAGTGTCGTGCTTTTCGCGGCGTTATTGAAAAGCACTGCGGTGGCGCGACCGGTCGCTGGGGCGCTCACGGCGGCTGTCTGCCTTACCGGGAATCTCGTGATCACACGGACTACGTTCGCGTTAGGTCTCGCGATGGCGCTCGGTGCCGTGTTGGCTCTCGTTTCGGGACGGCTGCGCGTGGCTTCGGCGGTAGCTGTTTCAGCGCCGCTCGCCAGCCCGGTAGCCGGTTTGTTCCTCGGCGTAGCTGGCGGTGCGCTTTTCCTCTCCGGTCGGCGTCGAGACGGCGTGACGCTGGCAGTCAGCGCGATGGTGCCGACCATCGCCGTCGCGTTGGCGTTTGGCAACGGCGGGTACCAAACTTTCGCAGCGAAGCAGGCTCTGATTGGTTTTCTTGTCTGCCTCGCCGTGGCCGGACTGTGTTGGCGCCGCCCGGTTGTCCGGTGGGGTGCCCTGTTATCGGCGGTGCTGGTTGCTGCGGCTTATTTTGTACCGACACCTGTGGGTACGACCGCGACACGTCTGCCCGAGTTGTTCGCCGCGCCGATTATCGTCGCGGTCGCGCCCGTCCCCCTGGTCGCTATCATCGCCGCCGCCGTGAGCGTGGTCTTGGTGTTGCCGCCGGTCTCCATCACAGAAGTGCGAGAACGGGGCGATCCCACGCTCAGCGCGGACTTGTATGCGCCCCTCCTCAACCAGCTCGTCGCCCGCGGCGTTGCCGGGCCCGTTGAGGTCGTGCCGACGCAGCGGCGCGGCGAAGCCGCCTTCGTCGCACCGGTGGTTGCCATCGCAAGAGGGTGGTCGCGACCAGTAGACACCGGGAACAGCCCCATCTTCTATGACGGAACTTTGAATGAGGACACGTACGGAAAATGGCTCGAGGACAACGCCATCTCGTACGTGGCCATCTCTAACGGGCTACACGAGTGGGCATCGACTGATGAAGCGAGCCTGGTGCGTGTCGGATTGCCGTATCTGCAAACAGTGTGGTCGGACCAAACGTGGACCCTCTATGCCGTGACGAACCCGGGGACAGTCATCTCACCCCCAGGACGGGTTATCGCTCGTGGTCCCGTTTCCCTAACGGTATCTTTGCCCGAGCCGGGGGAATATGTCGTGCGGGTGCATTGGTCCCGCTATTTGTCCGCTTCCAATGGCTGCATGAGACCAACTGAAGACGGATGGTCGATGCTCGTGGTTGAGCAGTCCGGCACCGTCACGATCGAAGGCAGCCTGGCGCCCCGGCACTGTTGACGCCGACGCTAGCCGTCGACTAGCCAAGACGCAACTTGTTGCGGAGGCGGTCAGAAAGCATCGAATGCCAGGGCGCTCCTGCTGTATAATTCAGCGGAGCAATTTCTTCGGTCATCCTGCAGCTGGCCGGGAACTCGAGCCCAAAACTTCAATTCAGGAGCAGGAGTAAAGCGGGCGCATGGCGGCTCGTAAGGCTACAGTCAGCATGAAAGATGTCGCCGCGCTGGCTGGGGTTTCCCTGGGGACGGTCTCTAATGTTCTGAATTCCCCCGACATAGTTGCCGAGCCGACGCGACGCCGGGTAGAGCTTGCCATCGCAAAGCTCGGTTGGATTCCCAATGAGCCCGCGCGGCAACTTCGGGGCGGCCGGAGCCGCTCCATTGCCATGGTGGTCATGGATATCGCCAACCCCTTTTACACGGATTTGGTCCTGGGCGCCGAGAATTGCGTACAAGAACGTGGGTACTCCGTTCAGGTCGGAAATAGCTCACAAGATGCTTCTCGTGAAAGCGCTCAATTGCTTGTTTTGATGCAACAAAGGGTTCGCGGCGTGCTTCTTGCGCCTATCTGGGGCCTCGATGAGCGGGTCAGCCAACTCCGGCTACGCGGCATCCCCGTCGTCCTGTTGGATCGTTCCGGAAACGCGTCGGACTTCTGCTCGGTGTCGGTTGACGATGTTGAGGGCGGGCGCCTAGCGGCGGAGCACTTGCTTGGCCAAGGTCACAGGAAGATTGCTCTGGTTGGTGGGCCGGGAAATCTCCAGCAGGTTCGGGACAGACGGCTGGGCGCCGAGCTTGCGAACTCCCGACACAACGGACCAGCGCAACTCCTGGTCATCTCGACCCAGCATCTCGACGTGGACTCCGGCATTCGAGCAGCAGAAGAAATAGTGTCGCTTCCCGATTGGGAGCGGCCGACCGCAGTATTCGCGGCGAATGACCTGCTCGCGATCGGTTTGCTCCAAGGCTTCGTCACCGCTGGATTGCAAGTGCCAGACGATATGGCGATCGTGGGGTACGACGATATTGCATTTGCGGCTGCTGCGGCCGTTCCCTTGTCGTCGATCCGTCAGCCTCGGCTCGCTATTGGATACAGGGGAGCCGAGTTGCTCTTTGACGAAATTGAGGCGATTGAGCGCGATGTTGTCCATGAACACCAGCAGGTTCGATTCACCCCTGAGCTCGTCGTACGGCGCTCCAGCGCGAAGAGCCGCGATTTTCAGGAATTCGTCGGCACTGCCTAATGAGCATTAGGCGAATCCTGGTTCTGGGAGGCGGGTTTGCCGGGAAGCGCTGAAGTCTGACAAGTCGGCTTCGGGCCGTCACCCCTTGACGGAGCCGGCGGCCATCCCTGCGACGATCTTCCGGTTGAAGAAAATGAACAAGATCAGCGGTGGGATGGTGACCAGCAGGATGGTGGCGAACAGCAGGTTGTACTGGGTGGTGAACTGGCTCTGGAAGTTGAGGAGGGTGAGCTGAACGGTGGCGTTCTGGGTTCCCGGCAGGAAGTACAGCGGGTTCTGGAAGTCGTTATAGATGATCACCGACTGCAGGATGATCACCGTCATGATGACCGACCGCAGCACCGGGAAGATCACCCGGAAGAAGATCTGCACAGTTCCGGCCCCGTCGACCACTGCAGCTTCGTCCAGCTCTCGTGGCACCGACGCGATGAAGGCGCGGAACAGCAGGACGCAGAACGGCAGTCCGTAGGCGATCTCGATGAAGATCAGTCCGGGCATGGTTCTGAACAGGCCCAGCCCCTGCAGGACCCAGATGGTGGGAACGATGGCGGGAGGCACTATCAGGCCGGCCAGCACCAGGATGTTGACCACCGGGCTCCAGCGGCTGGCCCGGCGCTGCCAGATGTAGGCCACCATCGCACTTAAGATGACCAGGGCGGCAACACTGGCCACGGTGAGAAT
>DASUYM010000088.1:0-13726 GCA_036377435.1 Propionibacteriaceae bacterium
ACTTGTGGTGGCCAACGTGAGCACGTAGGAGATCACGGCCGCGGTCGTCAGCCGGAGCACATTGACGAAAGTGGGCCAAAGCCTGCGCGGCACGTCCCGCAACCGCGTTGGCCGCGCTGGCCACGCAAAGCTGGCCATGCGTTGCCAACGAATGTAGCGGAGTGCCGACTTGATCTTGCTCACTTCGAGCCGCCTCTCGTTGCCACCGGCCATTCTGCGCTAGCGGGAGCGCCTCATCGAGAGGACCAGTATGCCGAGGTCAATGTCGGGAGCTCACCGGCGCTCGATTGCGTGCTCAGTCCTGCGCCGGTGACGGCGAGTTTGCTCTGTGTTGGCTGTTTGCGGCTCAGTTTCGGTTCCCTTGAATGAATTCTGCAGTGTATGTCGTTGCCGTGTCCCGGGCGACGATGCTGCGCGTCTGTGTTAGGGCGCCGTCGGTCCACGAGCTGAAGGTGTAGGTCCTATTGCCCTTGGTCTGAGGAGACACAGCGCTGATGGTGTTCGTCGACCCGATGATCACGGTACGGGAAAAGGGCGCCCTGGACTCGGCTCCGTTGATGGCGAGCTTGAGCCCTTTGGGATCGGTCTGCAATGTCAAAGTGACTGTTCGTGGGTCCAGTTGAACGCTTGTGGTGTCCGTCAGGCCTCCAGAGTCGGTGGCTGTCAGTCTGAGCTCCAGGTGAGACGGGTACTCATGATCAGGAGCCACAAATGAGCCGCTGGCCACGCCAACGAATGTCTGCACAGTATGTGAGTGGCAGTTCGACGGGCAGTGCTGCAAGATCAAGTCCCATGACAACGCTGAGGACGGTAGCGTGCCGTCCTGCACGTCCGTTGCGCGGCCCGAAAAGTTGATCACGTCCCCGACGCTCCACGTAGTGCCATTTGCGGGGGTTTCGATGATCGTCGCGGGAGCGGTGTTCCCGACCGAGATGGTGACTGAGTCGGTAGCCGACGCGCCATGGCTATCGGTCACCCTGTGTAACTTCCATTCGCCGTGTACGTGAAGGTCGGCCGAGCCGATGTTGAGTCGTCGAACGCTCCGTCCTCGTCGAAGTCCCAGGCGTATGAGAGCGTGTCGCCAGGATCAGGATCGCTGGATCCGGATCCGTCGAACTGGACGGTCAGAGGGGCATTCCCAGTGGTCGGCGTTGCCGTTGCCACGGCCGTCGGGGGCTGGTTGGCGGGGGTGTACTCGATTTGACTGATCGTTCCGCCGTCGAAATCGACATAGAACAGATCGCCATTCGGCCCGGTCTCCAAGTTGACTGGATTGGCCGCCCCTGCAACGAACGTTCGGATCTGACCAGGTGCGGGAAGACCGTTCCCGCCCTTGTGCATGACCCAGATGCAGTCGCGGGAGTAGTCGGCGAAGAAGAGGGCGTCTGCGTACTCCGCGGGATACGGATTATCCGCAGCGGCGAATTCGAACTCAAGCCCCGCCACGGACGAACCGCCAGTCGGACACGTCTCGTTCGGCACCACACGAGCGGTGTGATGGTACGCATGGTACGGCGCGGTTACTGCTCCGGATTGCCCGTACAGGTTCTCGCAGATGCTCAGGTTAGCGCTGTCGTATCCAGACTGGCGGCCGGCGCCCTCATAGCACGGCCACCCGAAGTTCTCCACCGCACTGTCAGTCGGACTGATGACGCGGTTGATCTCTTCCCAGTCGTTCCACCCGACATCGCCAATCCACAATTCGTCGGTCCCGGGGCGGGCGGTGAAACGGAACGGGTTGCGCATGCCGTAAGCAATGATCCGACGCGCGTTCGGGTCGGAGTCTGCGAACAGCGGGTTGTTGGGCAGGGCAGCGCCGGTGGCCGGGTCGACCCGAATGATACTGCCATCCAGGCTGACCGGGTCACTCGTCGTCCGTAGATCCTGGCTTCGCAGTGCACCACCCTCTGCTGTGGGCGGCATCAGAGGGCTGCCTGATCCAAGGTCTTTACACGGGTTCAGTGGCGCGCCGTCCTGACCATAGTCGACGAAGTTGAAGCTCGCGCCATCACCGCCGCTGGCATACAGAGCACCATCGCGCCCGAATTCCACCGTGCCGATGGAGTGGCTGGGGTATTGCTGGCACCAGTCCTCGACCAGGACCTGCTCAGGACCAGTCATCACATTGCCGCTCGCCTGCAGCCGCGACAGACGGGCGCTGACAACACAGCCATCTCCTGTTGGGTCTGGAGGCGTCGGGCACGGATCTGAAATAGACGCCAGGCGTGCCCCATCGCGGCGCGGGTGCCGTCGATCCGAGCTCGTTGCTCCGCCGCGGGCTCCAACGAAAAGTCGTTGGTCCGTACTCGGCGCCGTCGGGGACTGATGGGCCGACGGCTGTCCCTCGACATGGAATGAGCCAAGACGCAAAAACGCCGTCAGCGAGTCATCAGCCGTTAGGCTGACCGAGCGGCTGGGCCGCCGACGTCGTCGGACCAGCCGTCCTGCGGCGTACTGGCCCCGCGCCCGAATCTCTCACCGCACAGTGTCGAAGGACGACCATGCCGCGCCCCGCCGGTTCCGAGACGAGGTATCTTCCGGGTCTTGACGGCATGAGAGCGATCGCGGTGGCTGCCATTGTTGGCTACCACCTCGGAGCGCCATGACTGCCAGGTGGCTTACTCGGAGCGGGTGTGTTCTTTACACTGAGCGGCTACCTCATCACGACGATCTTGATCACGGCATGGGATCACAGAGGCGATCTTGATCTGAGTCATTTCTCGCCATCGCATGCGTGGCGTTCGTGACGATCATTACCGCGCTACTCAGTCGTAGCCAGGCCACCAACCTCGTCTTGGCACTTGCGGCCGGCACTGTGGTGACCTGCTGGATGGTCATTACTTTGAGCTTTGCGTTGCGGTACGCCCGACGTGACGTTGAGCAAGGCGGGCTGAAAATTCCCAGGCACACAGGAGCCGGTGTTCGCTGACCACAACTATCTGGCGATCGGGTGTTCGGCGACATTCGGCACCACTGATACGACCATCGTCAGCACATCCATGCGTCGGCTGGTCAGCGTGCATGGTGTGCTCGGCCTGTTGCTGAACACGGTCGTCGTCGCGGTGCTGCTGTCGATCATTGTCAGCCAGTGATCACTTGAGTGTTGTGCCTGAGCTTGTTGTGGATCCTTGGTGGACTCACTGATCTGGACACACTGACCCTGCTCTGCAGGCACTACCACGCCCACTTCCTGCAGAAGGGCTGGACCTGCCGCGTCAAGCCCGACGATCCACCGGAATGGACACTGCCCTGGTCGATCGACCAAGACCAACGATCCAACCCAACGCACGAATCCGACGGCTGCGTGCCCAACGCCAACCGCACCCCCGGCGCCGACGACCACCGAACGCCGCACGAGGCTAGCGTCGTGCCTCTTAAGCCTCTTTACGGTTCGCGCCGCCCAGGCACGCACCTCGCGGCGTTCTCCTCAGTCGGCATACGACTCGGTATGCCTCCCTCGTCGGCCTTGCGATGCACGCACCTGAACGACGCCAACCGTAAAGGAACCTGGGAGGCACGACACTAGCAAAGGGAGACGGACACAAAGAGCAACATCACAGGGCCATACCGACAGCTACTCGCGAGCCGAGATCGCCGTCAGCATTTCTGACTGAAGGCTCACTGCACAACCGTGAGAGAATTTGCCAGATATCGAGCGTCCCACGACATCCCCCTTTGTCCCGCAATTTCGGGATAACTGGAGAGCGAGCACATATGGCTGTTGATCTCAATACCACTGCGGAGCGAACGCCCAGCGAAGCAGAGACGACTGCACAGAAGCCTGCCTTCGCCCAGGTGCTGCGTGATGATCGCTGGCCTGATCGACTGGCCACGGCGATGTTCGCGTTTGCGGCGCTTGTTGTGGCCGCTACGTTGATTCCGCCATTGAGGCGGTACTTCCTGCGGTGGGACGACGTCGTCTCGATGCTGACGATCCCGATCGTCCCGAACCTCGTGTACGCGGCGCTGCTCATCTCGGTCGGCATCGCCTTGCGCCGCCGGCTACGGGCAGCCTGGTGGATCTTCGTCATCTGGTGGATCATCCTTCCTCAGCTGGTGCGGATCTTTTCGATCATCAGCGGTGGCCCGCTGCTGCAGATAGCCGGGCTAGTGATCATGAGTGCTGTCCTGGTGATCCTCTGGCGCGCCCGGCCACAGTTCCAGGCCCGCGGCAAATTGCGAAACCTCCTGGCCGCGATCATCTGCTTCCTACTTGGCAGCGTGGTGATCTTGGTTTTTGGTACCTGGCTGGTCAACACATTCGGCACCACGCCGGATCTCGCTACGGCGACGCTCCATGTCATCGACAAAATGTTGGGCGAGGTTGGCCTTACGCGCCCCGATGAGGTCCAGTCTCCTCTATGGGTCACCATCTTGTTGGACGTACTGATTGCGGCGGTCATCCTGACTTCCACGTATCTGTTCTTCAAGCCGCCAGCTCATACCCAGACTCTCAGTGCGGTAGATGAGGCTCGGGTGCGGACTCTGCTGCGTTCGTTCGGCGATTGGGATTCGTTGGGGTACTTCGCCACGCGGCGGGACAAGTCCATCGTGTGGAACACCGGTAAGCCGGCGACGGCACAGGCGGGCGTCTCATATCGGGTGATCGGATCAGTGAGCCTCGCCAGCGGGAACCCGGTAGGTGATCCGGAGCACTGGCGGTCCGCGATCGAGCAGTGGCGTGCGAAGTCCCGTGCCAACGGTTGGTCCCTTGCCGTCATGGGTGCCGGAGAGTTGGGCGCGGCAGCTTACAACGAGGAAGGCTTGACCGCCTTCGAGATCGGCGATGAGGCGATCCTCGACATGCGAACTTTCTCACTCAACGGCCCAGGTATGAAGGCCGTGCGGCAGTCCGTCAGCCGGCTGCAACGCCGTGGGTACACCACGGCTGTGACCCGTCACGGCGACGTTGACCCTGCACATTTTGATGAGCTGTCCGCCTCCGCCTCTCGGTGGCGAGGAGACGGTGGCGACGAACGCGGCTTTTCCATGGCGCTCGGCCGACTGGGGGACCCACTGGACTCCCAGTGCCTCCTCGTGGAGGCACACGACCCCGACGGGGCCCTACGAGCTTTCCTCAGCTTTGTGCCGTGGGGCCGCAACGGCCTCTCCCTCGACCTGATGCGCCGTGATCCTACGGCCGACAACGGTCTGGTCGAGCTGATGGTAGCCTCGCTGGCCGAGCGAGCTCCGATCTTCGGCGTCGGTCGGGTGTCGCTGAACTTCGCAATGTTCCGCGAGGCGTTCGAGCGCGGCGCAGAGATCGGCGCCGGACCGATTGCCCGCCTGTGGCGCCACGCCCTGCTGCTCGCAAGCCGGAACTGGCAACTGGAATCCCTATACCGATCGAACGCTAAGTATCAGCCCGAATGGCAGCCTCGATACATCTGCTTCGAGTACCCGTCGGATCTGCCACGCGTCGGCACCGCTGCTGGCAACGCCGAAGGCTTCCTGACGCGGCCGTCGCTCGCGATGTTGAGCCGGCACGGCAAGGAACCGGCAGCGGGTGCGCTGGAACGGGCAGGCGAGGAATATGCGGCCGAGGTGACAGCCCATATTCCGGAAGAACCTGACGCTCTGGCTGAGGTCATGTCCACTGAAGGGCTGCCGGAACAGATCCGGATACGCCGCGAGAAGTTGGAACGGCTGCGCGAACAGGGCGTCGATCCGTATCCGGTGGCTTATCCACGGAGCCATACGCTCGCGCAGGTCCGGGAAGAGGCCGGTGAGCTCCCGCCCGATACGCGTACGGGTCGTCGGGCTTCGGTCGCCGGACGCGTCATCCTCAATCGGGATGGCGGCAAGCTCTGCTTCGCCACTCTGCGCGACGGCACCGGCGACCTGCAGATCATGATCGCACTCGACGCCGTTGGACCTGACATGCTCAAGCACTGGCGGCACGACGTCGACCTCGGTGATCATGTGGGCGTGACCGGCGAGGTGATCACCACCAAGCGCGGTGAGCTGACCATCCGCGCGGAATCGTTCAAGATCACCAGCAAGTCGATCCGACCCTTACCCGAAAAGCACAAGGGCCTCACTGACCCCGAAGCTCGGGTTCGAGCGCGCTACGTCGACCTGATCGTGAGGCCAGAAGCCCGGGACGTGGCGTACACCCGCGCCGCCGTCGTCCGGAGCATTCGGGACTCGCTCCACGCCCGAGGCTTCACGGAGGTCGAGACCCCGGTTCTGCAGCTGATCCATGGCGGCGCGAACGCCCGGCCCTTCGAGACCCACATCAACGCCTATGACCTTGAGCTTTACCTACGCATCGCGACTGAGCTGCATTTGAAGCGGCTGATCGTCGGTGGCATGGAGAAGGTGTTCGAGATCGGCCGACAGTTCCGCAATGAAGGCGTGGACTTCAAGCACAATCCCGAGTTCACCTCGTTGGAGGTGTACGAAACCTACGGCGACTACAACACTATGAGGGTGCTGACCCAGGCGATCATCCAGGAGGCCGCCGCCGCGGTCTACGGCTCACCAATCGCCCGCCGAGCCGCCGCTGACGGCAAGATCAGCGAGTACGACCTGTCGGGGAACTGGCCGGTCAAGACGATCTGCGAGGCGGTCTCGGAGGCGCTGGGCGAGGAGATCACTGTGGATACGCCGGCATCGGTGCTGCATCAGCACGCCAAGGCGATCGGGCTGGAGCTCGAGCCGAGCGCCGGCTGGGGACATGTTCTGGAGGAGATCTACGGCGAACTGTGCGAGAGCCGCACCACAACGCCGGTGTTCTACACCGATTTCCCCAAGGAGAATTCACCGCTCGCACGTGCGCACCGCGACGACCCGCGACTGGCGGAGAAGTGGGATCTGGTGATCTTCGGCTCCGAACAGGGCACCGCCTATTCCGAACTGATCGATCCGCTCGAGCAACGGGAGCGTCTGGTGGCCCAGTCTCTCCGGGCTGCCGCCGGGGATCCGGAGGCGATGCAGATCGACGAGGATTTCCTCCAGGCTTTGGAGTACGGAATGCCGCCAACGGGCGGAATGGGCCTGGGCATCGACCGGCTGGTCATGAACCTGACCGGCCTTGGAATCCGTGACACGATCTTGTTCCCGCTGGTGAAGCCGCAGGCCTGAGCAGCTAAGCAGTGGCAGGAGCCTTTCGCCGGATCCCGAACAGCGTGAAGAGCAGCGCGCCGCTCGCGGTGATCGTCAACAGCACCAATCCGATGGTGTAGCTGTGCGCGGCCTCGTTGTAGGTCGCCCCCATGACGAGCGGTGGGAAGAAGCCACCGAGCCCGCCGGCGGCACCAACGATCCCGGTGACGGCGCCGACTCGCTCGGCTGGTGCCAACTCCGCAACCCACGCAAAGACGCCGCCGGTGCCGAGTCCGAGGAAGAGGGCCATCACGACGAATGAGGTGCCAGCTGGGAACTCGGGTGGCAGGCGGAGCGCGATGATCAGCGACATGACCGCCGCCCCGGCGAGGGAGGTGGCGACAACCTTGCGCGGGCCGATCTTGTCAGCCAAAATGCCGCCGATCGGTCGGGCGACGACGGCTGCGATGGCGAAGCCCGCGGTTCTCGTGCCGGCGCCGGTCAAGCCGAATGCGTAGACATTCTTCAGATAGGTCGGCAGGTAGGTCGAGAAGGCGACGAAGCCACCGAAGACGACAGCGTAGAGGAAGGCCATCTGCCAGGTGATCGCCAGCTTCGCGGCAGCGGCCAGCTTGGGTACGACGGGTGCGAGATTGGGCTTCCAGGCAGGTGAGTCCCGCATGAGCAGCCAGAGGACGGCACCGACGACGACCAGGGCTAGCGCAATGAGCAGGTGTGTCGGGATGTAGCCGATGCTCCGCACCAGCCGTGGAGTGAAGAAGGCAGACAACGCCGTGCCGCCCATGCCAGCGCCGAAGACGCCTGTTGCGAAGCCCCGTCGCGCTGGTTCGAACCAGGCGTTCACGAACGGGATGCCGACGGCGAATGTCGTGCCGGCCACGCCAAGGAAGAAGCCGAACACCAGCAGCAGCGGATAGGACTTCAGCGATCCGGCAAACGCGACCAGCAGCACGGGGATCGCCGAAGCGAGGGTGAGCACTGTGAACATCATGCGACCGCCATAGCGGTCGGTGAGTGCGCCCACCGGTACCCGGCCGAGGGAGCCGACAAGTACGGGCATGGCGACAAGGAGCGAGGCCTGCGAGGGATTCAGGCCCAGTTCGGCGGTGTATCGGACCCCTAGAGGCCCGATGATGTTCCACGCCCAGAAGGTGATCGCGAAGCCAAGGAGCGCCAAGGCCAGGTTCTTGGTCTGACCCGTCTCAATGGTGGTGTCGCTTGCAGCGGTGCTGGTCACTACACTCGCTCCTCCTTTTAGGCGTCTGGGCTGCGGTCTCGAGTTCCGACAGGGGCCCAGCCTCGGTGTGTTGGGGCGGCTCCCGGGGCGGGCAGGTCATCGCGGCTGCGGTAGACGATGTAGGGGCGGAACAGGTAATGCAACGGAACCGTGAAGGCGTGCACCAGACGCGTGAACGGCCAGATGGCGAACAGCAGCATCCCGATGAGCGTGTGCACCTGGAAGGCCAGTGGAGCCGCCGCCATCGAGTCGATCTTGGGTGAGAAGTAGAACAGCGAGCGGAACCAAGGTGACACCGTGTCCCGGTAGGTCACCTCCGCGTGTCCGCCGAACACGCTGAGCACGGTGGTCGCCAGCCCGGCCACGATGGCCGCCACCAGGACGACGTACATCGCCTTGTCGTTCTTGGTCGTCGCCATGAACACCGGGCCCGTGGTGCGACGTCGGTAGATCAAGATCAAGATCCCCACCAGGGTGCAGACGCCGGCAAGGCTCCCCCACAGCAGCGCATTGAAGTGATACATGCCCTCGCTGATTCCGAACGCCTCGGTCCAGGACTTCGGGATCACCAACCCGCCCACGTGTCCGATGATCACGACCAAGATTCCGAAGTGGAATAGCGGCGAGCCGATCCTGAGCAGCCGTGACTCGTAGAGCTGGGAGGAGCGGGTGGTCCATCCGAACTGGTCGTAGCGGTACCGCCAGATGAGGCCGCCGATCAGCACGGCCATCATGACGTACGGCAGGACGCCCCAGAGCAGCACGTTCATCGTGAACCTCCCATCGGAAGGAGCCGAGGATCCTTCGGCTCCAGGCCGACTGTCTCCGTCGGAGGGCCCGCAGCCGCCATCGCCATCACGGCCCTGCGGTCGGCGGGTGATGGACCGGGCAGCGTGCTGCACACGGCCGTCAGCACTCCCGCGTACGGCGTGCCGAGTTCCACCAGTGCCAACCGCAGCAACTCCACGCTGCTCCGGTACTCCTGCAGCAATGCGGTCCCATCGGCTGGGTCGACGACCGCCGCGTACTCCAGAACCATCGGCAGATAGTCGGGCAACTCGCCTCCGGTGTTGACCAGAAAACCTGAGCGGCGGTACCGCTGCTTGAACGCAGCCAGGACCTCGCCTCGTCGGCGAGTGTCGCCGTCGGTCCAATACGACAGGTAGAGGCTGTGCTTGCGGGACAGATCGAAGACATCGACGTAGTGGGTTTGGACAGTCGACGCATCGGAGGATTCCCAGAAAGCGAGCAACGGCTCAAAGGTCTCGGACTGACCTGGAGCCTCCTCAGCAAGGGCGGCACGCAGCAAACCGGAGGTTGCGATGACCTCCCGCTCCGGGTAGCCAAGGCAGACCGCGGCCGCCTGGCGAACGACCGGGATTGCCTCCCGGCGCCGGGCTCTCACGCCGGCTCCGTGCGTTTGGGGAATATGCCCTCCGGTGTCCCCTTGCCGTCCCAATTGAGCAGGTTCACCCGACCCTGGAGGTCCTCGCCGGAAACACTGACATCGGAGGTCTGCCGTTGTCGCAGCGCCTGGAAGGTCTCCACAGCGACGGGGGACGGGCGGCCACTGGCCTCGCCAAACGGTCCTTGCGCGTACGGTCCGCCGTCGAAGTCGAGCGAGCAGCCGAGCTCCTCGAGCTCGTGAGCCTGCTCGACGTGAGCCTTGGGAATCACGTAGCGCTCGTTGTATTTCGCAATCGCCATCAAGCGGTACATCTCGCGCATGCTCATGTCGGTCATTCCCACTGAGGCTGCGATCGAGTCGTCCTGGGGCTGCTCGAGGGTGATGTTGCGCATGTGGGCGCGCATTGCCGCCAGTACCGTCAGAACCCGCTCGATCTCGCCGACGTCACCAGCGGTGAACAACTCGGCCAGGTACTCCATCGGAATCCGCAGTGCTCGGATAGCCCCGAACAAGACATCCTGCGACTCCGCATTGTGGCCTTGATCACGAAGCAGATCCACAATGGGCGAGAGCGGCGGGATGTACCAGACCATCGGCATGGTCCGGTACTCCGGATGCAAGGGCAGCGCCACTTTGTAAATCTTTGCCAGCGCGTAGACGGGTGAGCGCCGCGCGGCATCCAGCCAGTCGGCCGGGATGCCTTGCTGTCGAGCCGCAGCGACCACTTGAGGATCGTTGGGATCCAAGATCAGATCGAGTTGCGCGGCGTACAGGTCCTTTTCGTTGGGTGTCGCGGCGGCCGCAGTTACCCGATCGGCGTCGTACAGGAACAGGCCGAGATAGCGTAGCCGCCCGACACAGGTCTCCGAGCACACTGTTGGCAGCCCGACCTCGATCCGCGGGTAGCACAATGTGCACTTCTCGGCCTTGCCCGTCTTGTGGTTGAAGTAGATCTTCTTGTACGGGCAGCCGGTCACGCACTGCCGCCAACCTCGGCAACGGTCCTGGTCCACCAAGACGATGCCGTCCTCGGCGCGCTTGTAGATCGCACCCGACGGACAGGAGGCCATGCACGACGGGTTCAGGCAGTGCTCGCAGATACGCGGTAGGTAGAACATGAATGTTTGCTCGAATGCAAACTTGATCTTGTCCTCGGACTGACGGCGTACCCGCTGCACGATGGGGTCGAGATGTCCCTGTTCGCTGACGCCACCGAGGTTATCGTCCCAGTTCGCCGACCAGGTGATCTTGGTGTCCTCGCCGGTGATCAAGGACTTGGGCCGGGCCACCGGGAAGTCGTCACCAAGTGGTGCGTCGATCAGCGTCCGGTAGTCGTAGGTCCACGGCTCGTAATAGTCGGCAAGCTTGGGTTGCACCGGCGACGCGAAGATCCCCAGCAGCTTGCGGACCCTGCCACCGGCTTTGAGCTTGAGCCGGCCCCGGCTGTTGAGGGTCCAGCCGCCCCGCCAGGTTTCCTGATCTTCGTACCGGCGGGGGTAGCCCTGGCCCGGCCGGGTCTCCACATTGTTGAACCACACGTACTCGGTGCCGGCGCGATTGGTCCATGCCTGCTTGCACGTCACCGAACAGGTGTGGCAGCCAATGCATTTGTCGAGGTTCATCACCATGCCCATTTGGGCCATGACACGCATCAGTCAGCGCTCCTTCGCATCACGCTGCGAGGGTCGGCAAATCGCGCGCCGCCGCACGGAGGAGGAGCGAGCGGAGGCGTTCTTTCCTCTGCGAGCGACGACGACGGCGGCGGATTCCAAGCGCGGTGCGCAAGCAGCGCACACATCAGTACTGCACCTCCTGAGAGCGACGCCGGATGGTGGAGACGATGTCCCGCTGGTTACCGGTGGGGCCGAGGTAGTTGAACGTGTACGACAGCTGGGCGTATCCGCCGATCAGGTGGCTGGGTTTCACTAGCAGCCGGGTCACCGAGTTGTGGATGCCACCGCGTCGGCCGGTTGCCTCGGACTTCGGCACGTCGATGATCCGCTCCTGAGCGTGGTGGACGTACACCACGCCCTCCGGCATCCGGTGGCTGACGATGGCGCGCCCGACAAGAACGCCGTTGGCGTTCACGCACTCCATCCAGTCGTTGTCTGCAACACCGATCGCAGCTGCGTCCGCCGGGCTGAGCCAGATGGTCGGTCCGCCGCGGGACAGAGACAGCATGAACAGGTTGTCTTGGTACTCAGAGTGGATCGACCACTTTGAGTGCGGGGTCAGGTAGCGGACCGTCACCTGCTTGGCGCCGTCCGCCCCGAGCGTCGGCTCGCCGAAGAGCCGGTGCATGTCCAGCGGCGGCCGGTAGGTGGGTAGCGTCTCACCAAGATCACGCATCCAGTCATGATCAAGGAAGAAATGCATCCGGCCGGTCAGCGTGTGCCAGGGCTTCAGTCGCTCCACGTTGACTGTGAACGGGGCATAGCGGCGGCCGCCAGTCTCTGATCCCGACCACTCCGGCGAAGTGATCACCGGAACCGGCGCCTGCTGAGTTTGTGCGAACGTGATCCGCTTTTCCTCAGACCCCTCAGCAAGATCAGCCAGGTGGACACCGGTGCGTTGCTCCAAGGATCGGAATCCCTGGACGGCCAGCTCACCGTTCGTGGTCCCGGAGAAGGTCAGAATGGCCTCCGCCATCTTGCCGTCGGTGTCCATGGCAGGTCGACCATCGGCCGCACCACCGAGCATCACCCCGCCCGAGGCCGCCAGCTGTGCCGTTTGATGCTCGAGCTGATAGGTGACGTTCTTCACCGTGAAGCCGAGCTTGTCCGCCAGCGGACCGATGGCGGCGAGTTTGTCAGCGATGGCAGTGTAGTCCCGCTCGACTATCTGGAAGTTCGGCATGGTGATGCCCGGCACGCCGACGACATCTCCGCGTTTCCAGTCCCGCACGACTCCATGCGGCTGAGCAGTCTCGCCGGGAGTGTCGTGCTGCATCGGGACAGCAACCAGGTCCCGTCGCGTGCCCAGGTGGGTCTGGGCCTGGCGTGACAGTTCCCGGGCAATGAGATGGAACATGTCGAAGTCGCTCTTGGCCTCCCATGGCGGGTCGATGGCCGGCGTGAACGCATGCACGAAGGGATGCATGTCGGTGCTCGACAGGTCGTACTTCTCGTACCACGTGGCGGCAGGCAGCACGATGTCGGAGAGCAAAGTCGTCGACGTCATCCGGAAATCAGCTGACAGCAGCAGGTCGAGCTTCCCCTCCGGAATTTCGTCCCGCCAGGCCACGTCACGCGGTCGCACCTCGGCAGGTCCCTCGTCGGCCATGACGTTGGAGTGCGTGCCGAGCAGGTACTTGAGGAAGTACTCGTTCCCCTTGGCCGAGGAGCCGAACAGATTGGAGCGCCACAGCGTCAGTATCCGGGGCCAGTTCTCGGGCGCATCGACGTCCTCGATCGACATCTTGATCGTGCCGGCCGCGAGCGCGTTTGCGACGTACGCGGCAGCATCAGGAGCCTCGCCGGCGGCGACCGCGGCCTCGGTCTGATCGGCAAGATCCAGGGGGTTCACGTTGAACTGCGGGTAGAACGGCATCCATCCCAGCCGCGCCGACTGAGCGATGGTGTCGGCTGTGTGCATGCCCGCCATGTGCCCTTCAGCCAGCGGCGAGGTGAGGGCATCGGCGGCGTATCCATCGAAGCGCCACTGATCGGTATGCATGTACCAGTACGCAGTGCCGATCATGGTACGCGGCGGCCGCGACCAGTCGAGCGCGTTAGCCAGCGAGATCCACCCGGTGATCGGCCGGCACTTTTCCTGGCCGACGTAATGGGCCCAGCCGCCGCCGTTGCGACCCATGGAGCCGGTCAAGATCAACATGCTCAAGATCGACCGGTAGGTGGCGTCGGCGTGGAACCACTGGCAGATCCCGGCGCCCATGATGATCATGGACCGACCGTTGGACTGCTCGGCGTTGGCCGCGAATTCTCGGGCAATCCGGATGCAGGCTTGGGCCGGCACGCTGGTGATCTCTGCCTGCCAGGCCGGCGTGTACGGCG
>DASUYM010000089.1:0-26108 GCA_036377435.1 Propionibacteriaceae bacterium
GTTCTCAACGAGGAGGAGCGGGCCGCGAACGAATACATGATGGTGTGTGTTTCACGCTGCCGTTCTCCCCGGCTGACCCTTGACCTTTGATTGAGGAGACAATCGATGAGCCCAGAAGCGTCAGGCCGCAGCCGTCTGACACGGGTCCACCCCCGCAACTGTTGGTACATGGTGGCAACCAGCAACGAGGTCGGTCGAGAACCGCTGGGTCGACGCGCTCTCGAGACCGGGGTCGTGTTGTACCGCACTACCGATGGAACGCCTGTCGCGCTCGAAGACCGGTGCGCGCACCGGCCCTACCCGCTCAGCCTCGGCCGCATCGAGGGCGACTACATCGTCTCCGGCTACACCGGCTTCGTGTACGACGCCAAGGGCTTCTGCGTCCACGTGCCGACGCAGAGCGAAGTCCCGGCTGGTGCTCGCGTACTCGCGTTCCCCGTGCATGAAGACGGCGTTTTCGTGTGGGCCTGGCTGGGTGAACCCTCGCTGGCTGCCCTGCGTCCACCGCCCGTCACCGCGTCGCTCAACGACCCGGGCTGGGCGACCATCGGCGATGAATGGGAGACCAAAGCTGACCTGCTGCTTCTCCACGAGAACTTCGCCGACATCACCCATGTCGCAGTCGTCGACCCTTATATTGCGCCACCCGTGTTGCGCAGCTCACCACCGCCGCTCGAGGTGGAGGTCACCGAAACCACAGTCTCGTTTTCTCGAACGTACGAGCCTGCCCCGATCCCTGCATGGCAAGCGGAGCTTCTCGGGCTCCCGGCCGACGCGGAACACGTCCAGCAGGAAAAGGGCGCCTTCGTGACGCCGGGTCTATGGGTCGACCGGTGGGACGTCCATGTGGATTCCGAACCCAATGACACAAAGATCCACACCTTCCGCTTCACCCACGCCGTCACGCCAATCTCTCCAGGCAGAACCCGGCACGCGTGGCGGGTGAGCCGAAACTTCGCGCTCGGTGAGCAGGCTGGAAAAGTGCTGCTGCCGATCTTCACCGACTACTACAGGCGCGTTCAGGGAATCCTCGAGACGATGCAGGATGTGCTCGATGCCGACGGACCTCGCAGGGAGATCAATGTCAGCGCCGACACTGCAGCCCTCCAGGTGCGCAAGATCATCCGCAACATGGTGGCCGATGAGACCGGGACTGAGTTTCGGCGGACCAGCACTACAGGGAGCCGGATGGCCCGTACTCACTGAGCCATGGCGAATGCCTGGAGCGCGGTGAACCCTTAACCCGACGTCGGGGAGTACTGGCTCACTGTAAAGACGGCGCCCTGCGGATCGCGAATCTCCGCGTCTCGCGTCCAGTCGGTGTCCGTGGTGGACAGCACAGTCGCACCGAGGTGTTCAGCGGCTGCGGCGGAGTCGTCGCGGTCGGCGACCGTGAACGTCACATGCCAGTGCGGTTGTGTCCCGTCCTGCGCCGTAACCAGCCAACCGAAGGCATCGGCGAAACCGGGTGGCACCGAATCGCCGGACTGTCTCTCGTGGATCCCTGGGTCGGACGTCGCGGCCAGGTGATCGCCAAACCCCGGTTGCCGGATCATGGTCGCGAAACCGAGGTCGTCGAATACCCAGCCGAACACGCGAGTATAGAAGGCAACCGAGGCTGCCGGATCGGCCGTATGCAGATCACTGAAGTTCCACGCGCCGGGGGTGTTGGCCATTTGGGCTCCAAGCCGCCTCCCGGCTTGCCACAAACGGAACGGTACGCCGCCCGTGTCCTCGCAGGACGCTGTTCGGCCGGCCTCGTTGGCGTTCGAAGGTGGCTCCGTGACTCGGCCTCCCGCTGCTTCTACGCGGGCAACGGCCTGGTCGATGTCTCGGACGGCGATGTAGGTGTTCCAGGTCGCGGGGGGCGCTGCCGAACCGTTCGTGACAGACGGTTGACCGATGCCCGCGGAATCCTGGCCGTCGAGTTGAGCAATGAGGTAGCGGCTCTGCGACCCCGGCTGGGAATCGATGAACGTCCAACCGAACAGAGCACCGTAGAACCTGGCGGCTACTTCCACATCGGCCGCCTCGATGTCTACCCAGCAGGTCACACCCTCGGGATAGGTCCTCGGCTCGGTCATCAGCTCCTCCTTCGCTCAGCCTCACCGTAGGCCGGCGGGCTGACACTCATTCATTCAGCGATGGGGTGCCTTAGCGACCCTCGACCACTGCGTACGTCGGCCGCCCGGTTCGTGCCCAGTCAACAATGTTCTGAGCGGCCTTGCGCCGAAGCTCAACCTCGGCCTCGGCGGAGTACCAGGCGACGTGCGGAGTGATCAAGGCGTGTGGATGGGTCAGCAGCGGGTGTCCGTTCGGCGGTGGTTCCTGAGGCAGCACGTCGAGCGCAACACCGGCAAGCTGGCCGCTGTCCAGCGCCTCGACCAGCGCGTCGAGATCGATCAGACCGCCACGGGCGGTATTCACCAAGTAGGACCCGCTGGGCATTCGCCCAAGGAGATCGGCTCCCACGAGATCCCGGGTGGTATCGGTCAATGGCAGGTGCAGCGTGATCGCCGAACTGCGTGCGAACAGGTCCTCAAGGCTGAGCCGCTCGAGCCCGTTCGGCCAGTAGCTGTCCGCCAGATATGGGTCGTAACCGAAGGCCGCGCCGAACCAGGGCGCTGCGCGCTCCGCCGCCGTGCGCCCGATGCGACCCAGTCCAACAACACCGAGTGTCAAGGAGCTCGGTCGGCGCAGCGGCCCTCCGAGGTGGTAGTCCCAGCGCCCGGCACGCACCTCACGGTCGTGCCGGGCGACGTTGCGTAAGAGTGCCAGTAGCATCGCGACGGCGTGCAGCGCCACCTCCGTGGTCCCGTAGTCCGGCACGTTGCACACCCACACCCCGTGGTCGCGCGCGGCGTCGGTGTCCACAGCATCAACTCCGACGCCGTACCTGCTCACCAGTCTCAGCTGCGGCAGCGCCTCAAACACCTCTGCCGTGATCGGTGCGTACTGCACAAGCAACGCGTCGACCCCGGCCGCTGCTTCGATGACATGCTGGGGCGTCCTGCACTCCGCGGCCACAAGCTCATGGCCCGCGGCCACCAGGACCTCGGCCTCGATGTCGAGTGAGGAGTACTCGGCGTCGGTGACTAGCACCTTCATGGCTGCAGCGTGCTCTGCGCCCGGCCGGGCTTGATCAGCACCTTCATTTCCTCGCCGCTGCGCAAGCTGTCGATGGCGTTGACCGCCTCCTCTAGCGGATAGATCTTGCTGATCAATCGGTGAGCGTCCAATTTGCGGTCATACACCAAATTCATAGCGTCCTCGATGTCGCGGTGCTGATAGATGCGTGTCCCGATGATCGTGATCTCATCGAACATCACCGAGAGCAGGTTGATCCCGTGCAATCCCGGCTGATAAGCACCGACGATGACGGCGGTGCCAGCGGCTCGCAACCAGCTGAGGAGCTCGCCGGCCACCGAGGTGTGGCCGGATGCGTCGAAGACGATGTCCGCTCCTTGACCAAGATCATCTGGGCTTTCCACGATCATGAGCCCGAGGCCCGTCGCATACTCGCGGCGTGAGGCGGAGGGCTCCGACATTGTCACGGTCGCGCCGCCGGCGGTCGCGAGCAACCCGACCAAGCAGCCGACGGGACCAGCTCCAATGACATGGACAAGGTCACCGAGCGCCAGTCCCGATCGGCGTATGGCCCTGACCACGACCGCCACGGGCTCGATCAGCGCGGCGGCGACAAGATCAACATCTGATGGCAGGGGGTAGATGCCCCCGCCCGGTACGACGGTACGCGGCGCGATGGCTCCCGGATAGTCGATCCCAACCAAGGTGAGGTTGCGGCAAATATTGGTACGGCCGGCCAGGCATGCCGCGCAAGACCAGCAGGGCACCGCTGGACTGACGAAGACTGGTTCGCCCACCGGGAGATCGCCGTACGGCTCAGCCAGGTGGCCGACGAATTCATGCCCCAGGACCGTTCCGGGTTGAGCACGGCCGTGTTCACCGGCTGCGACATGCAGGTCGCTGCCGCAAATTCCCGCGTACGCGACGTCTACTGCCACCCAGCCCGGGCGGGATTCGGGCACCGCAACCGGCCTGACGGCCACGACGTTGCCGCCTTCCCACACCAGCGCCTGCTGCTCAGTCATGATCTTGGTCCACCTCGCTCTCTGGTGACCCGTTCGAGGGGCTGCCCGAATGACGGCTCGGGACCCTATTCCGCGGACCCGGTAGTGGCCCGCGGCACGACAGCTACCGGCAGCCGGGCGCGTCGGATCAGCCGCGACGAGACGCCACCGAGCAGGACCCGGCGGGCGGGGCCATAGCCTCGGGAGCCACACACGAGCAGGTCGACATCGTCCGTGCTTAACGCAGCCAACGACTCCACGACCGCTCCCTCGAGGAGGACCGTCTGCGGTTCGAGCTCTGGCGGTACGCCCGCGGCAGCAAACTCCAGCGCTTTGCCGAAGGAGTCGCGCGCCTTGTCTAGGAAAGCCTGCTCGTCCGTCCTGCCGACCAGGTAGGAATAGCGCTCCGACGACTGGCCGACAACCGAGTAGAGCGTCAGCCGGGCCGGGATTCGGAGGGCAACCCGGACCGCCATCCGCAACGCCTCGCGGCCGTCCCGAGTGTCCACGTAAGCCACCCCGATTCTGGAGATCCGATCCGGTGCTGACTGTCGCCATCCCGGCGGCACGACCGTGACCGGCGCCGTCGCGCCGTGCAGCAGCCGCTCGGTGCTGCTGCCCAGCAACGCCCGGGCGAGCCCGGTCTCCTGCGTCGTGCCCACGATCACCATGACCGCCTCGACGTCCTCGGCGAGATCAGCCAGGCCGTGCGCTGCTGATGTCGAGGCAACGTTGCGGTAGAGCGCCGCGTCACCGACGGCGGTCCGGGCTTTGTCCTGAATGATCTCGGCTTGTTCCCGGACGTAGGTGGCCCACTCGACGTCGACGCGCCCGGCTCCGAGCGGGTGCTCCTCGGGATACACCGTGGCGACGATGGGGACGTCGCCGGTGGACCGGCACCAGGTCAGCCCGAACGCGACCGCGTCCTCGCTGGCTTCGGAGCCGTCGTACCCGATGACAACCCGGCTGGCCATGGTGCGCCTTTTAACGAGTCCCCGTGGTCGGGGTCTCCGGAGCATCGGCCTCGGGCTCGATCTCGGGCAGATCCGGGGCGTCCGGGTAGTGGTGCCGCAGCCGGGAATGCGAGTACCCGTACAGCAGGTAGATCACGATTCCGATGGCGAGCCAGCCGACGAACCGGACGTAGGTCGCCCATGGCAGGCCCAATGACAGGTAGATGCAGAGGATGATGCCGATCGGGCACCAGATGTAGGGAACCGGCACCTTGAACGGCCGCTGCATGTCGGGCCTGGTCCGACGCAGGATCATGACCCCGACGTTGACGAGGATGAACGCGAACAGCGTCCCGATGTTGACCATCTCGACGATCGCGCCGAGTGGCACGAGCGCGGCGACGACGGCGGCGAAGATGCCGAAACCGATCGTCAGCTTGACCGGCGTCCCCGTGCGCGGGTTGACGTCAGCCCACGATTCTGGCACCAGTCCGTCGCGCGCCATCGCGAAGAAGATCCGCGTCTGGCCGTAGAGGATGACGAGCAGAACGCTAGTGATCGCCACCAGCGCACCGAACGCGGTGAGCGATGCGGCCCAGGGCAATCCGGCGCCTGCTTCGAGCGCCTCTGACAGCGGTGCGTCCGTCTCGGCGAGCTGCGCCGCCGGCAGCGCGCCCACCGCTCCGATCGAGACCAGGATGTAGATGATCGTGCAGATGACGAGGGACCCGATGATGGCAAGAGGAAGGTCGCGTCGCGGGTTCTTTGCCTCCTCGCTGCCGGTCGCGACCGCGTCGAAACCGATATAGGCGAAGAAGATGATCGCTGCGGCGGCCAGGATGCCGCCACCGCCCTGGGGAGAGAACGGCTGCAGGTTATCGGCGTTGAAAGCCGAAAACGCGAGCGCGATGAACATCAGGAGCACGCCGAGTTTCACGACAACCATGATGTTGTTGAGGGTGGCCGTCTCCTTGACGCCGCGAATGAGCAGGAACGTGATGGCCAGCACGATGACCACGGCCGGAAGATTGATGCCGCCGTCAGGCAGTGAGGTCGTCAACCTCTCCGGTAGCGCTACGCCGAAGGTGGTGTCGAGGAATGCATTCAGGTTGGCGCCCCAGCCGACCGCGATCGCGGCCACGGACACCCCGTACTCGAGTATCAGGTCCCATCCGATGATCCATGCCACGATCTCGCCGAGCGTCGCGTATGCGTAGGTGTAGGCGCTTCCGGCAACCGGGATCGACGAGGCCAGCTCGGCGTAGGACAGCGCGGAGAACATGCAGGTTATGGCCGCAAGAAGGAATGAGATGATCACCGCCGGACCGGCTCGCGCGAGGCCCTCGCCCACCACCACGAATATCCCGGTGCCGACGATGGCGCCGACGCCGAGGGCGGTGAGGCTGACTGGCCCGACGGCCCGCTTCAGCTCGTGGCCGGTCTCGTGTGTCTCCTCGACCAGCGAGCCGATGGGACGAACGTGGAACAAATGCTCTTTGGTGAACCGTGGCATTCGAGCCTCCCTTGGGTCTTGCCGCAGGAGATGATCATCAACGTACTGCGGATCGACGGCAGGTGTAAACCAGCTCACGGTGACCATGAGCACGCGGCTGCACGTCGATAGGCTCAGCCCACAATCGAGCGAGCCCAAGCTAGGACACTACGAGCCGGTCTCACGCCGCGTGAAGAAGTCGATCAACACCGGTGCCAGAGCCTCATCAGGGACCCCGTGCCACTCACCGGCCAGGCTGCGGTGGGCGCCGTTGGGTAGCGCGCCGGCCACCGCGGCCGCCATGCCGATGAGGTCGTCGCTGCTGCCTTCGCTGTCGAGGACGAGGGTCGGCACCGTCACCGAAGCCAGTAGGTCAAACGAGGTTGCCTCGCTGATCAGGCTGTCGTAGGCCAGGGTCGGGGCGACCGATTCCAGGCAGGCTCCCAGGCACTCGTGAACCAACTCGGCAGCAGCACTGATGTCGAGCGCGACCTACGCGACTTCGCTCGTCAGCACGTTGCGCTCGTCACGAAGCCCCATCTGATCCAGATGCGTCGGATGATCATCGCCGAGGCTCATCGCTTTCCGGACCTGTCCCGCGCCTGGCACCGCGTCGGGCCCGAGCGTGCTCACGCAACCCTTGCCAGCCAGATCGACAAGCTCGTCGAGCGAGGTCTGCTCGATGCGTCCGACCCGCTGCTCGCCGCCCAGTTGCTGAACTACTTGATCTTGTCGGTGCCCCTGAACGAGGCGATGTTCACCGGCCGCGACTTGCCCTACAGTCGCCGATACCTGAACCGCTACGCCGACGAAGCCGTACGTGTCTTCCTGGCCGCTTACGCGCCGGGCCTGAGCGGGCGCCGCACACGATGACCCTGCTCGCAGAGGCCACTCAGTTCCCAAGCATCACGGCGTAGTCGTCGCGCAAGCCCTCCCAACCGTGGTTGCGAGCGGCGGTGCCAGCCACTGGCTCAACATCCTTGCCGTCCAGCCCTGCGGCGAGGGCATTGAGGCAGAGGTGCCAGCCGGACGCGTAGTCGGCCGCCTCGTCGCGTATATCGAATGTGTGTGCGAGCAGTAGCCGTACGCCGTTGGGTAGTGGTGTGATCTCGAAACGCAGCAGGTGGCCGCCCCAATCCAAGACGAGCAGCCGGGGCCGGTCGGCCAGAAGTACCTCCCCGGGTTCGGGACGGCCCTCAGCCGGCTCGCCGCCTTCCGCCTGCGGCAGTGGTACCTCGCCAACGACATCGAGGTCGCGGTTGGGAGCATAGGGAGCCCAGCGGCGCACCTCATCCGCGTGCGTCAGTGCCGCCCACACTCGCTCAGCCGGGTGGTTAAGGGTCCGCTCCATTCGTAACACCCAGCGGTCGTCGCTGAGATCGAGGGTTGCCTCCACGGGGTGAGTGGGCAATTCGTCTGTCATGGTGCATTCTCCTGATTCTGAGGAGGCTGGTCAGGCTCGCTGTCTAGATGCCGTTCGAGCGCGTCGAGGCTTTCGGTCCACATGTGCCGATACGGCTCCAGCCACGCGGTGACATCGCTGAGTGGACGCGGCGCGAGGGAATAGACCCGGCGCGGACCATCCACCCGGACCGTCACCACGCCAGCCTCACGCAGTATTCGGAGGTGCTTGGAAACCGTGGGTTGCGGCAGGGCCAGCGCGTCGACCAAGCTGCCGACATCGCTAGCGCGGCGCTCCGGCGGATCACTTTCGAGGCTGTTCGCAGCCTCGCGCAGGTAGTCAAGAATCCGTCGGCGAGTGTGTTCCGCCACAACGGTGAAGCCATCCACCGGACTAATATGCCTCTAGAGGTATATGCCTGTCAAGGCATATGCTCAATCAAGACCGATTGAGAATCGATGAGGGGGGTCAGCAGGGTCATGAGTTCCGCGTCCGGCCGGCCCTCGAGCTCATCGCTGGCGAGCCGGCGTGCGACCCCGGCGACGAAGTCGGCGAGCTGAACCCGAGCATCACCACGAGAGTCAACCAGCCTGACATCTATAAGTTGCCGACCCGGCTGGCTGGCGGCGAACCTCGTGGCAATGTCAGCTATGCGTTCCGGGGTCAACGCAGATTGTTCGTCATGTACGACCGAGACGGTCTGGGCGCAGGAGCCCCAGAACTGAACAGCTCGGGTCAGCGCCGGAATCAGCGGCTCCATTAGGGGAGTCAGCTTGGGGTTCTGCAGATGTGCTGCCCGAGTTGCTTCGGCGATGGGCTGAGTCGAATGCAGGAGGTTCATCACCTCGTGGACATCAGCCGCTGTGCTGATCTGTGCCATTGCCTCAACGGCCGCGTAGAACATTGGCACGGGCGTCTTCGGCAGCCATCGGTTATTGGTCCGAAAGAGATTGGCCGCCAGCGTCAGGAACTCCTGCCAGCGATGGGTCCCATAGATCTGCTCACCCGACCGGTACAGGGTGATCGCCATTCGTCGACTGGTGGCGTTCTGACCTGGGCAGGCCGTACCTGACACGGTCTGTTCGCCGAGCAGCACGTCAATCACGCGGGTAAGTACGAAGAATCGAGTGTCCGTGAGATGGACATGAGCATTCCCCCGAATGGGGCTGCTGGGACCCAACAGGCCGAGCAAGACTGGCCGGCGACGTGGCCTGAGGAGTTCGGCTGCCTTGTACTCGCCGCTGCCGTGGGCGCCGATTCGCCGCAGCAGGCTGTCGACCAGCTCCCTGGCATCACCTGGTTCGATCCGCACGCTGGCGTGAGCAAAGACAGGGCCCTGCCCGCCGACCAGGTTCCCGCCCGAGAAGCCCGACTCATCGCATGCGATCTCAACGTGCGCAGCGTGCTCCTCGATCATGTGCACCAGCACATCACGCACGTTTCCGCGGGAACGTGCCGCAGCTACAGGCCCGCACGGTTATGGGTTCAGAGCCGGCACAATGCTGCGGTGAATGAACTAGTCGTCGTGACGGGCCCCCCGGGTGCGGGCAAGTCCTCAGTATCGGAGGAGTTGGCCAAGCGGTGGAAACCGAGCGCGCTCGTGCCGGGCGACGCTTTCTTCGGCATGATCAAACAGCGATACGTCCTGCCGTGGTTGCCTCAGGCCCACCGCCAGAACGCCGTCATCATCGAGGCAGCAGCAGCCGCTGCTGGGCGGCTATGCGAGATCTGCTTCGTCGTCTATGAGGGTGTCGTTGGCCCATGGTTTCTGCCGACGTTCGTACGCGCCACCGGTCTGGCTGACCTGCACTACGTCGCCTTGCTGCCTCCGCTCGATGTCTGTCTCGAGCGCGTCCGCAGTCGGATTGGTCATGGTTTCACCGACCCGTCAGTCACTCGCGACATGCATTACCAGTTCGCCGCCGCCACGATTGATGCCAGACATGTGATCAAGAAGTCCGACAGCCAGCCGGCCGAGCTGGCTGACATGATCAAGGGAAAGCTAGGTCGCGGTACTTTCCGTTACTCGCCACCCTGAGCCAAAGGGGAACGCCGCCAGGACAACATCAGCTCATTCGTGTGATCAGCGTTGTCGGCGTGTCGGCACGACCCCACCGGCCGGGAACGCCGGTGAGGCCGAGGCTGCCGATCTCGACGGGGACGTAGGGAGTGCTGGTCAGCTGATGACCGTGTGGCTCGAGGCCGAGCAGTACCCGGATCAGCAGCAGCGGTGTGCCGGCGGCCCAGGCCTGGGGCGAGCAGGCCGTCGGATATTCCACCGGGAACTTGGTCAGCGCGCGCGGGTAGCCGGCGAAGACTTCAGGGAGCCGATGATCGAAGTGGGCGGCCGCCTCGAACATGGCGAGGGCGATCCGACCCGCCTCTTCGCGCCGCCGGTAACGGGCGAGACCCGCGGCGATGAGGCCGTTGTCGTGAGGCCACACGGTGCCGTCGTGGTAGCTGAGCGGGTTGAACACCGCTTGCCCGGTGGCCAATGTGCGCACCCCCCAGCCGCTGAATAGCCGGTCACCCATGATGTGGTCGACGACGGCATCGACCTTGGAGTCGTCCACGATCCCGCTCCACAGCAGCTGGCCCATGTTCGAGGCCAGGGTCGGCACCTGGCGTTTGTCGCCGTCCAGCGCAAGAGCGAAGAAGTCGCCGTCGGCGACCCAGAAATCTAAATTGAACCGGGCCTTGAGCTCGGCCGCGTCGCGTTCCAGCCGGTCGGCCGTGGCATCGTCGTGCCATACCTCGCGAGCCAGCCGGGCGGTACGGATCCGCGCATCGTACGCGTAGCCCTGCAGCTCGCAGGTGGCGCGCGGTGAGCTCGCCAGTTCGCCATCGGGGTACACGATGGAGTCCCAGGAGTCCTTCCAGCACTGGTTCTCCAGACCACTGTCACGGTTGCGGCGCTGGTACTCCAGATAGCCGTCGCCGTCCAGGTCGCCGTGGTGTTCCAGCCAGTCCAACGCCGCTCGCGCCTGCGGCTCCAACTCGACCACGAGATCGGTGTCGCCTGACCAGCGTTCGTACTCATCAAGCAAGATCAAGAACAGCGGTGTGGAGTCCGCGGACCCGTAGTACGGCGACTGCGGCCAATCATCGAAGTAGGTCAGTTCACCGAAGCGCAGCTCATGCAGGATTTTGCCAGGCTCGGCGTCTCGGAAGTCGTCCCACACTGTCGCCTGCCGGCGGGCCAGCACCTGCAGCGTGGCTGAGGCAAGCTGCGGAACGAACGGCAGCACCTGGTAGCTGGTGATCAAGCTGTCGCGCCCGAATACAGCCATGAACCACGGCAGCCCGGCGGCCGGAATGGCCGCACCTTCGGGAAGAGCCTGGGCGTGCAAGCGCAATGCCGCGAGATCGCGGAGGCTCCGGTCGTAGGTGCGCCGCAGGCTGTCCCAGCTGGCTCGGACAACCGGTGCGGCGTCGAGCCACGCGTCCATCTGGTCGCGGTGGTTGACGCCCTGGGGGCGCTTGATCTTGGAAGAGGGCAGGTCGCGTGTCGCACCTGTCCTCTCGCGTGGCGCGACGGACTCAAATGAGACCCGCAGGGTTCCAGACCAGGACTCGGCTGGCTTCAGTCGCAACAGAAAATCCGCCGAACCCTGACTCAGCCGTGCACCGTCGGCGTGGACGATGGTCCGGCGTTCGAAGTCCTCCCGCTGGTAGCTCAATTCGGCTTGCTGGCCGCGGACCCGACGCGAGGTGGTGCCCTTCTTGATCAACTGCTTGTTCTTGACCTCGAACAGGTCAGCAAAGTCGGCGTCGAAGGTCATCGACAGCTCGATGACGAGCTCCTCACGGCCGGAGTTGACTACCGTTAACTTCTCGTGCAGGTCCTCTCCGCTGCCCCTTCCGAGCGCACGTTCGCGGATCACCGACAGAGGGGGATTGTGGTACACCGTGCTGCCCGGACCGGCGAGAAAGAAGGTAGCCGACGAGTAGCCTGAGGCGCCGTTGGACAAGGTCTCCAAGCTGCCGCCGTCGATCGCGAGCTGCCAGCGGGAAAGGTGGCGCATATCGCGGTGGAAGAGCCCGAGAACTTGATCCGGGTCCGGGCGGACATCACCGATCAGATCACTGACCATGAAGGTGTTGCCTTCGAGGCAATTGACCTGAGGAGCCCTCACCCCGTCTACCTTTGCACAGGTTCCCGCAACCACACTGAGCGAGCCCGTTCCATCGCAGCGACTGATCTGGGCCTGTCAGAGCTGGCAGCGTCGGTGGACGGTGGCCTCCTGCGTCGTGCAGGTCCTTGCGAGGTATGTCCTTGGTTGAGAGGATCGCGGCGGCAGGGTCTTGGACGACGCTGTTGCGCCAGGCGGACGAATCGTTCGCAACCCCCAGCCGTCTGCTGGCGCGGGTCAGCAGCAGACATCTGCTCGCTCGTACCCCCCCTTCGGGTTAGCTAGCTGCACTTCGCGTTAGTCGCAACTACCGCGGAGTGCAGCTAATTAACGCGAAGTGGGTTCAGGGCGCGATCAGAGTCTGCTGAGCGTGAGATCTTGAGAGGTTATCCACAGATTGTCATAACCAGGTTCCCGCGAAGCAGCTCCCTACGCTGAGCTGAGGGCGTGGATGACATCGTGCTCACCAGGACTCTGCGTCATCAAGGCTTCGACAATCGCGAGCTCCGGAGGATGAAACGAGAGGGCACCCTCGTTCCGGTGCGCCGCGGCGCGTACGTACGGGAGCGGCCGGCCGAACGTACTCGCGATGAGGAGCATCGCGAACTCGTCTTCGCGACTGCGCCCCAGCTGCACGACGCCGCGGTTATCAGCCACGCATCCGCCGCTGTGTTGCACGGGCTGCCGACCTGGCCAAAAGCAATCGATCGTGTGCATGTCACACGGAATCGGAACAGCGGGGGCAATCGGCGTGCCGTTGTTCAAGTGCACGCGGCCCCGCTGACCGAAGCGGACATTACGACGATTGACGGCGTACCGGTCACATCGCTTGCCCGCACGGTGCTCGACCTTTGTCGTACCGTGCCCATCGAGCAGGCCGTGGCCGCCGGCGATCGAGCCTTGGCGTTTGGACTGGTGCGCGCAGTCTTGGAGGACCACCTTGCCCAGATGTCCCGGTGGCCCGGAACCCGGCAGGCGAGGCGCGCTGTCGCTCTTCTCGACCCTCGGAGCGAGAGTGCAGGTGAGTCAGTGAGTCGTGTACGCCTGCATGAGGAGGGACTGCCCGCGCCGGAGCTGCAGCAAGCTATCTATGGACAAGACGGCAGGTTCGTCGCTCGCGTTGACTTCTGTTGGAAGGAAGAACGGACCATCGGGGAGTTCGACGGCAAGATCAAGTACGGGCGGTTGATCAAGCCCGGGCAGTCGATCGAGGACGTGCTCTTTGAGGAGAAGCGGCGCGAAGATGCGCTTCGTGATCTTGGTTGGCAGATCGTCCGCTGGCTATGGAGGGACCTGTATCGCCCGGGCGTCATTCGGGACAGGGTGCTGCGCGCCTTCGCACGTGCCTCCTGATCACTTCGCGTTAGTTAGCTGCACCTCGCGTTAGTCGCAACTACCGCGGAGTGCAGCTACCTAACGCGAAGTGCGTAGGACCTCGAGCGGTACGTGGGCCTAAGCAACGCGCCGCAGGCTGGGCTGACGCCTTCACTTCGCGTTACTTAGCAGCACTCCGCGTTGGTTGGAACCACCGCGAAGTGCGCCTAACTAACGCGTAGTGGGGCGAGGCATCGGAACAGGCAGATCGTAGGGTGATGAGCTGTGACGCGTCGCGGATGGCTACTCTTCGCCACCCTCAGCGTGTGCTGGGGGATCCCGTACCTATTCATCCGCGTTGCCGTAGCTGATCTTGATCCGCTCATTGTCGCGTTCGGCCGGACCTCTCTCGGTGCACTGCTGCTGCTTCCGCTGGCGTTGCGGGCAGGGGCGCTGAAGCCGCTGCGACCGTACTGGAAGATCCTGCTGATCTACACCGCGGTTGAGATCATTGGACCGTGGTGGCTGCTCGGCCACGCCGAGACTCGCCTCAATAGCTCGACGACGGGCCTGATCATCGCCGTCGTTCCGATCGTGGCCGCAATCATCCTGACTGTGATGGGACATGATCGCCTGGGTGCCCGGCGGATCTCCGGCCTGATACTCGGGCTGGTAGGTGTCGCATTTCTGGTCGGCGTTGACGTGGAGGTCAGCGACTTCATTTCCATTGGTCAGCTGCTGCTGGTGGTGATCGGCTATGCAATAGGCCCGATCATCATCAGTCGTAAGCTGACCGATCTGCCGTCGCTCGGAGTGGTCACGGCATCGTTGCTGATCTCGGCGGCGGCTTATGCCCCGTTCACCCCGCTCGTCTGGCCGGACCGCTGGACCGTGCCGGCCGTCGGCTCAGTGGTGGTGCTTGCCGTGGTCTGCACGGCCGTAGCGTTCTTGGTCATGTTCGCTCTCATCGCTGAGGCTGGACCTGCCCGAATGACCTTGATCACCTACGTCAACCCGGTCGTGGCCATCGTCTTGGGGGCGATCGTCTTGGATGAACCGCTCACCATCGGCCTCGCGATCGGCTTCCCGTTGGTGATCATCGGTTCCGTACTCGGAACATGGCGGAGCACTCCACCACCGGCCGAGGCGGCCGGTGCTGGTGCGGACACGATCGCCAACGTCAGCGATCCGCGGTCACGGTGAGAGCCTCGGAGCGCTGAACTCGATTGTCATCATGGAGGTAACGATGAGTACGCGGGGTCACCCGCCACACCGCTGGCAACGGGTGTTCGTCACGATCGCGGCAATCGTGGCCGGCGGCTTCATGCTGGTCTTCGGAGTCTGGTCACTGCTCTTCTCCCGCTCCTTTGCCGCCTTGATCGACTTTCCGCCCTACAACGTGCATCTGCTGCATGACGTCGGCGCCTTCCAGATCGGCATCGGCGTCAGCGTGCTGGTCTCGCTGATGTGGTCGGACAGTATCGGAGTCGCGCTCGTCGCCTTCATCGTTGCCGGGACAATTCACTCGATCAATCACGCGCTCGACCGGCATTTGGGTGGCCACTCCTACGATCATTGGGGGCTCGCCAGTCTCGTTCTGCTGGCCGCGGCCGCGCTGATCCTCCACCTACGCGGCGGATCCCGACATCAGCCGTCCATTCCGGTTCGATGATGGCTATCCAGGCTCTCTCGACGTTGTGCATGGCATGCACGCCAGGTACAGCGTGAACATCCGACGCAGCGTGGGATACGACTCGTAAGGGAGGAACAGGCATGGCACAGGGTCCTCGGGCAGAAGCGATGTCGCGCGAAGGAAAAGGCACCCAGGCTTCCAGCGATGCCGGCCGCAGCCAGCCACTTTCGTGGTCTGAGGTCGAACGAAGAGTGGCCAATGGCGGCTGGTTCTGGCTTGCCACCGTACGCCCGGACGGTGGGCCGCACTTGGTGCCGCTGTTCGCAGCGTGGGCAGGCACATCGTTCTTTATCGCCAGCAAAGACCGGGCGCGGAAGAGCCGCAACCTGGAAGCTGACTCTCGCTGCGTGATCAGCACCGATACGGGCGATCTGCACGTGATCGTCGAAGGCGTTGCGCACCACGTACGCGACAACGTCGGCTTACAGCGCGCAGTCGACGCGTTCCAAGCCGTCTACGGCTGGCCCACCCGGATCCAGGGGAGCCAGCTGGACGCTGACTACGGCGCTCCCACCTCGGGAGGTGCACCATACGAGGTGTACGAAGTCACTCCCATCAAAGCGTTTGGACTCCCCACAGATGGCGAGACTATGACCCCGACACGCTGGACGTGGCCATCGTCGAGTGCGCAACAGGCGGCCAGCCCTGGTTGATCGATTCCCGCCGCCCGGCCTCCGAAGCTCCTTGGGAAGGAACTGACTTGCTCTTCGGCTAGTCTCGGCTGACTACGCCCGTTAGTGAGACTTCGTATGAGCACAGCGATACAACAGAGGCCACGCCTGTACGCGCTACTGCGTCGGTGGCCCACGGCGCTCGGAGTCGGTGTCGCAGCGCTCACCCTCTCCGACTTCGATGACGGGCGTGAGTTCGCGATCGTGCTCCTGATCGCATCGATCGGTTACCTAGCGATCGCTGTGCTTGAGCGCCCGGAAGCCACCTGGTGGGTTCTCATCGGGCTACTAGCAGGAGTGGTCTGTATGCGCCTGCTCAACATCGCTCCTGAGCCGGTGCTAGTGGTCGCCGCTGTGGCCGTGACGATCGTCGGGCTAGTGCGCGGTTCGCTGCGCCGACTTTGGCTGCCTGCGCTGCAAATACCGGCCACCCTCATGTTCGGAGCCGTTGCCTTCATCGCTATCGCGGCCGGTTCCCAAGTTGGCAGCACCCTCGTCGCGGTGGGTCTGCTTGGGCATACCGTTTGGGATGTCGTTCACCTTCGCGCACGGGCGATCGTGTCACCATCGCTGGCCGAGTGGTGCGCGGTATTGGATACCTTGATCGCCGTAGGCATCCTCGTCCTCGTGTGGATGTGAGCCCACCCTGCGCCTTGATCGCGAACAGACAGAGGAGATCCACATGTCCCAACCGCGTGTCCTCGCTACCGATCTGGTCATCGGCGAGTCTGCCCGCTGGCACGACGGCCGCCTGTGGCTATCGAACTGGGGCGCCCAAGAGATTCTCGCGTTCGACCTCGATGGGCATCGCGAGGTCATCACACGGGTGCCCACCACCATTCCGTTCTCCATCGATTGGCTGCGCGATGGTCAATTGCTGGTTGTGGCGGGCCCGGAGCAACGGCTGCTTCGGCAAGAACCGGACGGATCGTTGGTCGACCATGCCGATCTGACAAGCCTGCCCGGCGGGCTGAACGAGATCGTGGTCGACGGCCGCGGCAGAATCTGGGTCAACGGCGGCAGCGACTTTTACCCCGAGGAGGGCGTCGCGCCCGGGTTCATCGCAGCGATCAGCCCGGGCGGCGTCGTACGCCAGGTCGCCGACGGAATCGCCTTCCCTAACGGGATGGCAGTAACCGAAGACAACTCGACATTGATCATCGCGGAGTCCTTCGCGAGCAAGCTAACCGCGTTCGAGATCACCGACGGCGGTGACCTCGTTGAGCGGAGGACCTTCGCTGAGGTGCTGGCCGACGGGATCTGCCTGGACGCCGAGGGCGCCGTCTGGACGCCCAGTTGGTATGAGAACGAGTCCTGCTGTCTGCGGGTGGCTGAGGGCGGACAGGTGCTTGATCGGATACCGCTCGATCAATCGGGGTTCGCTTGCGCCCTCGGCGGCGCTGACGGTCGGACCCTTTTCATGCTGACCGCCGATTGGCACATGGACGAGGACTTCATGGACAACCTGGATCGGCTCACCACCGGCCCGCGTACCGGTCAGGTACTCAGCACCACTGTCTCGGTGCCGGGCGCCGGCTGGCCTAACCACCGCTGAGAGCGGCGGTCATCCTCAGCTGGCCGGGCCGTGGCCGCGGGCGCACAGGATTGGCGCCACGATGGCACCCAGCAACACGCCCAGACCTGGCAGCGAGCCGAGGAAGTGCCACGAGAAGGCCGCCGGATGATCAGCGCTGAACACTCCTCTCGCGATCAGTCCGACGATGATCTCGATCAAGAGACCGCCGAGGAAACCCAGGAGCGCGCCAATGGGAATCATGGCGATGATCACTCCAGGATGCCGCTTCCTGGTGGTTGGCGAATTCGATGGGGAGTTGCTGCTGGACATGTTGGGTCTCCTTCGCTGGATGTGGTTGATAAGAATTTCGGGATCAGCCGTGATCATGCCCGGCCGCCATGTGATCATGATCGACTTCCAGGGTCCGCGGCGCCGAGTCCACTTGACCCGGACTGACCACGGTGAACTGCGCCATCATTCCCACGTCCTCGTGCCACATCAGGTGGCAGTGGTACATGTACGGCGTCAGCGGGTCCTCGTACGGCGGGAACGTGATCGCCAGCTGGACCGTCTCGCCGGCAGCGAGCAGCACGGTGTCCTTCCAGCCCAACTGCGGATCAGGTGCGGTGGATCCCGGCGGAACAATCTGGAACGCCACGCCGTGGACGTGGAAGTTGTGCGGTTGATTGTGCGTGTTCTGTACAGTCCATAGCTCGGTTGTGCCGGCTCCGACAATCGTGTCGATTCGCGACATCTCCATCTGCTGACCGTTGATCTCGCGACCGTCGAGCTGGAACGTCCGGCGGACCGCCAGATGATCAAGTGCGACGGCCGAAGGGCCCTCCAGCCGCTCAGGAAGACGGCCACCCTCAGCCAGAGAATGCTCAGCCCGGAGCTGCAGCAGATCAAGATGATCATTGCCACCGGCGCCGTTGGTCAGCGCGATCATCATGCCCAGATCCCACGGCACCGAGCGGAGGACCGGCCGCTCGCCAGGCTTCAGATCCACCACGATCTCCGCCCGCTCGGCGGGGGAGAGCAGCAGCCGGCCAGTCTGCTGGGCGGAAGGCAGAAAGCCGGCGTCGGTTGCGATGATCGTGAACTCGCGGTCGTCGGCGAAGGCCAGATGGTAGATCCGCGCGGTTGAGGCGTTGAGGATACGGAGCCGGATCCGGGAGGTGCTGACCGGCAGATACGGGTTGTAGGTCCCATTCATCAGGATCTTGTCTCCCAGCACGCCGGTGACTGCGCGGCCGCGCAACGAGAACTGGCCGCGCGCGTCGAAGCTGCGGTCCTGCAGGATGATCGGGATGTCGTCGATGCCGTACCGGTGTGGCAGGTCCGGATTCGTCCCGTCATCGACATAGAACAGCCCGGCCAGCCCGCGCGTCACTTGGACCTCGGTCTCCCCGTGGAGGTGCGGGTGATACCACAAAGTGGCCGCCGGCTGATCGATCAACCATTCAGGCTGCCATTGCTCTCCAGCGGCAATCGGCTGGTGCGGGCCGCCGTCATACCGGGCTGGCAGCTGCATGCCGTGCCAGTGCACAGTGGTGGTCTCCGACAGCTGGTTCTCCACCACGACCCGGACGCGTTCGCCCCGCGCCGCCCGCAGAGTGGGGCCGAGGTAGCCGGCGTCGTACGAGCCGTCGGTGTAGCCCCAGGTCGGCGTCGACGTGCCGGGGAGGAGTTTGACCATTCCGGCCACAACGTTCAGTCGGAACACCCGGATACCGTCCTCGGTTATCGAGGAGGCGGCCAGCGCCGGTATCCGGAGCCGGTTGGCAAAGTCGAGTGTGTCGACGGTGCTGATCGGATCAGCGGTCGTGCGGTCTGATTCGCAGCCGACGAGCGCGAGGGCTGGCAGCGCCGCCATCCCGGCCAGCATGCTGCGGCGGGTGAATCGGGTGGGCATGAGATCTTCTCCGTGATGGCAGTGGGACGCTCATCACGGTAGAAATTGCGGGCGCTCGTACCCACCCGCTGCAGGCGACAGATGTGATCGCTTTTCGACGTACGTCAGGTCAGGGGCGGCCGGGTATCTCCAGGTGCCGGCCGGGGGTCACCAGGCCTGTCTCGTACGCGATCACGACCAGCTGAGCCCGGTCGCGAGCACCGAGCTTGGTCAGCATCCGGCTCACGTACGTGCGGGCCGTGGCCGGGCTGATGTGGATTTCTGCCGCAATCTCGTCGTTTGACAGACCACGGCCGACTCCGGCCAGCACCTCACGTTCCCGTTCGGTCAGCTCGTTCAGTCGGGCATGGTCGGCGACACCGGCGGGCCCGGAGACAATTCCCTCCATTACTTTCCGGGTCACTGAGGCCGACAGCAGGGCGTCTCCGGCCGCCACGGCCCGGATTGCGTCACGCAGGTCGTCCGGCTCAGCGTCCTTGAGCAGGTAGCCGGAGGCGCCAGCACGGATCGCTGCAAATATGTGGTCGTCCTCGTCGAACGTGGTCAGCATGATGATCGCGACGCCGGAGAGTCGGGAATCCGCAGTGATCTGTCGGGTTGCGGCGATGCCGTCAACTCCCGGCATCCGGACGTCCATCAGTACCACGTCGGGCCGGGTACGGGTCACCACAGCGACTGCATCACGTCCGTCACGCGCCTCCCCAACAACCTCAAGATCAACACTGTTGCTCAGCAGGGCGCGCAGCCCGCTGCGTACCAGCGCCTGGTCATCGGCGAGCACTATCCGGATCATGTATCGGACCGCACATCTCCGGGCTGTGGCCAGGGCAGCACCGCGGTGACAACAGTTCCGGCGCCGCGGCCAGGGCTGGTGACATGGAGCTGGCCGGCCAGCTCCCTCGCACGCTCCCGCATGCCTCGTACGCCGTTGCCTTCGACGACTTCTGCCGCGCCCTGCCCGTCGTCGCGCACGGTCATGGTGAGTGCGCCCGGCCCTCGGTCGAGCGTCACGGTCACCTTGGTGGCGTTCGCGTGGCGGATGACATTGGTCAGCGCTTCCTGCACGATTCGGTACGCGGCTCGGCCGAGCTCGTCAGGCACGTCCCGGTGATCACCGATCTCGACGATCCGGACGTCCAAGCCGTTGCCGCGGGCCTGCTTGGCGAGTGCGGGCAGCTCGTCGAGGCCGGCCGGCAACTCCACCGCAGAGTCCAACGAGCGCAGCCGCCGGACCGTAGTGCGCAACTCGGCCATGGTGGCGACGCTAATGTCACGGATCTCCGCCACCGCCCGCTGCGCTTCCGGCACCCGCGCCGGTAACGCCTCAGCCGCCACCGCGGACTGCAGGGAGATCATCGCCACACTGTGGCCGAGCGCGTCATGCAGGTCGCGGGCGAGGCGGAGCCGCTCCTCGTTCCGCTGCTCGGCCGCCCTGCGCTCCAGCTCCAACCGAGCCTGGCGTTCCCGATCCCGCTGCGACTCCTTGAGGAGGCGGCGGGATCGCACGCCGTCGCCGAGCGCTAGCGACGCCCCCATCAGCGCGATCACCGGCGGCAGCTCGTAGCCGAGAAGCTGACCCACGTCCTGACCGCTGACGATCTGGAAGTACAGCGACAGCGTGATCAGCACAGCCGAGACAATGATGCCGACACGAAGGTGTCCGGCCTCTGCGACCGAGAACAGCGCCGCGGCGATGGGCAGAGCCAGCCCGATGGGTGGGTACTGCAGCGCGTAGTACACGCAAATGCCGAGTGACGTGAGTAGCAAGACGAGCACTGGGTGCCGCCGGCGGATGAGCAGCACCAGCCCGAAGCCAAGCGCGAAGGCGTACGCCGGCCACGGATCGGCTGCGCCGTCGGTTGAGCTGGTGAATACCGCCACGCCAACGGCCATGGCCACCGCGTAGCCCAGCAGGCCGTCGACCAGCGCCGGTGACGTCCACAGCGCCGCGGACCGGCGGGGTAGCGCAATCCTTGTGGCCACTCATTCACTCTAGGCACGCGCGTACCGATATCAGGGCCGGTCGAAGGCGTCGCTTTGCGCCCGCGATGTACTACCTTTTCTGGACCACCCCACCCCGGCAGCGGCAGCAAGTGCGACTAGCCGGTGGGCGAACCGCGCCGGAAGGGAGTCTGGCTCCGGTATGCGTACGGGTCGAATGCGACCGTTATGGATAGCGGTGAACAGCCATCCCTCAGGGCCCCGCACAGCAACCATCGTGTTGCGGGTCAGCCGCCGCTTGGGCAACTGAGAGCGCCATGCCACGAGGACCGAGCCGTTGCCATGTAGCACCGCAACATCATCAGCGACGTATCGAATGGATTCGACCTCGCCGACGAGGGCCGTACCGAACAACACCCCGCGGAACAGTTTGTCGTGTGACTCAACCACGCTCTCGCGCCCGCGGGCGCGGGTTCCGTCGAAGGAGACGTAGTCACAGTCCGCTGTGAAGCAGGCGCCGTACGCTGCTGCGTCACCGTCGGTCCATGCCCGACACAGCCGCTGGAACAACGCCCTCAGGTCGTCGTCGGTTCGGGCGATCTCGGTATCTGTGGTGGGTTGATAGTTCGTCATATGTCCATGCTGGACCCACCAGCCAGTGAGCTCCATAGGACGGCAAATTCCGAGCCGAGCTCCACTCCGCACTCGACGGCAAGTACCTCACCGAGATCGTCCACCAGTGGCGATACTCAATACGAACCTGGCGCCGACTGCAGTCATGGTCGGCGAACGTGGATTACTAGGCGAGCCTGCTGCCGACTTGCGCCGCTGACGGATTTGTCATTGCAGTCCCGTCGGAGAAGAGGACCGTCGGTACGGTGAGATTGCCGTCGTTGACTTGAGCGACAAGTGCAGCACCATCGACATGATCTTCGATGTCGATCTCGTGGAAGTCGATTCCGGCGCGGGAGAGTTGTGACTTGAGCCGTATGCAGTAGCCGCACCAACGGGTGGTGAAGACGGTTGGCTGGTCCGCAATTATCACATCCATAGTCACGATATGTATAAGCGCAACCTTGCCTAACCAATTCCGCGGCACCGTATTGCGTTCGTCACATCACTGACGCAGTGCGATGCCACGCTCGCGCTATGCCGACGGCCGCCGAGACGACCGCACTCGCGGACTTGATGGTCCCGGGCCTGGCCGAGCCCGGTAGGACTCCCCGCTCGCGGGCGAAGCACTACTGGATCACCGAGGTTGTTGGGTTTCGGCACGGCTTCGCTGGCATGGTTCCCGGCGGTCCGCAGCGCCTCAGGAGACGGCTTCCGCATCGCCGGCCACCAGGCGAACCTCGAGGCGTTCACCGCGGACCGCGCGCTGGGTCACGGTAAACCAGGAGTCCGGTAGCTACCCCTTCTAGCTGACAACGTGCTGGCTTAGGTTCAGGCAGCGGAATTGAGATCAGCCGTGAACGGGTGTCGACGAGTCGGTCGACGACGGAACGGTTTTTCGACCTCACATATGCCGAGCAAATCGGGTCCTCGTCCGGTGTTCATCGCCGCGATCACCGACGCCAGCTGGTCGATCTCGCGAGCCGGGTCAGGTATTGACCACGGCGGCCAGGATCATCAAGGTCTTGTCTCCTGTCCAGATCGAGCACTCCGCGCGACGACGGCAGTCGATGACGCCAAAGACTCAGGCTCCAAGATCATCACCTGGCGATGATCTTGAATCAACATAAGCCCACAACTCGGTCCGCGTGGGAGAGCGACAGGATGAAATGAAAGCCCGCGAGTGGCAATGCTAAGGCTTTCATCCTTCCCGCGTTGAGCAACTTGTGCTAGTCACCGTTCGCCCTTGGGTGATTTCATCCCCGCTCATAACAGGCCAGCTTGCAGCGATCAAACTCGTTGTAGTCGAAGAAAAGTGAAAGGGAAGACAGGCCATGATGCTGCGCTGGATTGATTCCGACGGTGTGAGTAACCACGATGTGGCAGAGCTAGCGGACTTGCGGAAGCGCACCGACGGATTCTTGTGGCTCGACATTCCGGAGTGGAGCGAGGAGGCCGAGGCGATCCTGACCAATGACTTCCACTTTCATCCAATGGCGATCGCCGAAAGCAAGACCCGTAGCCACGTTCCCCGAGTCCATGTGTATCCAGACCATGTGTTCATCGTCGTGCACGCACCTGAGATCGGCGCCGGCGGCCACGTGCACTATCTGGAGCTGGACCAGTTCATCGGGGAGCACTTCCTGATCACGGTGCATGGCCCGATCAGCCCCAAGGTGCCGTTGGACGCGGCGTTGCGGGAGACTGTGGCGGTAGCGGCCCGGCTGGCGAGCGGCCGGCTGCGACCTACCTCCCCGTTCGGGCTCAGCTACGCGATTGTCTCCTCGATAGCACGACGCGAATCGCACATGGTCGATGAGATTGCCCGTGAGGTCGGCCTGATGGAGCAGCGGGTCATGGCTGAGATGGATGAGGATCCGCAGAAGTTCCTAAGTGAGCTGTTCGCGGCCCGCCATGAATTGTTGACGATCAAAACCATGGCCGAGCAGGGCAGCGAGATCTATCGGCGGGCGATCAAGCTGACTACCTTTGCACCGCCCGAGGAGCTGGAGCGGATGAAGGATGTGCTCGACCAGTATGAGACGGTCGCCCACATCAGCGAGGCCCAGATGCGATTTCAGCAGGGTGTCACCGAGTTCTATCGCGCGCGTACCGACACCAAGATGACCATTGCCGCCGAGCGGCTCGCCGTGATCGCGGCCATCACGCTGCCGATCACGTCGCTGTCGTCTGTAATGGGCATGAATGTCATCGTGAACGATTCCACGCGATGGATACCGCTGATCATCTTGTGTTTGATCATGCTAACCATTTCGTTGGTCTTGCTGCGCTGGACCCGCAAACTTGGCTGGTGGTGAGCATCCGACTCATCGGAAGTGGGGTGAGAGAGGTGATCACGCAGGCACGGCGAGCTGCGATTCCAAGTTGATCAAGCCGTCCGCTCAGATTGACCGGCTTGCCCACTCCACCGAACGGGACTGGCTGCGGGTGGTCACCGGGTTTGACCATTGCCAGCGGTTTGAAGATATACATAGTGGCCAGCCGACCTTGATCGAGGCAATCGTCGATGGCCATGTTCTTGTTGTTGATCAGGAACTGTCCAACACGTTGGGCTGGGTATCGACATAGAAAGCTGCCGAAGAGGGGCAGTACAAGGACCGTCACGGCAGGTACGGCGATCCCCCAGCGTCGTGCGCGGCGCGGTCCCGGCGAGTCGCGTCCGACGACGAGCTCGAGCATGCAGGCGATCGCCGGGAACGCGATCAGCAGCCCGAACCAGTATTCGCGCGCTTCTCGGATCCGGATCACGCGCTGAACGTCACCCACTTTCCTCAACCGCCTCCTACCCGAGTAGGAGTCGGAGTCGTCGAATCGTCGGAGTTCGATTCAGCCCGTCCGACGATGCGCTTTACCGCAACCGGCTCTTAGCGTCGAGGAATCGAGTCTTGAAGCAAAGGAGGATGCAGATGAGCATCTCAGTTCCACACACGGCCACTGCCCGCGGCGACGCTGCCGTCTCCAGTGTCGAGATTCCGCAGCTGCGGATCCCTGGAATCTTCGGCGTCTGGGCGGCCGCCGCGCTACCGATGGCAGCCCGCGCCTGGCTAGTTGCGCCGGTGGTCGCAGACCGCTTCGCCGGCGAGGGGATCGTGCCGATGATGAAGGCGCTAATCGTGTGTCTCACCGTCGGTTTGATTTGGCAGTTCGTTCTCGTTGCGATCCTCATCGGCCGCGAGCAGCGGACGCTCCGCTGGTCCACGGTCCGCGAGGCACTCTGGCTCTGCTCCCCACGAAGCCCGCGCAGCGGCCGCATCGGGGGCAGGGTCTGGTTGATCGTGATCCCGTTGACCATCGCCTACGCGGCGTTCAACGAGCTGATCCCGACGTTCGGGGCTCCCGAGAACCGGGTCTTCGCCACGCTCGTCGAGTCGGACGCCGGGAAGGCGTTCCTTGACGGCGCCTGGGGCTGGTACGGCCTCATCGTCGCCTTGCTCGTCTTCACCACCGTGCTCGGCGAGGAGCTGCTGTTCCGCGGGTATCTCCTTCCGCGGATGAACGGCGCCTTCGGACGCGGCGACTGGGTCGTGAACGGACTCCTCTTCACCAGCTACCACCTCCACGTCCCGTGGGTGATGCCGGCGACGCTCTTCGACATGTTCACCCTTGCCTACCCGACGAAGCACTACCGAAGCGCCTGGATCGGGATCGCGGTACACAGCGCCCAAAGCGTGTTCTTTGCGATCGCATTGCTCCTGATCGTCCTCTAAGGCAACACCGTTCCCTGACTAGTCCAAGTCCTGTGGCCCCGGGCCCACAGGACTTGACCTTGGTCTGCGGCCGATCAGCACATCGAAGGCGTACCTGCGTAGGGGCGCTGGCACTCGCCTCACGCGGTGAACGTACTCCAGCAAATCCGGCGCCGCGTCCTACTGAAGTAGGAGATCAAAATCGTCGGTCGGTCGGAGTGGAATCAAGCCTTGCGACGACGACGCTGCGCCGTCTGATGCCTAGCGTCGTGACTTGAAACGCGGTTCCCGCGCCCCGTCCAAAGGATTCGTGATGAAGATGAATACCGAGATCAGCGCCGACCTGAGCACCGTGGAGCAGATCAGCCACCCCACCACTCCTGACCGTCCACTGCCGCACGGGCGCCTTGCCCGCCGGCTGGCCGGACCGGGCTGGGTGATCATGACTTTGGCCTGCATCTGCATCGTCATCATCGTGTCGCGGTACCTCACGTTTGACCCCGAGGTCTACTTCACCGAGCAGCGGGAGGCCTACCTCCAGCACGAGTTCGCCCTCGGCGTGCATGTGCTCAGCGGCGTGCTCGCCTTGCTGATCGGACCGTTCCAGTTCGTGCGGCGGCTTCGGCACCGGTTCGTCCGCGTGCACCGGTTCTTCGGCGCGACCTATG
>DASUYM010000090.1:0-9045 GCA_036377435.1 Propionibacteriaceae bacterium
CGGGAGCTGCTCTGGTTGATGTGAACCATCGGCATCCATTTCGACCAACACTGCATAGCCGGCATTCAGGCCCCATTCAAAACCAGCGAGGTACGCCGCACCCAGGCCTTCCTTGCCGAGCCGGTGCATGACATGCACGTGATCATCGACGCTCGCGATGTCGTCGGCCAGCTTGCCTGTGCCGTCGGGCGAATTGTCGTCGGCGATGAGGATGTGGGCGTTGGGAACCGACTCACGGGTCCGGCTGATGATGCGTGCGATGCTCTCCGACTCGTTGTAGGTCGGGATGATCACCAGAATCGGTCCGAGTGACGCGGAGCTCGGTGCCTCCCCTTCCATCTCGTTCTGGGTTGTCGGCGTTGTCGGTTGGCTCAACGGGAGTCTCTTTCTCGGTTGTCCCTGGGTTGATTGCTTCGCTCCGCTCAGCGCGGATCGCGCTTTGGAGTCCGCCTACTTCGTCGTCGCTCGCAGACGAGAAGCGTGTCTGCTCGCTCCTTCTCAGCACGGCGGCGCGTGATCCGACGGAGCGCTGGTCCACTCTTGCTCCACGAGATCGCTGGTTTGCACTCAGCAGGGCGGCGAGGCACGCCAGAACCGCCACAAGCGCCAGGACCCGTTCTAGCCACGGGGCAATTCGAATGGCAGGCGTGAGGGCACTCCGCAAGGGCATCTCGACGACCATGCTCTGTGCTGTGAACTCCTGCGTGCGCGTCGCGACCGCTCCATCTCGAGTGATGAAACCCGACACGCTGTTCGTGGTGGCAACTGCGATTTCCCGGCGACTCTCCATAGCACGCGCCCGAGTGATGGCGAACTGCTGCTCAATCTGGCCGGTGCCGCCGTAGGTCGCATTGTTGCTTTGCACCATCAGTATCTGGGTCCCGCCGATGAGGGAACTGTAGATCGTTTGGTCATATGCGAGCTCAAAGCAGATCACGTCGCCGATCTTGATCGGCCGCCCGTCCACCGCGACGTCGAGAACGCCCGGCCGCGTTCCCGGTACCGACTGGGCACCGACCTGCCGCAGCAGCGGGATCAGCGGCAGCAGCTGGGCACGGAAGGGAATCCACTCACCGAACGGCACCAGGTTCTGTTTGTCGTACCGGGCCAGGACACCGCGATCCGGATCCCACCACAGCGCTGCGGTCTGGCGCTCGTCAACCCCTGGTCCTTGCATCACGGCGCCAACCAGAATGGGGCGATCAGCCACGTCTACAGCGGCCTGCACGGTCAGTCTGGTGAGCGGGTCGGCAGTCGGGTCGATGTCGGTCGAGTTCTCCGGCCAGAGCAGGAAGTCGGGCTCGGGCACGTCCCCGAGGCGAGCCTTGGTCATCAGCCTGATCGTCTCGGACAAGTGGTTGTTCGTGACGGATCGGGCACGACCCATCGCCTCAATGCCGCGGCCCGGGATGTTGCCCTGAACGATGCCGACTCGCACGCTTCCGGCTGCGCCGACCTGGGGCTCGACTTGGTAGAGCCGCAGGGCTGATCCAAGTATGACCATACTGAGAGCCACTGCGGCGACCATGAGTATGTGGGTTCGTCGCGTAGGGCTCCCCCGCCGAGTCGTCCATACCGTGAGGACGGCCCATGCGATGAGCTGACCGAGAAGGGCGACTACGAAGGAAACACCTGCGACTCCGATGATCGGAAAAAAGCCGGCCAGCGGGGTGTCGACGGCCGCGTACGCGATCCTGGTCCAGCCGAAACCTCCGAACGGAATGCGTGAATAGGCGTACTCGATGAGCACCCAGCAGCAGGCGGCGGCCAGCGGCCACCACGGCAGCCGGCTGACCAGAGTCAGGGTTAGTCCAAGGAGGCCGAAGAACAGCGACATGAAAATGATCAGTGTGGCGGCGATCCAGGTCCCGAGGACGTGCACCCAACTGACAGCGAACGTCAGCATGGTCAGCCCAAACAGGTACCCGAGCCCAAAGGCAACGCCCGGCCGCAGCCCGCGGACCGCCAGCGTGAATGCGGGAATACTGACCAGCAGCAGTGGCCACAAGCCGTACGGCTGCCAGCTCAGCCCGAGCGCGACTCCGGCGAGCACTACGACCCCAACCCGGAGCAGCACCGACACCTGCGTGGGCTCAAGCGGTGAGGTTGGCGTCCCTATGGCGAAGGAGCGCGTCAGAGACGCGAGGGGCCGGGACACGGACCGAGCCTACCCAACCTCAAACCACTCGGATTGATAGATCAGCTGGCCAGCTGAGATCGTCGCTGCACAGGTCGGGAGCACACCATCGCGCAGCGCAGGCAGCGGTGCGTCCCCTTCCAGACCCCCTGCCTCGACGTCCCATACGGCGAGACTCGCCACAGCTCCGACCTGTACGGTGCCGGCATTGTCGGCGAAAGCCGCCCAGTGCGCGCCTCTCGTCGCCGCATCAAAGGCCGAGGCGATGCTCAATCGCTCGCGCGGTTGCCAATGCTGCACCGCGGCCTGCACAGTGGCCCAGCCGGCGAGTGGGGTCACGGGGGCGTCCGTGCCGAACGCGAGCGGTACGCCGGAGCGCTCGAGAGTGCCCAAACGGTTCATGCCGTGGGCACGGCCCGGACCGAGACGTTGTTCGTAGAGCTCCCCAGGCTTACCCCAGGCCGCGTCGAAGGCTGGCTGCATGCTGGCCACCACACCCAGCTCGGCCAGGGTCGCGATATCGGCGTCGGAGATCATCTCCGCATGTTCCAAGCGATGCCGCGCGGCCCGGATACGCCGGACCCCGAGTGTCGCCGCAGCCCGGCGCAGACCGGACACGGCAGCGGCGACGGCGTCGTCTCCGATGCAGTGGAAACCGGCCTGCAGTCCAGCTCGGGTGCAGGCGATCACGTGATCGGCGATCTGCTGCTCGGACAGGTAGCGAGCACCGCAGGTCTCGGCATCAGCGTACGGCTCACGCAGCGATGCGGTACGCGAGCCGATGGCGCCGTCGACGCAGAGATCACCGGCTAGCCCTGCCACACCAGCGCGCTGTGCCCACTCGATGGTTGGCTCAGTGGCAAGCTCACCCCAATACGTTGCGACCCCCATCCCAAGCTCCGACGCCACCTCCCGGACCCGGGTGAGGTCATCCATTGGTCCGAGGTGGGGGCCACCCAGCTCATGCACCGTAGCGACACCCTGCGCCGCTGCGGCACGCAGCGCCGTGTGGGCAGCGGATCGACGCTGGTCGTCGGTAAAGAGTCGGTCCAGGCTGCCGCGGCACAGATGGTGAGCCTCGCGCGTGAGCAGCCCGTCCGCGCGATATCCGATCGTCTCGGAGACACCCGGAAGTCGATCAAGAAGAGTGGACGAGACCACTGCGGAGTGGACATCGACCCGCGCCAAGTACACCGCGACGCCGCCGGCCGCTCTGTCGAGTTCGGTCCTCGTCGGGGGCAGCGGTTCGGGCCAGGCTCGTTCGTCCCAGCCGTGGCCAACGATGACCTGTGCATCCGGATGATGTCGGGCGTAGGCGGCGACGCGCTGCACGGCGTCGTCCTTGCTCCTTGCATCGTGTAGGCCGAGGCCCGCCATGACCTGGCCAGTCTGGATCACGTGCACATGGGCATCAACGAAGGCGGGCGTGAGCAGCCGGCCACGAAGGTTAACTTCGGTTTGCCCAGGCGCTGACCGCCGGGCGGCGTCATCGCCGCCGACGAAGCTGATCAAATGTCCGTCGGTCACGACAGCAGTAGCCGCTGGGTGGCCAGGAGCGTAGACGCGTCCCCCGACGAAGATCACAAGCTGTTCCGAGCTGAGCGGTTGGTCAGATCTGAGGGCGGTCCTCGAAGGGAATCGAGAGGACCGTCGTGGTGTCCGTGGACACTTTAGCCGCTGCTCGGATGCGGGCAAGCGTGGATTCCAGATGTCCCATCGTCGGAGCTTGGACCTTCAGCAGATAGCTCGCTTCTCCCGCCACGGAATAGCAGGAGACAATCTCTTCAATGTGTTGCAGACGCTCCGGCGCATCATCGGGCTGGCTCGGATCAAAAGGCTTGATCGCAACGAACGCAGTGACCAACAGACCTAACTCAGTGGCGTCGAGAATGGCGGTATAGCCCTTGATCACGCCACGCTGCTCTAGGCGCCGAACCCGTTGCTGGGCAGCGGAAGTTGACAGTCCTGTCTCCTTGCCGATGTCTGTGTAGGACATCCGGCCGTCGCGCGCCAGCAGCGAGAGAATACGACGGTCGAGCTTTTCCATGGGGGCTATCGTGCCAGTATTCGGATGTGCGCTCCCGCAAAATTATGCTTTTGGACACGGCTTCGTTGTACTTTCGTGCCTTTTATGGCGTACCCGATTCATTTCGTGGCCCGGATGGTACACCGGTCAACGCGTTGCGTGGATTGCTCGACTTCATCAGCCGGCTGGTCGACACCTATTCGCCGTCCCACCTGGTGTGTTGCTGGGACAATGACTGGCGACCGCAATGGCGGGTGGATCTGATTCCCTCGTACAAGGCTCATCGCGTCGCGAAGTCCGGCGACGCCGTTGTCGCCGAGATGGCAAGCTCTGCCAGCACGGCCGCCGAGGGCGCGCCTGAAGGGCTGGCGGTGCAGGTCCCGTTGATCTTGGCCGTACTCGACTCGCTTGGCATCGCCGTCGTCGGCAAGGATGGCTACGAGGCTGACGACGTGATCGGGACGCTTGCGAGTACGGCGCCAGTGCCGGTCGATGTCGTCACTGGGGATCGTGATCTCTTCCAGGTCGTCGACGACGAACGCCAGGTCCGTGTGCTCTACATCGCCCGCGGTGTCGGCAAGCATGAGGTGGTCGATGACGCATGGGTGCACGCACGGTATGGCATACCGGCCGCGGCGTACGTCGACTATGCGATCCTGCGCGGCGATGCGTCTGATGGGCTTCCGGGCGTCTCTGGGATAGGTGACAAGACGGCTGCCACGCTGCTGAATTCCTATCGCAATCTCGAGGGAATCCTCGCGGCGGCCAGCGGTCCGAAACCCAAAATCAGCGGCTCGGTGTCAGCCAAGCTTCGAGCAGCGATCGATTATCTGGCGGTCGCACCCACCGTTGTCGCCGTGGCACGCGATCTTGATCTTGGTATCACCTTCGATGATCTTCGCTGTCCCACAGCACCGGCCAAACCCGAGCTGTTTGCCGAGCTGACTGAGCTGTTGGGCCTAGGCGGCAGCGCCGAGCGGGTTTTGGCCAGCCTGGCCAAAGACCCGTAGGCACTGGTGCCCGGTTCGCCGCGGCTAGGCGGGATGACAGCACGCCCTTATCGCCTGACGCTTGTCTCGAACGCATCCCCTGGTGGGGTCATCGCCCAGCTTCGCAAGGACGATCGCCCCGGTGCCCTGTGGGGCGACTGGTTCGGCGGTGGGGTGTTGATCTTTCACCGTCCCGTGGTGGTGGAGGAGCCGGTCGATGCGTCCGAGGGGTTCGGGTATTTGGACGATTTGCCGAGACTGGCGGACTCCGGATCTGCGGGGATATCCGGCATTGTTGGTGGCGGATGGCTTGCCTGCTTCGGATATGACCCCAAGACCACGACATTGGCCTTCTACGACTCCGTGCTGCGCTGGCAACCGGACAGTGGGTGGTCTTTCGAGTCCCTGGGTCTTAACGGGCGCGAGCTCGAGAATGCGGCAGCGCTGCAGCACTGGACGGCGCTGCTGGAATCCGCGTCGCCTGCACCGCTCGAGCCACTGCAGGTCGGACGCTTTAGCGTCTCGGCGGATGCTGAATCCGCTCGAGATGGCTATCTCGCTGCTGTCGAAGACGTGATCAGCCGCATTGATCACGGCCGCTTCTACCAGCTGAATCTCTGCATCCGGCTGCATGCTGCGGTGGGCAGCGGCGCACCGGTCGTGTTCGGGCGGCTGTGCGAACAGTTGCAGCCCGCGTTTGGCGCTTTGATCACCGGCCCGCTCAGCCACGGTTCGGCACGCATGATCACCAGCTTCAGCCCGGAGCTCTTCTTACGGATTCGAGACCGAACCGTACTGACCGCTCCGATCAAAGGCACAGCGCCCCGAGGGGTTAACAACGGCGCTGCGGCGTTGCGTGCCTCCGCGAAGGATGCAGCCGAGAACGTCATGATCGTCGATCTGATGCGCAACGACCTGTCCCGCGTCTGCCGCCCAGGCACGGTGGCGGTCCAGGAGCTGCTTGCCATCCAGCCGCACCCCGGGGTCTGGCACTTGGTCTCAGCCATTCGCGGCGAGCTGAATCCGCATACGACAACGGCACAGGTGCTTGCCGCAGCCTTTCCACCCGGATCGGTGACGGGTGCGCCCAAGATTTCCGCTCAGGAAGGGATCGCTGATCTTGAGGTCGAACCGCGCGGCGCGTACACGGGCACCATCGGCCTGGTCAGTCCGCTCGCTATTGCCGACTTCAACGTGATCATCCGAACCTTCGAGCTCCACGACGCTCACCTGGAGCTTGGTGTGGGCGGCGGCATCACGGTCGACAGCGTGCCAATGCTGGAGTGGAATGAATGCCTGCAGAAGGCTGCGCCGCTGGTTGCCGCCGCGGGGTCGACGATCGATCAGGAACTGGTCGACGATCCGGCTGCGCATGACCCGGTTCTGTTGGCGTACGGAGTGTTCGAGTCGATCTTGGTGATACGTGGGAAGATCATCCGCCTGGCCGCCCACCTCGCGCGGCTGGACAGGTCCTGTCGCGAGCTGTACAGACACGGGGTCCCGGATGATCTCGCTCGCGCTGCGCACCAGCTCGCGAGCGTCCACGTCGACGAGCAACGACTCGCGATCCGCGTCCTTGCCCGGCCGAGCGAAGGCAAGCTCGACTTCAGCCTTGAGGCCAGCCCACTCGGCCCGCGACCGGCCAGCTCGACCCTGCGTTACCAATCCCGACCCGACCAATCGTGGCGGCACAAGTGGACCGAGCGCTCCGCGCTGACCGAGGCAGAGGTGGCAGTCAGGCCGGCACTGCCGTTCTTCACCTCGCGGGCTCGGCCGCTTGACATCACCGAAACAACCCGAGGCAACGTCTTCATGCACGACCAGGACGGCTTCTGGTGTACGCCGCCGCTGGACGAGCAGGTGTTGCCAGGGGTGACGCGGCGCGAGGTGCTGGACCTGCTCGATGACCGTGGGACGCCGGCACGAATTCGTCGTTGCTCCGTGCATGAGTTACGCCAGTCACGCGGCGCCTTCTGGACCAGCAGCCTCAGCGGGGCAGTTCCGATCACTGCCGTCGATGGCAGGGCGCTGGCTGACATCTCTGAGTTCACTGCAGAGCTCAACAGGCGGCTCGGCACGAGCTGACGGGTCCGCATGCGGCGTCGCTGATCGACGCCAGTGACGTTGCTGTTGGCGTTGGGCATGCATGCAGACGCCGAGTCTGAGCGTTGATTTTGGGGTCGTTGGTCTTTGTCGATCCCCTAGGGCTTCGCCTTGACGCCGGTAGGACGACGCCACATTGCAGAGCGGGCAGCAGGTCTTGATCAACTCAAGGCCGGGGACTGATCATGATCATCACGGAACACATCAAGATCATCACTAGTTGGGCCTTGATGGACAGATGTACGACTCCTTAGCTTTGCGCTTCCAGCGCGGCAGGTGTACGCCGGCCCGCGTCAATCACCTCGCGAGCAGCCGACAAGAACCCATCGGCGTAGTTCTCGTCAGGAAAGTCGCCGAGGTAGTAGATCTTGGTCTCGTTACGCACGGAGGCGAGCGGATCGGCTCCAAGCAGGTCGTCGCATACCTCTACGAGGTTCGACAGATCGTCCTGGACCACGTACGCGGCTCTGGCGGCAGGGGCATCAACCAACAACTGCTCGGGCGTGCGCCCCACCGAGACCATCGCGAACGGCTTGCCCGAATGGAGATAGTCCGACACCACCGCGGACACATCGCTGACCATGGCGTCAGAAGCGTTGAAGCAGTCCTCCACGCTCATCTCTTGCTCAGCCGCAGGGCCCCACAGATGCTCACGACCACTCACCTCCCGATCGGCATCAAGAACGGCCCCAATGTCTTCGATCATCTTCTCGGCGTCGGGGTAGCGATAGTTGAACGGGTGTGCCCGGAAGATCACCCTGGCACCATGCGCCAAGAGCTGCTCGACGATCTGCCGCCCGACCGGCAAGGAGTAGACACGGCTGTCCGCAAACGGCCCCTGCCATGTTGGGGCATACAGCACCGTGGGCTGTTCGATCTTGCCAATGGGCCCATGGGCCGCGGTGATCAATTCCACCTGTGGGCGACCAACGATCTTGAACTTCTCGGCCGGGATGTGCACTCCATGACGCGCGTACCGATCAATCCCCGCCTGTCCAGCGGCGAAGATCAAGTCATAGATGGCGTGCACCGGATTGAAACATGCCGGCTTCTCGGAGTCCCCGTGGTTGAGCCACACGTGAGTCAACTCTCGTCGCTCCACAAGGTGAGTGTTGCGAGCCGCATTGTTGACATAGAACGCCGTCGTCATCGAGTCAACGATGATCTCCTCGATGCTCCGCAGAGTCCGCCGGTAGATCAGCGGCGCCTTGACACCCAGCTCCTCACAGAGGGTGCTGATCTGGCTCAGCATTGGGGCTGTCCGGGTGACGATGATGAACGGCCGGCCGATCCGGACGAAGTACGGCAACCACATGCCCACCTGGTAGTTGGCTCCCACCGTTGAGGCGAAGTACACAACAAACTTTGGACGGTACCCCCCAAGAGCGGCCTGAAGCCGCAACTCCCCGCGCTCAATCTCGGTTTGCCGTCGTAGCGCTCGCACGGTGACCTGAAGAGCACCGACAAGGACAAGGCCAGCCAGGGCCAGCAAGATCATCGGACGCGCGCCACCCAAGATCAACAGGAAGCTGATGATGATCACCAGCCCATTCATGATGGGCAACAGGCCGCGTGGAATGACATCTGAGAGATCGCGCAGCGAGTCAGGCAGGTTCCGGCCCAGCAACGCAGTGCTCCAGGCCACCCGGATTCTTCGCTCGACGACAATAGCGATCAGCAGCATTCCGCACGCCGCGGCAACCTGCCAGGAAAGCTGATCTGCATTGTGCGCGGTCACGGCCAGTGTCACTACCAAGACAGCGCGTGTCGCATCGCCTTCGGTCAGCAGG
>DASUYM010000091.1:0-3606 GCA_036377435.1 Propionibacteriaceae bacterium
CTCAACATCCGTGCTGTCGCGGTCTTCTCGGCCGTCTGGTTTGCGGTTTTCGCGATTCCGGTGCTGCTGGCGGTACCCGAGTCGCCGCCTGGTCCCAAGCGCCGGCGGGTGAGCTTCTTCGCGTCGTACGGGCTGCTAGTCAACGACATCAAGGCGCTCTTTAGGCGCGACCGGAACGCGGTCTACTTCCTCGTCGCCTCGGCCCTGTATCGGGACGGACTGGCGGCGATCTTCGCCTTTGGGGCGATTCTGGCGGTCAGCGTCTACGGCATGGCACAGTCAACAGTGCTGATCTTTGGCATCGCCGCCAACGTCGTTGCCGCGGTGGGAGCACTCAGCATGGGCGCGGTGGAGGACCGGATCGGTCCCAAGAGGGTGATCATGATCTCGCTGGTCGGACTCATCACCACCTCGATCATCCTGCTGTTTGCCCACGGCACCACGATGTTTTGGATCTTTGGCCTGATCTTGACACTGTGGGTCGGTCCGGCGCAGTCCAGCTCCCGGGCGTTCATGGCACGACTGGCGCCAGTCGGGCGGGAGGGCGAGATGTTCGGCTTGTATGCCACCACAGGTCGGGCCGCTTCCTTCTTGGCACCGGCACTTTTCGCCCTCTTCTCAGGTTTGTTCTCAGACCGCGTCGGTATCGTGGGGATCGCTCTGGTGCTGCTGGCCGGCGCATTGTTGCTGGCCCGGGTGAAGTCACCACCAAGACAACAGGTCGAGGTCTCCGAATAGCGTGCATCAGCGGACAGCGAGCATAGGAGCGGTGGAACATATTCGCTTGGCCGCGAGTTGAACCATTCGGGTGTGGGAAACGTCAGGAAAATTTAGACGGAGGTTGTGCTCATGGCTGATCGTTCACTGAAGGGCACCGGTCTCGGGGCCAAGAGCTTTGAGGACGAGGCAGGTGTTGAGTTCGCTGCTCGGCAGGAGGTCGGCTACGACTGCCCCCGAGACCATCATTTCAGCCTCGTATTCTCAGCGGAGGCGGAGATTCCTTCGGTATGGGAGTGCCCTCGGTGTGGCGCAGAATCGTTGCGTTCCGACGGTGAGCGGCCCGAGCTGAAGGAAGAGAAGCCGGCGCGTACGCATTGGGACATGCTCCGTGAACGGCGCTCCATCGCCGAGCTCGAGGATCTGCTGGCCGAACGGTTGAACCTGCTTCGTGCTGGTGAGTTAGGTTCGACCGCATTTTCGCGTAACACCCGACCGAAGAAGACCGCTTAAGAGCCGGCGGACTCGATGGCTGCGAGCGTCATATTACGCGCCGTCGAACGTAAGTGTGGGCTGCCTTCTCGCCAGGTGCTGCTGTCCCCCGATCAGCGGCGCGGACACGAGAGGGCGGCCCTTTTGAGTGCGTGGCCGCACTGCCAGGTGACGTCTGACGAATTCGTCCCTCAGTCTGGCTGAAATACAGACAGCAAGTTGCCGGCGGGATGCGAACCAGGCAATCGAACGGCCCCGAGATCGGTGGATCCCCCGATCATCAGCTTCGTAGCCCTCGAATCTGATCATCTGCACACCACGAGCGACGAGCTCGTCGACTGCTCGCTGCACGTCCTCCACAGAGAGATTCAAGACCGTGTAGGTGGCTGGCGCATGGTCGGCCTTGGGGTACAGCAGGACCTCCCGATCGCCGGCGAAGTGGAGCCACAACGGTCCATGCTCGTCGGATGCCGACGTGACCTGCAAGCCGAGTTCGCCGTAGAACTGTCGGGCCAGGTTGATGTCGTCCACCGAATAGCTGGCGAACATCTGAGATATTCCGAACACGGCCCCTCCTGTGCTCTTGTGATAGATTGACAGAAGTCTGTCAATTCGACAGTCTTCTGTCAAGTGCAGAATCAGGAGGTCGTGTGACACCGGAACAGGAGCTGCTGAGCCAAGCTGCCAAGACGGCGTTTAGATTGAACGGCCAGTTTTACGACATCGGCGAGCATCTTTCACGCCCCACGGGACTCACCGCCGCAACCTGGCAGGTACTCGGCGCCGTACTGAGCCAACCGATGCCGGTTGCGGGAATTGCGCGCTCTGTGGGTATCACCCGACAAAGCGTTCAGCGGACGGCAGACATCCTTGTACAACAGGGCCTAGCTGAGTATTTGCCCAACCCAGCGCACCAGCGAGCGAAACTGCTGCGACCCACTGGAGAAGGTCGCAAAGCAGTCGGGCGCATCGCCCCGGCACACGCGGCCTTCGCACAGAAACTCGCCGATGAGTTGGGCGTCGACGAACTCCGCAGCATCCTCGAAAAGCTCACCCTGCTGTCCGCGGCGTTGACTAGCGTCGCCCCGGAGGGACGACTGACGGTTGCGATCGAGCAGGCTTCGTAACGTCTCCTGCGACGGGGTGCTCCGGCGGGCCTGAGTCAGCTGGCGTCGTGCCTCCTAGGTCGCTTTACGGTTGCGCCGGCCAGGCAGCGAGGCGCCGCCTGGCCGGCGGAAATATGTGCCGGATTCCTGGCAGGGCACTAGTAGCGTGGTTCGTCTGGCCGCGCCGACTGCGAGGGCTCCTCGATCTCGCCCGCGATGATTGTTGGGCTCTCCGGGTTGTGTCCGTTAGCCGGCGGCTCGATGGTCTCTCCCTCGATGAGGTTGTCGGTGTCGAGTCGCGCCCGCATCACCGGAATTCCCAGCCTGTTGATCCGGCGTGCCACGAAGAAGGCAATCATTTTGCGAGCAAGCGGCCGAGTCCAACGCAGCAGGAACACGAATCCGATGATGTCGGTCAGAAAGCCGGGCAGCATCAGGAGGACACCACCGACCAAGATCAGCGCAGCATCGGCAAGTTCGCCGGTCGGCACCTTGCCCTTGGTAAAGGCGTCATTCAGCGCCTTCCAGGCACGCGCCCCCTCGTGACGCATCAAGAGAACGCCGACGACCGCTTCGAAAAGGAGGATGAGCACCGTCGGCAGCAGTCCCAGCTGTTGGCCGACCTGAACGAGTAGCCAGACCTCGAGGATAGGGATTGCGACAAGTAACGCGCCCAAGAGAACCAGTGGCCATCCATAGCGAAGCTTCATGACGTCAGAACTCTCCGCTTCGTTGCGAGTCTGCGCAATTGCTTCGCGCGGTGTGCCACGCCCCACAGGGTGGTTCGGACCAGGGCCTCGATGACAATTCGCTGGCTCATCTTCGAGGCGCCGTACTCCCGCTCGATGAAGGTGATCGGCACTTCGACTACTCGGAAACCGGCCTTCAACGCTCGCCAGACAAGATCAACCTGGAAGCAGTAGCCGGCCGAGGCGACATTGTCCAATCCCAGCCCGAGCAGAGTCTCCCGGCGAAAGGCGCGGAAGCCGCCGGTCGCGTCCCGCAGCGGGATGCCGAGCATCATCCGGGTCCAGAGGTTTCCACCGCGGGAGAGTACCTCACGGGATTTCGGCCAGTTGACCACCTTGCCACCCGTAACCCAGCGTGACCCGAGAACAAGATCAGCATCGGCGAGCGCCGCCAGCAGCTCCGGGAGCTGCTCTGGTTGATGTGAACCATCGGCATCCATTTCGACCAACACTGCATAGCCGGCATTCAGGCCCCATTCAAAACCAGCGAGGTACGCCGCACCCAGGCCTTCCTTGCCGAGCCGGTGCATGACATGCACGTG
>DASUYM010000092.1:0-17683 GCA_036377435.1 Propionibacteriaceae bacterium
CGTGATCGACCGTGCCCACCGCCGCACCCTGGATCGGGAGATCACTGCGCTCGCAGCCACGCTCTGACCTGGCTGGTGGCAATCACGTCGTCCTCGTTGTATTCCAGCACTCGGCGCCGCGCCCGCGCGCGCAGCTCAGGAGTGTCCCCGTGCACCGCGTCGGCGAACCACAGCTGCGAATTCAGCCCTCCTGGATCCTCGTCGCGCCAGCTGAAACCCACATGTCGTGCCATCAGTTTGAGCCCTAGGCCGCTGACGCCGAAGTAGTGCGCTTTGACGATCTCGAGCAGGTCGACGAAATGCTCTTCCGCGTACGCCGCCGCCCAACCGAACACCTCATCCTGCTCGCGGCCAGCAAGCTCGCTGATCTTGGCGACTTCGTATCCGCTGTAGTGGAACACGGCCACCGAAGGTGTATGGTCCACGACGCTGCGCAGCCAGGTGAACGCGTCGGCGGCGAGAGCAGCCTCGCTCTGGTCGTCAAGATCATCAAACCGGCTGAACTCGTGATAGACGGCGGCCTTATCGTCGGCCTCCTGAAGCAAGAATCCCCACAGGTAGATTCGGCCATCGGCCGAGCTCTCAATGTCCAGATCGATCTCCACGTCAGCCTGCGGCACGTCGATCGGCCCGGCGGTTTCCCGATCAAATGACGTGCCCTCCAGCAGCATCCGCGCCCGCCGTGCTGCCACCCTGATCCGGCCTTCCGCCCCCTCCCGATGGGTGACCTCGGGCAGGTACCACGCCAGCAGCTGATCAAGGTCGGCATCCGCAAGCTCGGTGATGGTCGCGATGCCGTGGCGCCGCAGTGTCGCAATTTCTCGCATGTCCAAGGGGCCCTTGTCGATGCGCAAGCTGACATCGTCGGGGTTGAGCTGGGGGAGGCAGTGCTCCCACCACTGGCACCGCGGGCATTCCTTGTTGACGATGGGGCTGACCAGCAGCTCGGGGTCCTGGTCCGGCCGACCCGTCTGTTGCTGTGCAACAGCCGCGATCTTGATCCGGAATGAGTGCTCATAGTCATAGCGCTCAAGAAAGCTGCGCAGTCGCCAACCATCTGGGCTGCTGCGAGAGAAGGTCCGCACCTGCGGCTCACCTAGATCAGCCCAGGCCAACACGGGTGCGTCGAAGAGACCATCAGTCCCAATAACGCCGGCGAGCGCCTGCTCCGCGCCGAATCCGCAGGCTTCAAGCATGCGGTGATAGTGAGCCAACTGAAGAAAATCAGCCGCCCGGCTACCGACCCGTAGCTCGTACCCCGAGAGGCCGAACGCTGCGCCGGCGCTGGGGTCGGTAAAAGTCGAGTAGTTCAGCACTCGGGGTTCTTCGGCATTGTCGTCCGCCGGCCGGGATCGCGCAATGATCCTGTGCCACTTCACTTCCACAGGGTGGTAGGCAGGCGAGCTGTTTGCTGACTCGACGCTCCGGACCAGCACATCAGGCGAGCCCTCCCGGTGCCCGGAAAGATCGAGAGGCAGGCGGCCGCCGAGGATCACGTCAGCGCCGGAGCTCATCGCCCTGACACAGGCTTCGATCTGCACCTCGGGAGTGTTGGAGGACAGTGGCCGAAGATCGACAACCCGTCCGCGACAGGCGATGATCAGCTGCTCGAGCACTACGGTCTCGAATTGCGCGCCACCGTCGAACAGCTCCGCGAGCCCTTCGTTGGCCTCGACAAAGGTGCCCGGAGGCTGACTCTCCAGGGCAACCGTGGGATTGAAGGCGTTCTGGGTTTTGACAGGACAGCTGCCTGCGGCGTACGCGCCGAGCGCTATCGTCCCGGGCGGGGCTGTCGCTGCCGTTGCCTCCAGATTGATCATGACCGGGCCCGATGCAGAGCGACGATGCCGCCGGACAGATTGCGCCACTCAACGTCTCGCCAGCCGGACTTCTCGATCATGGTGGCCAGTCCCTGCTGGTCGGGCCAGGCCTGGATCGACTCGGCCAGGTATTCGTACGCTGCGGGATTGGAGGAGACCAGCGACGCGATTCGGGGCAGAGCGGCGACCAGATAGTTGGAGTAGAGGGTGCGGAACGGCTGCCAGGTGGGCGTGGAGAACTCGCAGATGACAAGCGTGCCACCCGGCTTGATGACCCGCCGCATCTCGCTCAGAGCCGCTGCGGTGTCCTCGACGTTGCGGAGCCCGAAGGAGATCGTGACCGAATCGAAGCTGGCGTCGGCGTACGGCAATTGGAGCGCATCGGCGGCGACGAAGCTCAGACCATGCCGGCGTTGTTTGCCGACCAGCAACATGCCGAAGGAAAGATCGGTCGGGATGACGGTCGCCCCGCGCTGTGCAAAGGGCTCGCTTGAGGTGCCTGTGCCTGCCGCCACATCCAAGATCAGCTGCCCGGGCCGCGGCCCGACAGCCTGCACTACCTGCCGGCGCCAGGCCCGATCCTGGCCCAGCGAGAGCACATCGTTGGCGAGGTCGTAGCGCGTAGCCACGCGGTCGAACATCGCGACAATGTCACCACGCCGCTTGTCGAGCGTCGCGCGAGCCGAACCGGCGGAGTCAGCGTCGGGCACAACGACAGCCTCCCACGCTCCACTGACATGCAATGGTCGCCACCTTTACACGCTCCCTGCCGATCTACCGTGCCTATTGTTAGCTGCGTGGGAGTGGTTGACGACTACTTTGAGAGCCTGGACGCCGACGCCAGGGAAGCATTTGAACGCATCCGGAGCCTGGCGTTGGACATCGTGCCTGACGCCGAGCAGGGCACCAGCTACGGGATGGCAGCGCTCAAGTACAAGCAGAAACCCCTACTTGGTTTTGCAGCCGCCAAGCGTCATCTCAGCGTCTTCCCGTTTAGTCCACAGGTCGTGGATGAAGTACGCGACCGGCTATCTGGATACGAGCTGTCCAAGGGAACGATCCGGTTCACTGTCGATAAGCCGCTCGCGGACGACGTCATCCGCGACGTAGTCATGCTCCGGATGACAGAAATCCTTGGTTGAGGACACGATCGCCGCACGGTCGCGGACCGAGGTATCAGCCGGACAGCTCGGTGACCACCTGAATGGTCGAAGGGGTTGGCTGCTGGGCGCCGCCAGCAGCTTCGACGCTGACCGCAAGGCCGGTCACGCCGCCGAGGGTTTCGCGGAAGAACTCCCTACTGTCGCCGCCACCAGCCACCAGGCTGTCCGGGCTGGCTTGCTGGCCTTCGAGGGTCCACAACTGGTACGTCCTATCAGCCCCGACGGCTGGTAGATCCCTGCCGATGAAGAGCGCCCGATCGAGGCTTCTCGAGACCACAAAGGAGATCTGGCCGCCATCCCTCATCGTCGTCGAGTAGGTCTGCACGTCGGGCGCCGTGAGCAGTTCGGTCTCCGCTGCCTGCTGAGCCACCTGCGCCTGCCGTGCCTGGACGAGTGTGTAGACCACCCCGCCCAATGCCACCGCAGCAGCAAAGACCGCTGCCACAAAGCCGGCGAGGATTCGAGTACGCCGCCGCTGCCGACGCAGCGCTAGCTCATCGACCGGGCTCTCGGGCTCGGCCGGAGCCGCCACGGTACCTGGAGCCGCTGACTCCGCGGGCGCAACCTCGGCTGGCTCTGGGGGCAGTGGCCTGATCTCGGAAATGGCAGAGAGGATCGACCCGCGCAACGCCGTCGGCGGCGGAGGCACACTCGCGAGCAACGACAACTCGGCAGCTGTTTCGCAGAACTCCGCTACCTCGCGGCTGCAGGTTGGGCATACGGCCAGATGCGCCTCGAACTCCTCCAGCTCATCAGGGTCGAGCGCATTGACCACGTATGACCCGACGGCGCCGTGGATTTCGCTCATGCTTCCACCCCCAACGCATCTCGGAGCCCGATCAGCCCGTCACGGATTCTGGTTTTGACCGTGCCAAGGGGCAGCTTCAACAGCTGCGCCACCTGGCTTTGGGTATAGCCACCGAAGTAGGCGAGCGTCAACGCCTCCCGCTGAATCGGGGTTAAAGAGGCCATTCCCTTCCGCACTCTCTCGATATCGAGTCGTTGCTCTACGCCATCCCACACTTGGTCGATCTCGCGATCGGCGCCGTGGAAGGCATATCGCTCGTCCCTGGCCATCTCACTCGATACCGACCTCACCCGATCGACAGCGCGCCGATGTGCCATGGTGGTCATCCAGGCAATGACGCTGCCCTTGTCTGGTGAGTAACGGGCGGACTGCCGCCAAACCTCCACATAGACCTCCTGAGTCACCTCGGCCGCGTGGTCGGGCGAGCGGAGAATTCGCAAGGTGATCCCGTGGATGCGCTGGGAGGTGCGGTCGTACAGCTCAGCGAATGCGTCTTCGTGGCCGCGGGAGCAGAGCGTCATCAGGTCGACCAGATGCGCCGCCTCGGCCTCGCGACCGCTCGACGCGTGGCGGTGCCGCGCCGATCCGAAGGGCTTGCCCTCAGAATCCGATGGCAACGACGAGACGTTCACAAGATGGAAGCTCTCACGATCGACGGCGCCGGCTTAGGACGTCTGAAGCAACACGCTGGCGATCGCGTAGATCATGGTCATCAGTGGTTCCTCCAGTTGTCGGGCTTCGGCGACAGGTTGCACTGTCTTGCCTTAATTCGTCGCCGCAGCCACGTGGGGATTGGTGATCCGCGTAACGTACCGGTGGCGCAGGCGTCGCCGAGCGGCGTCGCGACCTCGCAGCCCAAGACTGTGCGAGCAATGCGGAGAGACTGATCCGGACTTCTTGCCGGAAAGGGGCAGAATCGCCTCCATGGCCAAACGCACGACGATCCTCAAGGTCTCCGGCCTGCGCCGGGCCTTCGGCCCGAACACCATTTTCGACAAGTTCAATCTCGAGGTGCGCACTGGAGAGGCGGTCGCACTCACGGGGCGCAATGGTGCCGGCAAATCCACCCTGCTGCGGTGTCTGGTCGGTGCGGATCGGCCAGACGACGGCAACGTCCAGGTCTGCGGTAACCCCATGTCGGAGGCGTCGCCGGAGATCAGGCGCGACGTTGCCACGGTGATCGATGATCTTGATTTCTTCCCTGATCTGAGCGTGGTTGAGCATCTCGACCTGCTGGCCCGGGCACACGGGATCGCCGATCCGGACGATGTAGTCGACGAGGTGCTGGAGGAGGTCCAGCTGGTTCCGCAGTCCGGCCAGTTGCCCGGCACCCTGTCCTCGGGTCAGCGTCGCCGGCTGGCCCTCGCCACGGCCTTCGTACGCCCCCGCAAGTTGTTGATCTTGGATGAACCCGAGCAGCGACTCGACACCGAAGGTGTGGCCTGGCTTGCGCAGCGGCTGAAGTCCGAGCGGCAGAAGGGCTTGGCGATCGTCTTCGCCAGCCACGAGCCGGAGCTGGTCGAGACCGTGGCCACCCGGGTCGTCCAGCTCGGAGCACCGCGCGGATGAGCAGCATGGAAGCGGGTGCCGATGATTTCGCGTACCAGCAGCCACTTGAGCCCAGAGCGCTGGCCCCAGCCAGCCCTCGGGAGCTGAAGAGCCTGATCAAGGACTGGCGTTCCGGCCGGGCCACCCGCAATGTGCTTCAGGCGATGAGTGACGCGTACGTTGCCGTATTCGCCGCCGTGATGATCGGCGCCATGGTAGTCAATGTGATCTTGAAGGCGCAGCGCACGATCGCCCAATGTACTTCGGTATCCTGTCTGTCGGCGCGGGCTGTCCTGCCGTGGGCGGCATTCGCAGCAACCGTGGCAATGGCCCTGGCGGTTAGCCGGTTGTTCGGTCCGGTACTGGCGTCGGCCGCCGAAGGTTTCTGGCTGCTCGATGCGCCGATTTCCCGCGCCAAGCTGCTCGGCTCTCGTCTGGTCGGAGCCGTGCTGGCGGCATTCCTGGGTGGTGCGGCAGTCGGCGGGCTGGTCTCGGCATTGACCGGTTCGGGGCAGATCGAAGTTCTGGTCTGGGCAGGGGCTACGGCACTTTCGGCGGCCGCATCGGTTGCCTTCGCTGCCGCACAGCAGGGGGTCGAGCGTCACGTCCTGACGCGCGTGGCGACCTACGTCTTCGGGATCCTCGCCCTCGGTGCCCTGTTCAGTGTGGTGGGCGTAGCGGCCGGGTGGTTCAACCTCAGTCTGTCGGACGACGTCGGCACCGAGGTCGGTGTGATCATGATGGTCGCTTCCGCGCTGGTGCTGCTTGTCAGCGGAGTGCTCGCCGCGCGCCGGCTGGGTCAGATTCGCCGGACCAGGCTCCTGAGCGGCGGAGCGTTGGTGAGCGGAATTTCCGGCGCTTTCTTCGCCCTGGACGTTGGCCTCGCCCGCGACATCGTTGTCGAGCGGCGCGCCATCGAGCGCGGCCATGTGCACCCCAGACGCGGCAAGGGTTTGGGTCTTGAGGCGCTCATCTGGCGCGAGTGGCAGCGGCTGTGGCGGTTCCCGCAGCCCTTGCTCGTGCTGGCCGGGACGATTGTTGTTCCCTACGCCGCCGACGCACTCGGTATGAGTACGCTCACCCCGGTCTTCGCGGCACTCGCCCTTTTCGGCGCAACCATTCCGTTGCTCGGCGGGCTCCGGGTGCTGACGCGTACTGGTGGATTGGCCCGCTGCCTGCCTTTTTCCCTCGCCCGCATCAAACTCGCGTCGATCACCGTGCCTGCAATCTTGGCGGGCATCTGGGCCGCATTGACGAGTGCGGCCTACCTCGGTTTCGGCGACGGAGCCGTCGACCGTACGGTGCCCGAAGCCTCCCTGATGGCCACAGCAACGGCGGCAGCTGGGTTACTGGCCGCGGTCCGCTGGACCCAGGCGAAAGGCGTCGACTTCGGTGCACCCATGGTCGCAAGCCAAGCCGGAGCGTTCCCTCCGGGTCTAGTGACCAATCTGTTCCGCGGCTTCGACGTCTGCCTGCTGACCACAGCGCCGATGCTGCTTGGCTTCTCGCCCTTCTGGTCGCTGCTGATCGCAACGATCGCGGCCATGATCTTGCTCAACTCCATGGATGCTGAAACTCTGCGGGCGCGCCAGGCTGAGCAGCAAAAGCAGCTGGCGGCCCAGCGAAAGCAGCGTGACGAAGCGGCCGCGGCCGCCAAGCAACGTAAGCGCTAGCGGCAAGCCGAGCTCGGCCTGAGCCGGGCCATCGTGACGGCCACAGTTCGCGAGCGTCGGTAAAGCGGGCGCGAGCGCACAAGAACCATTTGTGAAAGCAATCACAAATTGGGCTTCCGGTGTTGGGGCACATTGGTCGCGCCCCCAGCCACAGCTACGCTGTGCCCCGTGACCTCGTCGGCTCCGGTTCCGCCGCGGCTCCACGTGCGGACGCATCCGATCGAGGACCCGGGTTCCTTGCTGGCCCTTCTTCCGCCAAAGGATTACTACGTCTGGTTGCGGCATGGCGACGGCCTCGTCGGCTGGGGAGAAGTGGTTCGGCTCAAGCCCACCAGCATCGCGGAGGCGGCCGAGTGGTGGTCGGACCTGGTCGCTCAGGTTGAGGTAACGGCTGAGCTGGGCCACCCGACTGCCGGCGCCGGCCTGATGGCGTACGGCAGCTTCCTGTTTGACCCGGCGAACTCGGCTGGTCGGTCGAGCCTCATCGTGCCGCAGACTGTCGTCGGGCGGCGCAACGGTCAGGTCTGGATGACCGAGATCGGCCCGGTCTCTGCGGATGGTGTCGAATCAGGGGGACCGACCCCGGCCGAACGGCCGCGCAACGTTACCTTTGGTGATGGTGGGCTGAGCGGACCGGAGTGGGAGGCTGTCGTCGCTGAGGCCGTACGCCGGATCGGCGACGGAGAGCTCGAGAAGGTGGTGCTCGCACGCGACCTGCTCGCCTTTGCTGAAAACGACATCGACTTACGCTGGATTGCCGCCCGACTTGCAGAGAGCTATGCCCAGTGCTGGACTTACTCGGTCGACGGTCTAGTGGGAGCTACGCCCGAGATGCTGGTGAGACGCGAGGCTGGCTTGGCCACCTCCCGGGTACTGGCCGGCACCATTCGCCGTTCCAGCGATGATGATCACGATCTCAACCTGGCGGCGGCGCTGGCTCGATCGAGCAAGGACCTGGAGGAGCACGAGTACGCGGTTCGCTCCGTGGCCCGGGCATTGACGCCCTTCTGCTCGGGTATGAATGTGCCCGATGCCCCCTACGTGCTGCAGTTGCCCAACGTGTTGCACCTGGCGACTGACATCACGGGGGTCGCTGACAAGGGTGTCGCCTCTCTGGCGCTTGCCGCGGCGCTGCATCCGACGGCCGCTGTCTGTGGAACGCCCACAGACAGTGCACGATCGCTGATCGCCGAGTTGGAGCATCTGGATCGCGAGCGCTACGCCGGACCGGTGGGCTGGATCGACGCCAATGGCGACGGAGAATGGGCGATTGCCCTCCGCTGCGGTCAACTCAGCGAGACCGACCCCCACCAGATCAGGCTCTTTGCCGGCTGTGGAATCGTCGCCGGATCTGACCCCGCCGCTGAGCTGGCGGAATCGAACGCCAAGCTGATTCCCATGCGGGACTCGCTCGGCTAGTGCCCTAATCCAGGTGCTTGTCGAAGAAGGACACTGTCCGCTCGATTGAGCGCTGCCACTGGCGCTCGAATGTGTGACCCTCACCGCGGTACTTGACGAAGGTGACATCTTTGCTCTCCGCCTTAAGCGCCTTGACCGTGGCTTGGGACCAGCGGATCGGACAGGTGTTGTCTTGGATGCCGTGATGGACCAGCAGCGGCTCAGTCACCCGATCGAAGTACGGCCGCGCCGAGGCCGCGCGCCAGAACTCGGGCGACTCGTCTGGCAGTCCGTACGTCCGCGCAATCCGTCGGTTGGTTCGCGACCGATCTTCCGATGGCCGGGAGAACTGCTTCCAGTTGTCGGCGGCCATTGAGCTTACTGAAGCGTAGATGACCGCGGCGTCGACAAGACCCGGCTGGGCTACCAGCGCGGTCAAGGTGACGCCACCGCCCATTGAGCGTCCGAGCCAGCCGACCCGATCTTTGTCCAGGAACGGCAGCATCGAGGACTTGACCGCCTTGACCGCGTTGATCGTGTCAACCGCGTAGGGCAACCGGAGCTCGTAATCGACGTTCTTGTCGTTGTCAGACGAAGCATGACCTCGATAGTCCGTGTGCAGCACGACGTAGCCGTGCCGTGCCAGGTAGTCGTGTTCCCGCGGCATGCCTTGGCCGGGGAAATAGGTGTCGGGATCGATGTACCCGTGGTTGAGCACCAGGACTGGAAACGGGCCCTTGCCGTCTGGGACGTTCATCACGCCTGAGATGGTGAGCCCGTCACCCCGGTAAGTGATGATGTAGCGCTTGTACGCGCCGTAGTCCGCCAGCAGCCGACCGAGTTTGAGGTTGCGACCGTCATACTTCTTGTGGATCAACGCCTGCATTGAGATCGGGTGTGGCGGCTTAGGTGTCTTCGTCGCTTTGGGCGTCGGGGTGGTGCTTGGCCGAGCTGCACTCGTGGAGGGTGACTGGGTCGGCGCGGCGGTGACGGTCGACGTTGGGGATGAGGCCTGCGGCGCGGTGGCTGACTCGCTCGCACTGCAGGCAACCAATACCAGGGCGGCTGGCAGCACCCACAGGGCCTTCACAGAGCCAGTATTCCCGGCCGTCTGGGAGCGGCCAGACGGCCGTTATCAGGTCGTGACCATTGGCGTCTTGGGCGAGTCTGATCACAAGTTCGCATCACCGCCGCGTGTCGTCCTGAGGTGTCGGGATGAGCCTCAGCTTTCGCCGGATTCACTGCTGGGGAGCGTGTTAGCTTGCAGGCTGCCTGCGGGCACGAGAAGGGGTAGCCAGGCAGCGGGACCGGGAGCCGGCAACAGGAGGTCGGGTCTTTCCATCACTGAATTTCGGGGGTTCAGTTCTTCGTGAAAAAGCTCGTCCGAGTCGTTGTCGCGCTCGCGGTCCTGGCGCTCGGGGTGGTGATCGTGCCGCCGGCGCAGGCCGCCCCGTCGTCGTACACGCCGAAGACTGGTGCGCTCTTCAACGATCCGAATGGAACACGTGACCAGCAGTTGGCTTTGATGAACCCGATTGTGAACTCGGTCAACAGCGTTCCAGCCGGTTCGATCATCCGATTCGTCGCCTATTCGTTCAGCTGGCAGCCGATGGCCGACGCCTTGATTGCGGCGCACAAGCGCGGGGTGCAGGTACGCCTACTCGTCGACAGCCATCACTACGAATTACTCTCGCCCGGGACCGATACCCCTCAGTTGAAGGCCCTGCGCAGTGCCCTAGGAACCGACAGGAGCAAGCCCAGCTACATCCGGACCTGCAAATACGGCTGTATGTCAAACAGCACCTCGTACATCCACTCCAAGCTCTACTTGTTCTCGCGAGCCGGAGACGCGAAGCATGTGTCGATGATTTCCTCGGCGAATCCGGCGGAAACAGGCATCAGCAGATCGTGGAACAACACCTACACGGTCGCCAACAACAAGGCCATCTATGACGCGAATGTTGACAACTTCAACGACATGCTGCCCGACAAGACCAACACCAACTACTACCACACCGCTTCTGGCAGTCCATGCGATCCGAATGGAAGTTCGGCGGCCAGCTGCAAGTTGTACTACTTCCCGCGCGCCGGCTCGACGCCTTCGTCGGACACGATCTACAACGTTCTGTCGGATGTCACCTGCACCGGGGCTGCAACCGGCTATGGGGTCAGTGGCAAAACCGTGATCAAGATCGCAGCCTACCAATGGACGACTTTGCGCCTTTACATCGCTCAGAAACTCACTGCCCTTAAGGGGAAGGGTTGCAACATCGAAGTGATCTACCCCTCAGACAAGGTCGACGCGGAGGTTGCGACTGAGCTGCGCAAGAAGAACATCCCGATCTACAACGGTCGCCTCGACCGAGATGGGGACGGGGTGAAAGAACTCTATCCGCACAGCAAGTACTTGTTGATCAACGGCGTGTATCAGGGAGACTCGAGTTTCAAGGGTGTCTACACTGCTTCACAGAATTTCACTAACAACAGCCTTCGGGAAAGCAATGAGGTGCTACTGCGGATCCCAATCAATTCGGTTCATGATCAATACGTTGCCAACTTCAACAAGATGAAGAACTACATTGCGGCGGCCACGTCGGCTTCCAAGACGACTGCTGACGTTGACACCGCTCGTGAGCGGGTGCTACGCGACAGCGCACCTGACCCTGACGAGTAGTCATCCTTCGTTGCGACGCGTCACTGCGGTTGTCCTCGCTGGTGGCGCGTCGCTGCGCTTCCCACCGGACAAGCTGGCCCAGCTCGTAGGCGACGAGCCGTTGCTGAACCATACGCTCGCCTCGCTGCCGCAGGAGTTTGTCGTCGTGGTTGTCGGCTCCGTGCGTGAAGTGGCCCGGCCGGTGATCTTTACCTCTGAGGATCCGCCGGGGGGCGGGCCCGCGGCGGCACTGGTGGCTGGCGTCCGGCGCGCGCTTGCAGAGTCCGCTGAGGTGATCGTGGTACTGCCCGCGGACGCTCCGCTTGGCGGTCAGGCCGCGGCCACCTTACTTAGCCGCCTGGAGGACGAACCGAGTGCTGAAGCGGTCGTTGGTGTTGATACACATGGTCGCGAGCAGCCCCTCCAGCTGGCCTTGCGCCTCGACGCGGCCGAGGCCCTTGTAGCAGCCGCTGGGCCGGGCGGTGCTGCGGGGGTCTCGGCGCGCCGGCTTCTCGATGCCCTCCGACCCGGACTGATCGCCCATGAACTCGCGCCAGTCGAACTTTGGGATATCGACACACCAGAGCAACTGCTCGTCTGGAAGCTCCGATCCTCAAAAGCCGTGTCGTCGATCCTGAACATGGCGGCCGAGCGCCGGGCGAAAGTTGACCGGCCAGTTGTCATTGCCATTGACGGCCCAAGCTGTGCCGGCAAGTCGATCTTGGCAACCGCAGTCGCACTCCGAGCGAGGGCTGCAGTCGTCGAAGGCGACGACTTCTATCGGAACAGCCTGCCGGAATTGAGCCTGGCGCAGCGGGATGCAATGTCAGACACCGCGGTAGTCGATGCCGTGATCGACTGGGAGCGGCTTCGGGACCAAGCGCTGGTGCCCTTGCGGGCCGGGCAGTCGGCTACTTTCCAGCCTTACGATTGGGACGCCGATGACGGCCGGCTGGCTCCCCCGAAGACCATTTCGGCGGCTGATGTGATCATCCTCGATGGCGTTTACGCTGCACGGCCGGAACTGGCCGATCTCGTGGATGTTGCCGTCTACCTCGGCGTCGATCCGCAGACTCGTGCCCGTCGCTGCGGCGAGCGGCACAACGACCCGGACTGGGTGCGATTTTGGGAGCGCGGCGAGGCTCATTACTTCGGCGCAGTCCGTCCGGCTGCCGGCTACGACATCCAGCTGAACGACGACGGTTCCTAAATCGGTCCGTTTCCCTTGCAGGGTGGAGATCCAGCTGAGGCGTTGTCTCTTCGCACCCAATGCGACGAGCAGTCCGCGGGAAGTCGTAGACTCTGCATGAAGACTTAGTGAAGTTTTTCACTAAGTCCTGGACCGTCAGGAGACGCCATGTCAGGGACTACGAACGGGCTCGACCCGTACGCGGAAGCTGACGTGCGCGATCGTGCGACGGAGCGTGTTATCGACGCCGATGTGGTCGTTGTCGGCGCGGGTCCCGCTGGTTCCGCCACGGCCACGCACCTTGCTCGTCGCGGCCTCCGCGTCTCGCTGCTGGAAAAGAGTCGGTTTCCCCGGGACAAGGTCTGCGGGGACGGTCTCACGCCACGCGGCGCCAGACAGTTGATCCGGCTCGGCATCGACACCTCGGAAGAGGCCGGTTGGCTGCACAACAAGGGCTTGCGCATCTACGGCGGCGAGCGTCCCTTCCAGCTGGAGTGGCCTGATCTTGCTGACTTCCCGTCGTATGGCCTGGTCAGGCCGCGCGCGGACTTTGATGAACTGCTGGCCCGCCATGCAGTGGCGGCGGGGGCTGCGCTGTATGAGCTCAGCAATGTGGTCGAGCCGATCATCGACTCTCGCACCGACCGCGCCGTCGGAGTCCGCACCAAAGACGGCCGCCGATTCACCGCCCCGATGGTCGTCGCGGCCGACGGAAACTCGACCCGGCTGAGCCTGGCCATGGGACTGAATCGGCGCGAGGACCGGCCCTTGGGCGTGGCCGTACGCACCTACTACTCCAGTCCGCGACACCGCGACGACTATCTGGAGTCGTGGCTGGAGTTATGGGAGGGCAAGCCCGGCAAGAGCGCACTGCTGCCGGGCTACGGGTGGATCTTTGGCATGGGCGACGGCACGTGCAATGTCGGGCTCGGGATCCTGAACACCTCCTCGGCGTTCGGCAAGACCGACTACAAGGATCTGCTCAGGCGGTGGCTTGAGAACACACCGGAGGATTGGGGTTTACGGAGCAAGAACATGATCACTCCGGTGCGAGGAGCGGCGCTCCCGATGGGCTTCAACCGCCAACCACATTATGGCCGCGGCCTGCTGCTGGTAGGTGATGCTGGCGGCATGATCAACCCCTTCAACGGCGAGGGCATCGCGTACGCCATGGAGTCCGCTGAGATCGCGGCAACCGCGATGGCCGAGGCGCACGAGCGGGGGGCTGGCAGCCCGGCTGCGGAGCGGGCGCTGGAGTCCTACCCCACAAAGCTGAAGGCGGAGCTTGGCGGCTACTACACCCTGGGTCGCGCCTTCGTGAAGCTGATCGGCCATCCGCGGGTGATGCGAGTCTGCACCACGTACGGGCTGCCTCGCCGAACCTTGATGCGGTTCACGTTGAAGCTGCTCGCCAATCTGACCGATGCCAATGACGGCGACGCGATGGATAAGTTGATCAACTCGTTGTCCAAGATTGCGCCTGCGGCATGATCGATTGCCTGACCTGGGGAAGGGGAGCTAGCTGGTGAGTCCGTACATCGGAATCGTGATCTTGCTGGCGATTGCCTCGGGATTCGTCGCGCTGACCATTCTGACGAGCGTGCTGGTTGGCCCTGGGCGTTACAACCGAGCCAAGTACGACTCGTATGAGTGCGGCATCGAGCCGACCCCGCAGCCCGTCGGCGGCGGCCGGTTCCCGGTCAAGTACTACATCACCGCCATGCTCTTCATCGTTTTCGACATCGAGATCGTTTTCCTTTATCCGTGGGCTGTGGCGTTTGACCTGATGGGCACCTTCGCGCTGGTCGAGATGATCTTGTTTATCGGCGCGGTCTTCATCGCCTACTTTTACGTGCTGCGACGGGGTGGGCTGGATTGGGATTGAGAATGCAAGCAACCAGGAGTGTTGGCTGAGATGGGCCTCGAGGAAAAACTTCCCAGCGGTGTGCTGCTGACCACCGTTGAGAATCTGTTCGGCTACATGCGGAGCGCGGCGTTTTGGCCTGCCACCTTCGGTCTAGCCTGCTGCGCGATCGAGATGATGACCTACGGCGCGCCCCGTTATGACTCCGGCCGCTGGGGGCAGGAAGTGTTCCGCGCGTCGCCGCGGCAAGCCGACCTGATGATCGTCGCTGGCCGAGTGAGCCAGAAGATGGCGCCGGTGCTGCGGCAGATCTACGATCAGATGGCGAATCCGAAATGGGTACTCGCTATGGGTGTGTGCGCCAGCACCGGCGGAATGTTCAACAACTACGCCATCGTGCAGGGCGTGGACCACATCGTTCCCGTCGACATGTACCTGCCCGGCTGCCCGCCGCGGCCGGAGATGCTGATCGACGCGATGTTCAAGCTGCGCGAGAAGGTGCAGCACACCCCGATCGGCATCGACGCCACCATCGCCGCGCAGGAGGCGGAGAAGCAGCAGCTGGAGGCGCCGGCTCTCATTGAGCAGAAGGGTCTGCTTCGATGACTGAAGGCACCTCGCGCCGGCCGCCTCGGAAGCGGACGCGCAAAGCTCCGGCGCCCAAGCCCGAAGAGATGCCCCCTGAGCCTGTCGAAGGGCAGGATGAGGGCGCTTCGACAAGCTCCGCGCAAAGTTCGGATGAGGGCTCTTCGACAAGCTCAGCGCACATTCATGAGGAATCGGACGAGAAGGCGCCGATCAAGGGCGCGGTGCCCGAGGGCGAATCCGAGCCGGACGCCGAGACCAAGCCGGAGTCCCTGACGGGGGAGGCGCCTGAGGTCGGTTCTGGCGCAACCGCGGCGGAGGAGGACGAAGCTCAACTGACCGCCGCCGAGCCGACCGCCGAGGTGCTGCAAGTCCGTAAGGGCATGTTCGGCGTCGAGGGCAGCGGCGACACGACGGGGTATGGCGGTCTCACCCGCGTTGTGGAATTCCCAGGTGCGGCCAGCCCGCCGTTCGGTGGCTGGTGGGATCAGGTCTATGAACGGATCGGTGCGCTGGTTCCCAACTTCAGCGACGTGATCACCAAGGTCGTCATCTACCGCGGCGAGATCACCTTCCATGTCGCGCGACAGCACCTGGCAGAGCTGGTCCGCTACCTCAGAGACGACGCCCACCTGCGTTTCGAGTTCTGTAGCAGCGTGTCTGGCGTGCACTATCCAGCAGACAAGGATCGTGAGCTGCACGCGGTCTATCACTTGCAGTCAATGACCCACAACCGCCGCATTCGACTGGAAGTCTCCGCACCCGACAGCGACCCGCACGTCCCATCGGTGGTGGAGACCTACCCCACCGCCGACTGGCACGAGCGCGAGACCTATGACATGTTCGGCATCATCTTCGACGGCCATCCAGCGCTGACCCGGATCCTGATGCCTGACGACTGGCCCGGCTACCCGCAGCGCAAGGACTATCCGCTCGGCGGCGTCCCCGTGGAGTACAAGGGCGCGACCATTCCACCCCCAGACCAAAGGAGGTCGTACTCATGAGCACGACCGACGAGCGGACTGCCGGGCCTGCGGCGGGCTCGGCGGAGGATCCCTTCGGTGCAGCTGCCGACGCGGCTGAGGGCCACGTCTACACCGTCACCGGCCAGGACTGGGACTCCATCGTGTCTGAGCAGGCCGAGCGCGGTGACGAGCGCATCGTGGTCAACATGGGTCCACAGCACCCCTCCACGCACGGTGTGCTTCGGCTGATCTTGGAATTGGAAGGCGAATCGGTCATCGAGGCCCGCTGCGGCGTTGGCTATCTGCACACCGGCATCGAAAAAAACATGGAGTTCCGTAACTGGACCCAGGGCGTCACCTTCTGCACTCGGATGGACTACCTTTCGCCCCTCTACCAGGAGGCTACTTACTGCCTCGGCGTCGAGCGGCTGCTCGACATCGAGGCCGAGATTCCAGAGAAGGCAAATGTCATTCGGGTGCTGATGATGGAGCTGAATCGCATCTCCTCCCACCTGGTGTGCATCGCGACCGGTGGCATGGAGATCGGCGCCCTAACCGTGATGACCATCGGATTCCGCGAGCGGGAGAAAGTGCTGGACGCCTTCGAGTTGATCACGGGTCTCAGGATGAATCACGCCTACATCCGACCTGGCGGTATTGCCCAGGACCTGCCGGACAAGGCCTTCGATTATGTCAAGGAACTCATCGTCTGGATGAGGAAGCACCTGCCGGAGTACGCAGCGTTCTGCAACGAGAATCCGATCTTCAAAGCTCGGCTCTCCGGCGTCGGTTATCTCGATCTTGCTGGCTGCCTGGCGTTGGGCATCACTGGGCCACCGCTGCGGGCGACCGGGTACGACTGGGATCTGCGCAAGAAGCAGCCCTATTGCGGCTACGAGACCTACGACTTCGAGGTGCAGACCTGGGACACCATGGACGCCTACGGACGGTTCCGGATCCGCCTGAACGAGATGTGGGAGAGCCTCAAGATCATCGAACAATGTGTCGACAGACTGGAGAAGATGCGGGGCGCGCCGATCATGATCGCCGACAAGAAGATCGCTTGGCCGGCGCAGCTGTCGATCGGCTCCGACGGCATGGGCAACTCCAACGAGTACATCAAGCACATCATGGGCCAGTCGATGGAGGCGCTGATCCATCACTTCAAGCTGGTCACCGAGGGCTTTCGGGTGCCGCCGGGCCAGGCGTATGTCCCCATCGAAAGCCCGCGCGGAGAGCTTGGCGCCCACGTAGTCTCGGACGGCGGAACCCGCCCCTTCCGCGCGCACTTCCGCGATCCGAGCTTCACCAACCTGCAGGCTATGCCGGTGATGTGCGAGGGCGCGATGGTGTCGGATGTGGTCGTCGCCGTGGCGAGCCTTGATCCGGTCATGGGCGGGGTGGACCGTTGATGCGGCCCGCATTGGGACTCAGAGTCGGGGAGGGCCGCTCGGGCGGGCTACGCAAACGTGCGTCCTGGGTTGGCCAGTCGGGTGCGGTCCGCCTGTGGTCCGGATTAAGCTCTCGGTGCGGCGTGCTCGGCCGCTTTTCCGGCCCGGTACATGATCGTGCGCGTTTGATCCCTCAAGACACGGGTCAATCGCGCACGACTTCTGCACACGTGCCGCCGGGCTCACGCGCAGGTTTGCCTAGGCCGCCCGAGCAGCCCACGCCGATCGCCGTCGGCCCGTCAAGCCGTTGTCCCGAGCAGAGACTGGTGGGCGTCGAGCAGCGCGCGAGGTCAAGCCTGGGAGGGGGTGCACTCGAATGAGCAATCCGCTCGAGCCTCTGCCGCCGTCGCCGAATGGGCATGCGGGCGGGGATGTCGCGTCGGAGGAGTTGGTCGGGCACGGGCACTTTGTCACGCGCTTCGATGAGCCGAGTTTGGACTACAGCGTCGCGGAGACCGAGATCACAGAGGCGACGCTGGAGGAGATGCGATCGATCGCTGCTCGGTATCCGCAGGCTCGCTCGGCGCTTTTGCCCATGCTGCATCTCGTGCAGAGCGTCGAGGGGC
>DASUYM010000093.1:0-4707 GCA_036377435.1 Propionibacteriaceae bacterium
CGACCAGCAAGAGCAGTCGCCCACTCCCGCGCTTGTGGGTGATCCGGTGCCACACCCGAGCCGGCAGCTGCGTCGCGGACCGAGCCTCGAGCCCACCAATTCCCTTCAACCGAGACTACAGGCCGGAAGGCAGGCCCCCGACGATCTCTTTCACGAGCCCGAACACTCACCCGAAAACCGCCACACCCGAGGACCCCTCCCAGGCCACCGTAGCGACCACGCCACCGTCACCGGGACGCCCTCTAAGAGATACAAGCCGATTAACGCGCGCATTCCGGTCACGTTCGCGGTGGTGCTGCTGGCGCTGGCCTTGACGGGTGCGCTGAGTGCCTACCTTGGCGGCGCGATGGAGCCCAGCCGTGATCCGTTTGGTTGCGGGTGGGTTCCCGAAGGATCGGCACCCCAGATGACCACGACGCATCCCGGGCGCGCGGTCCAGCGCAATGGCAGTCCCGCCACGTGAACGTCACGCCTGTGCCGGGGCCTGGACGTCGACGCTTCGCTTCCGCCGACCAAGCTCCTGGCGTTCAGCCAAGCAATCGCCGGAGGAAATCCAGCAGTCCCGGCGGCCCGTCAACGATCACATCTGCCTCGTCGATGAGTGCTGGTGGGGCCTCGGCAGAGTCCACTGCGACGCATAATGCGTCGCCCCCGCGAGCTTTCAGCTCCATCGCCGCAGCAAATGCAGAAAGATCACCAAGGTCGTCCCCGGCCACAACTGCGCTGCGGGCGTTGGAGTCGCCGATGACCCGCCGAACAGCGTCGCCCTTGTCGCTGTGGACGGCTGGGCGGAGCTCCCAGACTAGCTTGCCGCGTAGGACTTCTAGTCCGTGCCGGTCAGCAACTTGCCGCGCTGCTTCATTGATGGCTGCCGTCCAGCGGGCATGGTTGGGGACCCGCCGCGTATGAATGGCAACGGCGTACTGTTTGTCCTCCAGGTAGGCGCCACTGTCATGGACTGCGGCGCAATCCCGGAGATCCTGCTGAGCGGCCATCACGGCCGGACGCGCCGCTTCTAGGCGTGGATCTACCCATACGTGCCCGTCGCGGATCTCTTGCAACCCGTACAGCCCGAGATAGCGCACTCCGGGGGCTGCCGCATGCTTGGCCAGGTAATCAGCGGGGCGACCCGAGAGCAGGGCGACCGCGGCAAACCGGGCGGCGAGCTGACCGAGCAGTTCAACCGTGCCGGGCAGCGGTCGGGCCTGATTCGGATCATCGACAATCGGTGCAAGCGTGCCATCGAAATCGAGACAGATGGCCGCTACGTGTGCCTGCGCTGCCAGTCGGGCAGCGTGCTCAGTCAGCATCGTTTCACCTGTGGGCGTCCCGGCCGGAGTCCAGTGAGAAGGTATGCCGCGCCCGGGTGCAGCTCAACGGTCTGCTCCCGCACCGAAACAGTGATGGGTGTTGCCGGGCCGGGGCGTGAACTGACCTCGACACGGTCATCGGAGAACACCAGCTCGATGCGGTGGCCGCGGTAGTGCACGCTGAAGCGCAGCTGTTTGATCTCTGGCGGCATTGCCGGATCAAATCGCAGTACTTGTCCGCGGGCGCGCGTACCGGTCAGGCAGCGCAGCACAAGATCCACCGTGCCGCCCATGGCCCCGAGGTGAATGCCTTCCGCCGTGGTACCGCCTTGGATATCGGCGACGTCACTCTGCAACGCCTGCTGCAAGAATCGCCAGGCCTTGTCAGGGGCGTAGCGGGCCAGAACCCAGGCGGTCACAACGGAGCTGAGCGTTGAGCCGTGCGAGGTGCGTCCCAAGTAGTAATCGACAGTCCGGGCCAGCTGTTCTTCGCTTACCTCGTAGCCGAGACCAGCGAGCAGACCGCGGAGCTCGTCTCGTGACAGAAGGTACAACAACATCAGCACATCGGCTTGCTTGGAGACCTTGTAGCGATTCGTGCTGTCGTCTTCAGCTTCAAGTACGCGGTCCAATCGTCGAATGTTGCCGTACTTGTCCCGGTAACCCTCCCAGTCGAATTCGGCAAGCTGCTCGTAGCCTTCGAATTGACTCAGCACACCGTCGCCATGAAACACAACGGTCATCTTCCGGCTGATGTCCCTCCACCGTTCCAGCTCGTCGTCGCGGATCGCCAGCTCTTCGACCAACTCTTGACGATTATAGTGAGGCGGAAGCTCCTGCAGCGCCTCCAATGCTCGCTGCAGCACCCAGACGGCCATGATGTTGGTGTAGGTGTTGTTGCGCACGCCCTCTTCATCGGAATTGGGGTAGCCGTCGTGGTACTCGTCCGGCCCCATGACGCCGTTGATCTCGTAGCGTTCTGCTGCGCGGTTGTACGTGGCGATGCTGGACCAGAACCGGGCGATTTCGATAAGCAGCTCGGCGCCAGTGAAGCGCAGGAACTCAAGGCTTCCTGTGACCATGTAGTGCTGCCAAACGCTATGGGCAATCGCGATGTTGACGTGGCGTTGCAGGTGCGAGCGATCGGGCAGCCATCGTCCCGACATCGGGTTGAGGTGTAGCCGTTGGGTTTCCTCCCGTCCGTTGGAGCCGCTTTGCCAGGGAAACATCGCACCGGCGAAGCCTGCATCGCGTGCCGCCGCCCGGGCCGCGCCCAGTCGGGCGTATCGGTATTCGAGTAAGGCGGCGGCGAGCAAGGGCCGCTGAAAGTTGATGTAGGGGAAGATGAACAGCTCATCCCAGAAGATGTGACCCCGGTACGCCTCCCCGTGCCAACCTCGCGCCGGCACCCCGACATCCAGGTGGGCGCGGCGCGGAGAGACGGTCTGCAGCAGATGAAAAATGTGCAGATGTAGCACCGTCGCGCTCCATTCGTTGACGCTGTCCATCTCGATGTCGCACCGGTTCCAGGCCCGTTGCCAGGCGCGCTGGTGGCTGCTCAGGAGCTCGGCGAAGTCGGCAGCTCTGGCCACTGCCAGGCGGGCGTCCTGGCCGCTTTCAGAGATCCCAGGGTCGCGCGAGGTATAGAGCGCAACGATTTTCTCGACTGTCACCGACTGCACCTGCTGCAGCTCGAAGGTGAGATCGTGGGCAATGAATCCGGGCTGGGAAACAAGCGAGCGGTCCACCTCAAACAATCTCGTCTTCTCGCAGCACCGTGTTGCGGGCGGCGAGGGCGACCGGTACGCGTGACTTGCTTGTCTCAACCTGAAGCTCGACGGTTTCCCTGTCGACCTCGGTCTGGCCCAGGGTCGTTAAGTGTTGACCGTTCAGGTCGCGGTAACGCTTGACGTCGGAGTTGACGATCCTGCCATCCAGACCGGAGCGCACCTGGATGCTGTTCGACCAGTTCTCAGCGGTGAACTCCGTCTTCAGGCCCGCCAGGTGTTCGTCTTCCCGGCTCACGAACCGGTACTGCACCACCTTGGTTCGCCGCCCCACGGCGTCCCGCCAGGTAAACCGGCGGATCAGCGTTGCATGCTCCATATCCAATTCGAGGTGGTGGTCTTGGACGCCGGGTTGCTGCATGTCGAACCATGGACCGCCCGCGATTCGAAATTCCAGCGGAAGCCAGTTGGGCACATTGACCAGGTCCTCGTTCTCCACCCGCCGACCTGCGACCTCGCTGGTCAACCGGTTGTAAAGGCCGGCTACATAGGTTCCCGGGTAGTTGATGTCGTCGGCCTTGGCCTCGGGCAGTGCGCCGCGCGTAACGAAGTACCCATTGCCGAGCGCACATAGCGCTTCGCGCAACCCTTGGCGTGCGGGGTCGAAGCCCTCGTATTCCAGCGTCCATACGTCGGGCGGCGGCTCGGTATATCGCCGCCGGATCTCATCGGCGGCCTGCCGTTCCTGCAACCGGCCCTCAACGAGGGCAGGAAGGGCTATGTCATCCAAGGTGGTCACCACAAGATCGGCGCCGACATCGGCCAACTGCTGCTGGTCGCCAAGGGGGCAACGCCGATCGCGGCAAAGCCGCCGGCCTTAGCCGCCTGCACCCCGCTCATCGCATCCTCAATGACAAAACACGCATCGGGGGAAAGTCCGAGCCCGTCCGCAGCGGTAAGGAAGATCATCGGGTCGGGCTTTCCGCGAGGAAGGTCGCGCCCGGAGATGTCGGCATCGAACAGCTCCTCCAAGGTCATCTGAGTGTGAACGAAGCATAGTCGGGGCGTTGTTCGGCGGTGAAGGTGTCGAGTCGTATCCGTTCGAGGAACAGCTTGGCGTTTTTCGACGAAGACGCCGCCGCCACGCGAATGCCACTGTTCTTCACAGCAAGGATGAACCTCAATGCATCAGGAAAGGCCCTAAACCGACCTTGCTCGATCAGCTGGACGAGGTGCCTCTGCTTGACGGCCGCGTACAGGTCGCTCCGCCGGTCCACATCGGGTACGCCGAAGTACTCAAGCGCTGCCCGGGCGCCTGGCAACCGTGGCTTGCCAGCAATTACTTGCTGGTACACCTGGGTCGTAAACCGCTCAGCAGTCCAACTGGTCCGGTCACGGATCTCGCGCCAGTCGCCATCCAACAGCTCCTTGAGCGCTTCGCGCCACGCCAGCTCGTGGGGTGAGTCGACGAGCACCCCATCCACATCGAAGATCGCACCCTGGTAGCCCATTAGCCTTCCCTTCCCAATTCCGCAGAACTCTTGTGTCGGTCCGTAGCGGGCTGACGTGTGACTCACACGCCAAGTTGCCCGCCGTCGAATCTCCTGGCAATCATCATCGATCCTCCGACAGCTCACGATGTCCTCAACTTGGCAGCAATATCGAATGCG
>DASUYM010000094.1:0-15263 GCA_036377435.1 Propionibacteriaceae bacterium
TCTTCGTCGGTCGCTACCGCATACAGCTGTGGCGACAGGCCCAGGGTGGTTACCAAGATCACGATGGCGAGCACTCCGACCAGCTTCAGATCGTCTCGCGTCACGGTGGTGAGTGAGCCAAAGAGGTACTGCGCCAGCCCACCCGCTCCGACGCCGGAGATGCCGGACAGGAACACCCCTGCTGCGAGGCCACCGTAGAAGAGGACTGCCAACCCCACGTCGCCGGTGGCCTTGCCACGCTGGCGGAGCACCTCGACGACGACCGCGCCCGCGACGCAGGCGGCCACAGCGAGAGGAATCGGTGCCGTGCCGGTCAACAGTGCCAAGCCGACACCTGCGAGGGCCACGTGTCCGAGGCCGTCACCCAGCAAGCTGAGCCGGCGCTGTACGACGTACGTGCCGATGGCGGGCGCGATCAGACCGGTCAGCAGTGCTGCGATCAGCGCGCGTTGCATAAAGGGGTACGACAAGATTTCGATCATGGTTCCACGGCACCTCCCAGCCCGCTGTCCGCCGCTTTGCCCTCATCATCAGCGACAGTCCGACCATGATCGAGATGCTCATGGCCGCCGAATCGACGCTGGCGCCCAAGATCGCCGAGTGGACCGTCATGGACTACTCGACCGTCGCTCAATACCACGGCACGATCAATAAGGTCGCCGAGCGGACCGACATCGTGCAGCACCACCAGCACTGCGGTGCCCGCCGACAACAACTCAGCCAGCACCTCGGCGAGCACCCGCTGATGCTCGAGGTCGACCCCAGAGATTGGCTCATCCAACACCAGGAGATCTGGCTGACCGGCAAGTGCCCGCGCAACCAGCACCCGTTGCTGCTGCCCGCCGGACAGTGCAGCGATGTCGGCGTTGAGTTGTCCGGACAAGCCAACGAGCGCGATGGCGTCGTGTATTGCCCTGCGGTCCTCTGGTCTCAGCGGTCGGAAAGGCCGTCTGCGTGCTAACCGCCCGGCTGCGACAACCTCCTTGACCTTGGATCCGCCGAGCAGCGCCATTGAGCGCTGCGGAACGTAGCCAACCCGCGACCACTGCCGAAAGCTCCCCAGAGCTGAGCCGAACAGGCGTACCGCACCGCGTTGGTGGGGGAGGAGGCCGAGCAGGGTACGGACCAGGGTGGATTTTCCAGAGCCGTTGCCGCCCATCAGGGCCACGGCCTCTCCGACCTTTACTGACAGGCTCACGCCGCGTAGCACCGGCAGGCCGCCCAGTTCGACCGTGAGATCGTCGGCCGCCAGCACCGTACTCGCGTCTAGGAGCATTCCCCCGCCTTCCGGAGCGCCGCGAGGTTAGCGGACATGACCGAGAGGTAATTCTGCCCGCGCGATTGGCTCGTGATCCCCTCGATGGGATCCAGTACGTCGGTCGCAAGGCCAAGATCACCGGCAATCGCCTGGGCGACGGCCGGCGAAACAAGCGTCTCGTAGAAGATCGTGGTGAGCCTGTGGTCCTGTGCCACGCGTTGCACCTCGGCAATCCGCGCTGGCGAGGGCTCTGAGTCAGGACTGAGGCCACTGATTCCGATCTGGGTCAGGTGATACCGCTCAGCCAGGTAGCCGAAGGCAGCGTGGGTCGTGATGAACTCAGTGCGCACGCAGTGCGTCAGTCCGGAGCGGAACGACCTATCAAGACGTACCAGCTGTTCGTCCAGTGCGTCAGCGTTGTGCGCGTAGTCGGCCGCATGATCAGGATCGAGCGTCGACAACCGTTCCGCCACTGCCCGAGCGATCGGAGAGAGGTTCGTTGGGTCGAGCCACACATGCGGATCGAGTCCCGAGTCATCATGCTCAGCTCCCGCTCCTTGATCATGATCATCTTCGGTTACCGCCAGCGGCCGCAGCGGCACGACCGTCCTGGTATCGATCACCTCCGGGTTGTCGCTCTGCGCCACGGCCTCATCGACCGCCGGCTGGAACCCTTTCTCATAGATCACCAAGTTCGCGGTTGTCAGGCCGGCGACTTGCCGAGGAGTGAGCTCCAGGTCGTGCGGCTCAGCCCCGGGCTCGGTGAGGCTCGCGACCGTCGCATGGTCACCTGCGACGCGCTGAGCGACGAACTGGAACGGGTAGAACGCTGCCACGATTCGAAGCTGGCCAGGCTGCTTGGGTTCGGTTGTGGTCGCCGGTTCGGCGCTGGCGCACGCCGCTGCTGCCACCAGCGCGAGCAGGCAGGCAAGGATGCGCAGCGGTCGAACGCTAACCGACATGAGAACCATTTTCATTAAGCTGGATGGGCAAGTCAAATCTCATTGGGCCTTTAGGTGGAAGCCTGGCCGGGGTACATGAGCGGCGCCGCGTTTGACAGAGTGCATTCATGCCCAAGAACTACTTCGGCGAGCGGGTCGCGGAACGCTACGACGAGTCAGCGGCCGACATGTTCGAGCGTGCCCAGGTCGAGCCGGTTGTCGACTTTCTGGTCGAACTCGCTACGGACGGGTCTGCTCTCGAGCTCGGAATAGGCACCGGTCGGATCGCCCTGCCGCTGACGCAACGCGGTATCCGCGTACACGGCATCGATCTCTCCGAGGAAATGGTGGCCAGGCTGCGGGCGAAGTCGGGCGCAGACCAGATCGGTGTGACGATCGGCGACTTCGCCACGACCACGGTCGAGGGCCGCTTCTCCGTTGCCTATCTGGTGTTCAACACGATCATGAACCTGACAACGCAGGATGAGCAGATCCTCTGCTTCCAGAACGTCGCCAGGCACCTGCAGCCGGGTGGATGCTTCGTGATCGAGGTAGCGGTTCCAGATCTTCAGCGGCTGCCTGCCGGTGAGACCGTTCGGGCATTCACGGTGAGCCCAGCGAGGCTTGGCTTCGATGAGTACGACATTGCGGCTCAGGGCTTGATCTCCCATCACTATTGGATCGACGGCGACAAGCTCGAGGTGTTTTCGGTGCCGTTTCGCTACGTGTGGCCGGCAGAACTGGACCTGATGGCACGGCTCGCGGGGCTGTCACTGCGGGAACGCTGGAGCGGTTGGAAAAGAGAGCCCTTCACCAGCGACAGCAGGCAGCATGTCTCCGTCTGGGAGAAGGTGCTGTCATGACCTGCAAGGTAGCCAGTTCAATCGCGCTGGATGTGGCCGCGGGAACGCACGTGTAGGTGCCTTCCCGCGGGGAGAATGGGCACAGCTGCGCTTCAGATTGGACTGAGCTCACGCTCGATGGCCTCGGTCAGCCGCTCGAGCAACCGGTTGAAGACGTGCGTCCGGTCGAACTGGAGGGCATGCTCCCGAGCCCGCTCGGCCATGATGATCCGTTCGTCGTCGGGCATGGTAACGGCCAGATCGAGCGCGCCCGCGATCGAGCTGGGAGCGCCGACCGGGACAATCATCGCCGTGTCGCCAACAGCCTCGCCAATCCCGCCAGTGTTGGTGGTGATCACCGGACCACCACCGGCCAGCATCTTCTCCACGAGCGCGATTCCGAATGTCTCCACAAATTCTGGCCGCGGCTTGCTCGGCAGCGCGAAGGCCGCGCAGCCAGCCATCAGATGGGGCTTCTCGTCGTCGTCGACATCATCGAGGAACCTGATCCGGTCTGCTACCGACGAGGCTGCGGCGAGCTCCCGCAAGTGCAGCGCCTCAGGTCCATTGCCAGCGATCACCAGCGTGAGGTTCTGGCACGCTGCGCTCGTCGCAAACCCAGCGATCAAGTCGTCCACGCCCTTGGCGCGAGCCAGCCTAGACAGGTACAGCACGTAGCGACTGCGCAGCAGCCGACGCCTCTGAAGCACCTCGGCCGTGTCCTCGGGACAGACATCCAGATAGTCCGCGGTGTTGATCGCTGGGTAAGAGATGGCGACCCGTTGCCGGCACCGATCGCTGAAGCACGTGCCGTGCAGAGCGTCAATCTCCTCAGCCGAGGAGATGATCAACTCCTTGGTGTATTCCGAGACTGCGACTGGCAGATCGCTGTCGAGATAGGCGGACAGTACCTGCGCCCCCGCCCCGAAGCGCCCGTCGACTGCACAGGAGCGGACCACGTTCGTGACGTCGGAGCCGACCGCCTCCGCGATGGTGGCAACCGCGACCGGCAGACCGGTGGAGCGGGCAACTCGAAGCGCTTCCGATACGGCGAGTGTGTGCGGGCTGAGGTAGAGCGACATACAGACCGTGGGAACCCCGTCGGTAAAGAGCTCGACGAGGCGTCCCATCATTCCTGTGAGATAGCGACCGTCGGGCACCTTGTAATCGCCGACCGGCTCCGGGCGTTCCACTTCGATGCCCTTGCTGTAGGGAAGTATGCCGTCGAGCGGCTTCAGCGGCAGACCGGACGTCGCGAGCAGGTCCAAGGGCCAGGTGATGATCCGTACGTCGGTGAAACCCTTCTGTAGTGCAACTTCCGCCAGATTCCGCGCCTCACCCGAGTGCCCACAGATCACCGGGTCGGCTCGTACGACGATGACAAGTCGCCGCGAAATCGCGTCGCCGTCGGGTGTCGTGCTTGTCAACGCTGCCATCATCGAGTCCCCCGTGGTTCTGATCATCGGTGCCAATCGGTGGTGTTGGCTGGAGCTGGTGTGCCAGCCGCGGCCGGTAGATGCATCGCGTTTGGTTGTGAGGCGGATGGCGGTCTGGTGGTTGTGCCCCACGCCGACGGGCTGGGTCCGAGCTGCAACTGGAGGTGGCCGCCGCGGTGCAGCTCGCGGGCCGTCAGCCAGGTCCGATTCAGCCGCTCTCCGTTCAAGGTCGCATTCTGCACGTACTGTACGGGCCCACCGGCCACCGGCTCGACGAAGCCGGGCGCGTCGATCAAGAGATCGTCGTCGGCGAAGGCTATCCGGGACTGGGCGAACGACGGCGCATTGAGCAGAAAGAGACTCTGGCCGGCGATGGGAAAGACGCCGAGCGAGGCCCAGACGTACCACGAGCTCAAGCCGCCTGAGTCGTCGTTGCCCGGCAACCCGCCCCGGCCGAGACCGAACATATTGTTGACAGCCGCGTGCACGACCTCAGCGGTGCGATCCGGGCGTCCGGCGTAGTGATAGGCCCATGGGGCTTCCATATCAGGCTCGTTGTTCAGCCCTTCAAAGCGATTCAGCGCGTATCCGGCTGCCAGCTCCGCTACGCTCGGCCACTCTCCCAGCTGCTCGACGGGGTCGGCGCCGTAACCGAAGAACCGATCCAGCAGCTCGATGAACGGGCCTTCGCCGCCAGCGTGGGCGATGCGCGCCTGCATGTCGTGCAGCACCCGGAACGAGTAGTTCCACTTGCCACCCTCGTAGTACGTCGAGTCCAAAAGCAGGCCATCGTCGGGATTGAAAGCGTTGATCCACTGGCCCGCCAGGCGGTCAAACTCTGTCGCCAGGTGGTTGTCGCCGACGTAGCGAGCCACTTTCGCGGTGCACTGGTAACCGAGCGCGAGGTCAAGGGTGTGCGTGATCGGTTCCGCGAGACCGCGCAGGAGGTAGTCCTCGCCGTAGCTGCGGCGCAGATCGGTGTCCATGTGGCACAGCGCCCAGTCCCAGTCGATGCCAGGCATTCCGAGCTGGCAGAGATCGGCTAGAAAGGTGTGGGCGAGTGCGCTGCCTTGCCGAGAGAACCGGTCGGCGCCCTTGGCCATTCGGTAGCCGATCGGGAGGTTGCCCTCTTCCTCGCAAATCGCCAGCAATGCGTTGGCTAGCTCAACGGCTCGTGCCGGAAACAGGGCGGTGATCAGGGGAAGCTGGGTGCGGTAGATGTCCCACATCGTGCAGATATCGAATACGAAGGGCCCGTCGGTAGGCCACATGTGGCTTTCCTCCGGCGCGAAGCACGGCTTGATCAGCGAATGGTAGACAGCGGTGGAGAAGATCGTCTCCCGGGTGGCTGAGGTTGTCTCGATCTTGATCTTGTTGAGGTGCTGGCGCCACGCTGCCGATGTCTTCGCGCGTCGGCTCTCGAAGGCGGCGGTGCCGGATCCGCAGTCAGCATGAAGGTTGTGCTTCGCCTGCTCCACGCCACGAAGTGAGAACCCGAATCGCAGCTCCAGCACCTGGCCCGGCTCTGTCGGCCCGCGCCACATTAACCCGAAGGGCCGCAACGTCGTTGGTCGGATTCGGTCGAAGTCAAGCCGGGTACCGCCCGGCATCAGCCGCCTGTCGTACCACAGCAGCTGGCGCAACTCACCAGCGTCGCACTCCAGGTGCACTGCCAGCGGCGCGCCCTCCACGACGATCTCGGCTTGGGCGACGCCCGGTCCGAGGGCTTCGATGTGCGCGCGAAGTGGGACCGTCGTGCCGTACGGGATGGCCAGGCCGCCCATCGAAAAGTCGATCACCAATCGGGCGTCCTTGTGCGCCGGGAAGGTGTAGCGGTGTGCCGCGCTCTTGGGTCCGACGGTGAGCTCGCAGCCGATGCCGGAGCCAAGGGTCGTGGCGTAGTAGCCCGGCTCCGACCGCTCCTCGTGCAGCTGCCAGGTGTTGCCGAGGCTGTCGAGTGGCTCCAGCATGGGCGTAACGCGGAAGTAGTTGTAGTACTTGCGGATGGCGCCAGTACCGGACTGCTGGAAATGGGTGAAACCTGAGGCGATCTGGGTCTCGTAGAGCTGGGAGGGTATGCCCTCGGTAGTGAGCTGGTAGAGCCCGTAACCCGTGGGATAGGCACCGGAGTACGCGCAGACCGAGACCATGCCGAATGGGTACGTTGCACCGGGGTGGGTATTGCCGACCTGAGGCTTGGGCCACCACCAGGTTTCAGCGAGACCCTGCGGGGCAGGAAGATCTGTTACCGAGCTGCCGATGAACGGATCTACGTACTCGATCATGGTCGGCCTCCTGGGGCGGGGCGGCGCTCCCCCGACGGTAGGTGGATTGCGTTTCAAACAGGTTTCGCTGTCATGACAGTCTCGTGGATGGGAGCTGGCATAGCTGGCTTTGGGGTCGTAAACCTACGTGAACATAGGTTTCGGCAACCGCGGGCTGAGGTCTTGGGGTGTTGGGGTTCCAGGAGCATGAGTGTGGGCCAGCGAGATCCTCGGGTACGGTCTGCGGCCGCAACTTCTACGCTGAGGGCGATAGCCTAGTGCGCTGACTCCATCCGAGCCGGGGATGGCGCAGCAATATGTCTGGAGAAGTGTTCGTGACCCCGACCAGCCGACTCGACAATGTCATCAGCTTGTGCAAGCGCCGTGGCTTCGTCTTTCCCGCGGGGGAGATCTACGGCGGTACGCGCTCGGCCTGGGACTACGGCCCGCTCGGGGTCGAGCTCAAGGAGAACGTCAAGAAGCAATGGTGGCGCTCGGTGGTCACCGAGCGTGAGGACATCGTCGGCCTTGACTCTTCGGTGATCTTGCCTCGCCGGGTGTGGGTGGCCTCGGGACATCTCAGCGCGTTCAACGATCCGCTGACCGAATGCCTGTCGTGTCACCGGCGATTCCGCGCCGACCATCTGGAAGAGGATTTTGAGGCGCGGAAAGGCCGTAAGCCCAACGGTTTGGAAGAGATCGCCTGTCCTCACTGCGGCACTCGGGGGGAGTGGACCGAGCCGCGGGACTTCAACATGATGCTGAAGACATATCTAGGCGCCGTTGAGGATGAGTCTGGCCTGCACTATCTGCGTCCCGAGACTGCGCAGGGCATCTTTGTCAACTTCGCCAACGTGGTTCAGGTGACACGGAAGAAGCCACCCTTCGGCATCGGCCAGATCGGCAAGTCCTTCCGCAATGAGATCACCCCAGGCAACTTCATCTTCCGTACCCGCGAGTTCGAGCAGATGGAAATGGAGTTCTTCGTCAAGCCCGGCGCTGACGAAGAGTGGCACCAGTACTGGATCGACGAGCGCACCCGCTGGTACACCGACCTTGGCCTCACACCTGGGAACCTGCGGCACTTCGAGCACCCTAAGGAGAAGCTCTCGCACTATTCGAAGCGGACTGTCGATATCGAGTATCGGTTTGGCTTCCCCGGCGGAGATTGGGGCGAGCTCGAAGGCATTGCCAACCGAACGGACTTCGACCTTTCGACTCACAGCGAGCACTCTGGTGTCGATCTGTCCTACTTCGATCCGACGACGGGCGAGCGGTATGTGCCGTACGTCATCGAGCCGGCAGCAGGCCCGAACCGGGCGATGATGGCATTCCTGGTCGACGCGTACGCCGAGGACGAGGCTCCCAACACCAAAGGCGGAGTCGACAAGCGTACGGTGCTGCGGCTCGACCCCCGGCTCGCCCCAGTGAAGGTTGCGGTGCTGCCACTGTCACGCAACGAGGCCTTGTCGCCCAAGGCCCGAGATCTTGCTGCGCGGCTTCGGCGGTCCTGGAACGTCGACTTCGACGATGCCCAAGCAATCGGCCGGCGCTACCGCCGGCAGGATGAAATCGGTACGCCGTACTGCGTCACCGTCGACTTCGACACCCTTAACGACCAGGCCGTCACGGTCCGCGAGCGCGACTCGATGACCCAGGAACGGGTGTCGGAGGACAAGGTGACCGAGTACCTCGCGCAGCGGCTGGTCGCTTGCTAGCCACCACTCTCTCTCACGCCGACTTGTCAGCGCCGGTGGCTGCTATGGCGGCCGCTGACGCTGGCAGGTCGGCGTTGAATGTGGGGCCAATTGAGGTCGATCCACCGGTGGTGCTGGCGCCCATGGCGGGCATTACCAATGCGGCGTTCCGACAACTGTGTCGTGAGCAAGTGGAATCGCCCCCGGCCGTGCCTCAAAAACCGTGCGAGCGTAGCGAGCACCAGCCCCGGCGGCGAGCTGTGTTGAGGAGGAGCGAGCGGCAACGCTTTTCGTCTGCGAGCGACGACGAAGTAGGCGGGCTCGAGCGCGATTCGCGCGAGCGGCGCAAGCAATCGAACACCAGTGCGGGTCTCTATGTCTGCGAGATGATCACTTCTCGAGGAATCGTCGAGCGTGACCGCAAGACGTTGCGGATGCTCCAATTCGACCCGGGGGAAAGTGTCCGGTCGGTTCAGCTTTACGGCGTCGACCCGGCGATCATGGCGCGTGCGACCGAGATTCTGTGCAGCGAGTACGGCGTCGATCATGTCGACTTGAACTTCGGCTGCCCGGTTCCCAAGGTCACTCGCAAGGGTGGGGGCGCCGCCCTGCCGTACAAACGCGACCGGCTCCGGATGATCTTGGAGGCCACCGTCCGCGCGGCCGCAGCGTACGGCGTACCGGTCACGATCAAGACCCGGATCGGTATCGACCACGATCATCAGACCTTTCTCGACGCCGGTCGGATTGCCGAGGAATCCGGTTGCGCGGCCATTGCACTCCACGGCAGAACCGCACAGCAGGCGTACGCCGGTGAGGCCGACTGGGAAGCGATCAGCGCCCTGAAGGCGCACGTCTCCATTCCGGTGCTGGGCAATGGCGACATCTGGGAGGCCGCCGACGCGCTGCAGATGATCCGCCAGACCGGAGTCGACGGGGTGGTCATCGGACGCGGCTGCCTCGGCCGGCCCTGGCTCTTCCGCGACCTTGCCGATGCCTTCGCCGGCCGCCAGACCCGGATCCTTCCGAACCTTGGTGAGGTGATGGGCATGCTACGCCGCCACGCCGAGTTGCTGATGGCCCTGTCCGACGAGCTGCATGGCCTGAGCAGTCTGCGGAAACACATGGCGTGGTATTTCAAGGGCTTCCCCGTCGGCGGTGAGTTGCGTCACCGGCTGTCGATGGTGTCATCACTCGCCGAGCTCGACAACCTGCTGCTTCATCTCGATCCCGACGTCAGCTTCCCAACATCTGAGTTGGGATCGCCACGAGGACGACAGGGCGCGCCGCGCGCCACAGTCGCATTGCCCGACGGCTGGCTGGCTGACACCTCCGGTTGTGATCTTGATCTGGCGGCTGCGGAGCTGGGCATCTCGGGTGGCTGACGAGGTCACTCCCCGCGCCAAGGCTTGGGCCGACACCATGGCCGGCCACTCCGACGGCGATCTGGTACGCGCTCACTCCGGCCCGCAAGCCAGACCGGGGACGGGGCCCATCGTGCATCGTGAACTTCGGGAGCAGCGCGAACGCGCGATGCTTCGACCCGGCGCCGCCTTTGCCGACGGAGCAGGAAACCGGGCGATCGCAGAGGAGCCCGATGACGAACGCACCTGCTTCGAACGTGACCGCGATCGGATTGTGCACTCCACAGCGTTCCGACGCCTGGCCGGCAAGACCCAGGTGGTCGTCTATCCAACCGACCACCAGCGCACCAGATTGACACACGCCATCGAAGTGGCACAGGTGGCGACCTCGATCGCCCGCGGCGTCGGGGTCAACGTCACCCTGGCCGACGCGATCGCCCTCGGGCACGACTGCGGTCATGGGCCGGGCGGCCACGCGAGCGAGGACGCCTTCGATGTCTTCATTCCTGAGGGATATGATCACGGGCCCTGGGGTGCCGACGTGGTCCTGCATGGTCTGAATCTGTGCGCCGAGACCCTGGACGGGATCCGAAACCACTCTTGGTCGCGGCCCGCGCCGCTCACCGTCGAAGGCCACATCGTCAGCTGGGCCGACCGGATCGCCTACTGCGCACACGACCTCGAGGACGCCATCCATGCCGGGATCGTGGCGCCAGCTGATCTTCCCGACGAGATCGTCGAGGTGTGCGGGCGAACCCGGCGGGAGCAGCTGAACACCTTCGTCCGGGCAGTCGTACGAGCGGTGGAGGAGCACGGAGAGGTGGGGATGCCTCCCAACGAAGCGGCGGCGCTGGCGGCTCTCCGGACATTCAACTATGAGCGCATCTACGTGCGACCCGCCTCGCGGGCCCAATCTCGCGCGGTCATCGAGGTGCTGCGTGGGCTGGTCGGGTACTACACAGATCGGCCAGACCTTATGCCCGACGGACGCGAGATCCCAGCTCGGTCCAACGCCGCCGTACGCGCCGCAGTGACCTACGTGGCTGGGATGACCGACAGATACGCCTTCGACATGGCCGTACGCCACCTCGGCTGGCCACCTGAGCGGCTGCCGCGCGGCATCGACCGGGACGCCTAGCTTTCTCCACCGGGGAAAGTCACAGCTCAGCAAAACGCCGTACAAGCGGTCCCGATCGTGCTGTAATCAGCCGGTGGGGCAGCGCGTACGCGGCATCAGCCGGTCGTCGTACGTCTGGCGCATCGCCGCGACGGTGCTGGGCATTGGGCTGCTGCTCAACGGTTCGTTGCGTATGAGCGACGACGCGTGGCCGTTGGGCCCGCTCTCCCAGTACGCGTTCTCCCCACCCAGGGACTCCACCATCGTGATCACCCGCGTTGAGGGCCTGCTCGCTGACGGAAGCCGTATCGACCTGCCACTGCGTGTCGAAACAGCGGGGATCAGCCGCGCCGAGATCGAAGCGCACATCCCGCAGATCACCGCTGATCCGTCGCTACTGCGATCCGTGGCCGACGGGTGGACGTCCCGGCACACGGCCGAGCCGGCGCTGGTACGAGTGTGGCTGGTGCAAGATCAGACCCAGCTGGTTGACGGTCGCGTTGGCCCGATCCGCTTGGTCGAACTCGCAACATGGGAGCTGCCCTCGTGAGGATCCTGCGGTCGGTGGTCTCCTGGTTCATGCCGGTACTTCCGGAGTCGCGGATCGCCGTGCTGCGTACGGTGCTGTACCTGTTCGTGATCATCGATATCCACCTCTTCGTGCGCGACCCCATTCCACTGAGCAGGCATCCAGAGCTCTACCAGCCGCTGCTGATCGAACGCCTGTTTCGGCTGCCGCCCCCCAGCGTGCCGCTCACGATCACGCTCTACCTGATCCTGACGGTCGGTTGTCTGGTGGCCGCGGCCAATGTGATGCCACGTCTGGCCGGTTGTGTGGTGGCTGCAGCCTTCACGTGGTGGACGGCCATCGGCATGAGCTACGGGAAGGTCGACCATGATCATCTCGCACTCGTCGTTGCGTTGTGGGTGCTGCCGACAGTCGGTGTCATCGCGGACCGGTGGCGCAGCGTGGAACGCTCAGCGCAGGCCGGATGGGCGCTCAAGTGCATCCAGATCTCGGTCATCTTCACTTACTTCTTGTCCGCGATCACCAAGATCCGCAGTGGCGGCTGGAGCGTTACCAGCTGGCCCGACAGTTCGATCTTGCTCTGGGCGATCGTTCGGCGGCCTCACGGGCTGGGCCAGTTCCTGTTGCCCTATCCGGAGCTGCTCCACGTCATGCAGTGGTTCTCCTTCACTGCCGAGCTAACGGCTGTCGTGGTCTTGTGGCTGCGGGGCCGCGCCCTGCTCGCGGCGGCGGTGTTCTGGATGGGTTTCCACATTTCCACTGTGGCAATCTTGTACATTCACTTCGCGCCAACGGCAATCTGCTGGCTCGCCTTTGCGCCCTTAGAGCGCCTTGCTCCCTGGTTGCGCCGGGTCGAAGCCCGGCGGAGGGAGCGCGCAGGCGGGAGATCCGCCGGGCATCCGGTGTCGGTTTTTCGCGATCATGCGGTAGACGGCGGCGGCTAGTGCGCGTACCACGGGCAGGTTGATCACACGGCCAACCGCCCCGTACGCGCCGCCCCGGAACTTGAGCCACTCGGCGAAGGCTGCTGCGCCCCCGTAGATGGTTCCGTCACCGCTGACCCACAAGGCCTCGCGTTGGGTGCGCTCCGCAGTCGTATCCAGGGCAGCCAGATCCGTGAACTGCCAGGGGACCAGCCGGGCGTTCGGCCCGTCCAGACGGTGCAGGCGCCGAGCCAACCAATGTGCGCTGGAGGTGCAGAACGCGCAGTCCCCGTCGAAGATGAGCCAGGGGACGCCTTGAACCGCCGCCTCCACCCCCCCAACCTACCGGCCGCCACCCAACCAGGACGCATGTCAGAAAACTGGGTTTACCTAGATTCCCGTCACCTTGCACACGATGCAGCGTGTGTGAAGTGCCAGCAAAGTGGGTTAACCCAGTTTCCAACAGGATGATCGGCAGCCGTCACGCCTCCCATTGGTGGCTTTCTCGGCGACCACGATCGGGAGACCACTTTCGGGTGAGTACGGTCCACCGTCTGGGCTGCACATAGACTCCCGTCCGTGGCAGGGCGGATCAATGAGGAAGACATCGCCGCCGTACGTGACCGGGCTCGGATCGAGGAGATAATCGGCTCCTACGTCACCCTCCGCAGCGCAGGCGGGACGATGAAAGGCCTCTGCCCCTTCCACGATGAGAAGACGCCGAGCTTCCAAGTCACACCCTCCCGCGGCTACTGGTACTGCTTTGGTGCCTGCGCCGAGGGCGGTGACGTGATCGATTTCATGCGCAAGATCGACAACCTGAGCTTTGTCGAGGCGGTCGAGCGGCTCGCTGATCGCGTGGGCATTCAGCTGCGCTACACCGACGACGCCGGCCAGCGACCCGAGCCCGGTGCACGAATGCGCATGGCGGAGGCGCTCCGGCTGGCGGCGGAGTTCTTCGCCGAGCAGTTGGGCAGCCCTGACGCCGTCGCGGCCCGGCAGTTCCTGAGCGAACGAGGCTTTGACCGTGAGGCGGCAGAGCGGTTCGACGTTGGGTTTTCACCCCGCGACGGCCACGCGCTGCTGCAGCATTTGCGGGGCCGCGGGTTCCGAGATGCAGAGCTCATTTCGGCCGGGCTGGCGCGCGAGTCTGGCTGGGACTTCTTCCAGGGCCGCGCGATGTGGCCGATTCGCGACTCAGGGCGGCAGGTCGTGGGCTTTGGGGCGCGCCGGCTGTTCGAGGACGACCGAATGCCTTCGAAATACATCAACACCCCAGAGACCCTTCTTTACAAAAAGTCTCACGTGCTCTACGGGCTCGAGCTTGCTCGCACAGCGATCAGCAAGAAGAGCCAAGCCGTGATAGTCGAGGGCTATACCGATGTGATGGCCGCCCACCTATCCGGGGTCGACACGGCGGTCGCGTCGTGTGGTACCGCCTTCGGTGATGATCATGCTCGGTTGTTGCGCCGGTTGATGGGCAATCATGACGCGTTCCGTGGTGAGGTGATCTTCACCTTCGACGGCGATGCGGCGGGACAGGCGGCCGCGCTGAAGGTGTTCGCAGGTGACCAGAACTTCGTGACCCAGACGTATGTGGCGATTGAACCGACTGGTCTCGACCCCTGCGACTTGAGATTGCAGCGCGGAGACGCGGCCGTACGCGAGCTTGTCGCTCGACGGGTGCCGCTGTACCGCTTCGTGATGGGCAACGTGCTCAAACAACATGATCTTGATCGTGCCGACGGTCGACTTGCTGCACTGCGGTCGGCTGCCCCCCTCGTCGCAAGCATCAGGGACAACGCGCTGGTCTCTGGCTACGCCCGCGAGCTGGCCGGCTTGCTCGGCATGGACGTCGAGGAGGTGCGGGCAGAGGTGATGCGCGCCGCGGCCAAGGCAGGCCGCCGGCCGGCCATCGGAAGGCCGACGACCGCTGATTCCCAGGCGGCAGCCGAGCCGGAGGCCAGCCCGGCGCTTCCGTTGTTGCCCAACCCACACGATCGACTGCTCGCGACCGAGCGGCAAACTGCCAAGCTGCTGATTCAGAACCCGGATCTGTTCCCAGACACCTGGGATGGCCTCACCACAGCCGACTTCACGCACCCCGCGTACGCCGCTGTCTTCGCCGCAGTCGAAAAGGCAAGGGCTGAGCTGGGCGGCGCCGGAGTGGCTGCGAACACCGAGTGGGTGCATCGGGTGTCGGAGGCCTGCGACGCTGACGAGATCCGATCACTGGTCGCATCGCTGGCTGTCGAGCCGCTTCCGGTACGCGGCGACGTGACGGAACGCTTCTTGATCGCACACTCAGCCGGACTGCAGCTACTCACCGTGATGCGTACCATCGCTGCCCTGAAGTCGCGGCTGCAGCGTACGAACCCGGTTGAGGAGCAGCACAAGTACAACCAGATGTTTTCCGAGCTGGTGGTGCTGGAGGCACACCGTCAGGCGCTGCATACCCGCAGCATCGGCGCCGAGGACTGAGTATGCGTTGAGCTGTGGAAGCCCGGCTCGTGCCCTTCGGCTCAGGGCAGATCGCGTTATGCGCGCTGAGCTTGTCGATGCCTCACATCGTGCCTTTCGACAGGCTCAAGGCACATGGCTTCTCTGCTCAGGCGCCACCATTCGTTATCCACAGATTGGTGCAGCCAGGTGTTGCCAGCGGCAGCGACTGCCTCAGAGTGTGGGCATGACCAAGGCTTTCGACGATGTCCCTACCGAACCCCTGCTGACGCATGTCGAGGTTGTCGAGCTGCAGTGCGCGATCGAGGCAGGCCTGCTGGCGCGAGAGGCGCGAGTATCCGGCGCTGGCTTCGCCGATGCGACAGATCAGGAGTTGCGATTCCTCGAAGGCCAGGGGGCCTTGGCGATGCAGCGATTCATCCACGCCAACCT
>DASUYM010000095.1:0-22026 GCA_036377435.1 Propionibacteriaceae bacterium
CGCGACATGACTATCAAGGACATTGGACCTGAGCCTCAGTCCTTCAGCCTCGAACAGGAGACGGTGGAAAACTCCAACTACCGCACCGTCGCCTGGAGCGGCAAGTACCTGCAGCTGACGCTGATGTCCATCCCTGAAGGCGGAGACATTGGGCTCGAGATGCACCCCGCCACCGATCAGTTCCTCCGACTGGACGCCGGTCGCGGCCGCGCTCAGATGGGACCAAGCCGGGACAACCTGGAGTTCAGCCAGGAGGTCTCTGACGGATGGTGCATCCTGGTGCCGGCAGGTACCTGGCACAACGTCACCAATATCGGCGACGAGCCGATGCAGCTGTATGCGATCTATGCACCAGCCCACCACGAGCCCGGCAAGGTACACGTCACCGCGTCGGACGCCTCCGCGGACACCGACGACGAGCCCGCCAGTTGGTCGGTACAACCCACATCAGCACCCGACCTCCACGGCTGAGAGCCGACTGGTCCTCTACCAAGCTGAGCAGCCCCTTGCCGGGTGGAAGCGGAGGCGGCGGGATTTGAACCCGCGAGAGGGTTGAGCCCTCAACCCGCTTAGCAGGCGGGCGCCATAGACCGGACTAGGCGACGCCTCCCCATCATCAAACGCTCCGCTGCGGCAGAACGCTGGGCAAGACTACCGACCCGACGCTACGCGTGGCAAAAGCCAATCCTCGAGAACGCCTGATGGACTGACCTTTACGCGATTCGGCCGCCTGGCAAAGTAACCGATGCATTCATCTGACAAGCGCATATTGAGCCGGTCGGGCACGTATTGTGGAGCGGGTTTCCATTCCCGGGTTGCGCGTAAGGGATGTTGATGCCAAAGCAAGCGAAGCAGGCTACGTGGAGCTGGCAACTCCCCGATGAGCCTGCCGCGCCCCCGCGTACTGGAACATCGATGCCACCCACCCGCAGCTTCCGACGTGCCGTTGCCTTCACGGTCGCCGGAACTGCCATCCCTGGACTGGGGCTAATCGTGGGCCGGCGCCGGATCGTCGGCAGCGTCATTCTCGGCCTCTTCGCCGCAGGCGTTCTCGCCCTCGGCATCTATGCCGCGTTCGATCGTCAGAGCCTGCTCGCGCGCGCCGTTGATCCCACGACGCTGCGCCGGGCCGCGATTGCGTTGGTCGTCATTGGGGTGATGTGGGTAGGCGTCATCATCGCAAGCCATTTGAGCCTTCGCGGTCGTCCGACGCGCGGCCAGCGAGTGTTCGGCGGCATTCTCGTCGGCGTCCTCTCCTTCGCCGTCGCTGCTCCGATGGCGGTTGCGGCGCACTACTCCTATGTGACAGCTAGCTCGGTCGCGACCGTGTTCCAGAGTGAGAAGGACACCAAGAGCGCCACCCGACCGACTCTCGAGGCAACCCAGGCCGCGTCCGGCCAGCCGAAGCCGCAGGACCCCTGGGCCGGCAAGCCGCGGCTGAACGTCCTACTACTGGGTGGGGACGCGGGGCCCGGACGGGTCGGCACGCGCACCGACACCGTGATCTTGGCGAGCATCAACACCAGGACTGGCGATACGGCCCTGTTCAGCCTTCCCCGAAACGCTGAACGCATGCCCTTTCCTTCACGCTCGCCGCTGCACAAGCGCTACCCGTACGGGTTCACCAGCGGCAACAGCAATGATGCCGAGTACTTCCTGAATGCGATGTATCGCAACGTGCCACGCGCCGTACCCGAGGACCTGCTCGGCCCGACGGACAATCTTGGCGCCGACGCGGTCAAGCTCTCTGTGGGCGAGGCACTCGGCTTGAGGGTGGACTACTACGTGCTGATCAACTTGCAGGGTTTTAGCAAGATGATCAATGCCCTCGGCGGAATCAAGCTCAACATCAACACTTATATCCCCATCGGTGGCGATGCAGATCGCCGCATTCCGCCAAAGGATTTCCTCAAGCCAGGGCCGAATCAGAAGCTCAACGGGCGTAACGCGCTCTGGTATGCACGCGGTCGCTACGGCTCGGACGACTTCGCGCGGATGGATCGGCAGCGCTGTGTGATCAACGCGATTATCAAGCAGGCCAACCCCACCAACATGCTGGCCCGCTATGAGGACGTCGCCCAAGCCGGCAAGCAGCTCGTTTACACCGACATGCCGCAGGAAGTGCTGCCGCTGATGGTCGATCTGAGCCTGCGCGTGAAGGATGGCAACGTCCGCAGCGTCGTCTTCAAGTCAGGGGTTGCCGGTTTCCACTCCTCAGATCCGAATTTCCCGCTGATGCGCAAACGGGTGAAGGCCGCGATCAGTGAAAGCAAGAACCCCAAGTCGGCGAAGAAGAAATCGGGCGGCAGAATCCAGAGCGAAGATGTCAATGACAGCTGCGCGTACGATCCCAAGGTCGCCGCGACAGCTCGGCCGTACCGCTGACGTGATTAAGGAACTCGCCCGTAGCCGCGGTCGGCGTCCAGACGCCGTTGGATCTCCGCGATCAGCGCGTTGAATGTGGCATCGGTCGCCATCCTCGGGTTGACAACAGTCGCATCCTCACCGTCGCCGGGTTTAGTGATCAACAGCAGTCGAGGTCCCCGTACCCTGACGACATCGATCGTGGACCATGGCACGACTTGACGCCGCCGCCCCTTGATGATCGTGATCGACTCCAGATCCAACGCCAATGTGGTGCGGAGCCGCGAGGTGAGCACCAGCGCGACCACAGCTAGCAGGCACGCGAAGATCATGAGGCCTATGCCGGCAATCGTGACTAGCTGCGGCAAATCGAGGGCGCTGCCGAGCACGATCATGGCCGCAGCGATCACCGCCCCCACCGCGCTGATCGCCAGTGAGCGCACCGGGGCCGGAGCCGTCAGCGCGAACCGCGCTTCCTGAGGTCCCGGACCGCCCGCATCGCTCACCGCTGCACCTTACCGAGCTGGCTCCAGCCAGACCGACAGACCACAGCGGCGAGGGTGGGATTCGAACCCACGGAACGGTCTCCCGCTCGGGCGCTTTCAAGGCGCCTGCACTAGTCCACTATGCGACCTCGCCAGCGCGGTCCCGCACGCTCGCGATGCGGCGAGCATCCAGATCCTAGCCGACCGATACGTTGACCTGTGGCACGCTGTGGGGCGTGAAAGCCATCGTCGCACGGGAACCCGGCCCTCCCGAGGTGCTCGAGCTGCGAGAGGTCGAGACGCCTAGCCCAGGACCTCACGAGGTGTTGATCAAGGTCGTTGCGGCGGGCGTCAATCGTGCTGATCTGCTACAGCGGCAGGGGCACTACCAGACGCCCCCTGGAGTTAGCACCATCATTGGACTCGAGGTCTCGGGAACAGTCGCCGAGGTGGGCGAAGAAGTTCACAACTGGTCAGTCGATGATCCTTGCATCGCGCTCTTGGCTGGCGGCGGCTACGCGGAGTACGTTGCCGCACCCGCCGGTCAGGTCGTACCACCGCCGTTGGGGGTGGGCCTGGTCGCGGCTGCCGGCGTGATCGAGGTGGCAGCAACCGTCTACTCCAACATCGAGCTGTTTGGGCTTGCCGACGGCGACAGATTCCTCGTGCATGGCGGCGCTGGCGGCATCGGGTCGTTCGCGATCCAGTACGCCAAGAGCATCGGGGCGACAGTGATCACGACTGGAGGTAGTGAGGACAAGCTCAACTACTGCCGCTCGATTGGCGCAGATCATGCAATCTCCTACCGCAGTGACTGGCCGGCCGCCGTACGGAAGGTTGCCGCTGATGGCGTACATATGATCTTGGACAATATGGGTGCCAAGTACCTTGGTGATCATGTTCAACTGCTCGCGACCGATGGAGCGGTGGTGATCATCGGCATGCAAGGTGGTCGGAAGGGCACGCTGGATCTGGCGTCCTTGATGGCGAGACGTGGCCTCCTCACCGCGAACTCGCTGCGCGCCCGATCGGTCGAGGAGAAGGCAGCGATCTGCCGCGGTTTGGTGCAGAACGTCTGGCCACTCATCGCGGACGACACGATCAAGCAGCCACCCCTGACCATCTTCCCCCTGGCCAAGGCGGCCGCCGCGCACGCGCGCCTCGAGTCAGGTGACAACATCGGCAAGATCATCCTGTCTGTGGCGCGCTAGACCGGTCTCTCGTTTCTCCGCACAAGGCCGCGAATCCGGCTGGAATTTGGCCGCACCCGGCGGCGTCTTTCCGCACAAGGCTACGAATGCAGCGGATCGGGCCGTTCGAGGCACCCCTTCTCCGCACAGGGTCCACGATGAGGCTGATCCACCACCTCGTGACGGACATTTCTCCGCAGAGAGCGATGAACAGGGGCATGCACCTACGAGCTGACCATGAAGTGGCGCCTCCACTCCTGCTTGAATGATTTTGGGACGCGAGCTCCTCGCTCCTCCAGAGCCGCCTTCACGCGGTGCAGTGTTCGCACGGGATCTCCATAGATTCCCTCCGAGATCACGATCAGCATTCGCCAGCCATCTTGATCAAGCCATTCACGCCGTTCCAGATCGTGGCTCCACTGCTCGGCGTCGTACGCGTGCTGGCGGCCGTCGTACTCGATGATCAACTTGTACTCCGGATAGCAGAGGTCGAAGCGCCAACGCCACCTACCGCTCGCAACGCGCACGATCACGTTGACTTGCGGCTCAGGCAGGCCGGCGAGGACGATCAAAAGGCGTAGCCGCGTCTCCATCGGCGAGTCGACGCCTGCACGTACCAGTGAAGCGGCCCGCCGGGCACGCCTGGCATTGCGACCCTGATATGCATCGGCGGCAGCCACGAACTGCTGCGGCCCGATGCCATTCGCTTTGACCAGACTGTCGCCCGCGATCACGAGGTCGACCAGGCTCGCGCCAACGCTGGCCAGATCAAGAAGGGCCTGCACGGGCGTCGAAATCGGTACCCCATCGGAGATCGTCGTCTGCGTATCCGCAGTTCCCAAGTGCGCCGCCACGCCGGCCCGGCGGCATCGAGCCTCCCGGGACGCCATGCTGACATGAATGTCGGCCGAATCGGGAGCTACGCCTCCCCACAGTCGTACGGCTGTGTGATGACTCACATGCGTCGCACCCGGAAGTCGCTTAATGATCGTGCTAGCTCGAAGCCGCAAGGTGATCACGTGGCTGGAGCTGACGTACGTGTCGTGGAAGAGGCGGACGAAGCCGGGGCCGAGGAGATCGGAAAGCGGCATTCCCACGGCGCGTGCCTTGGCTCTGGTGAGGACGATTGTGCGTGAGCGGGCAGTCATGCTGGGAGTTTCATGAAATCCGTCCACTTGCGCCGCTCCGTCAGAAATCTGTGGATTGCTCTCGTCGGTGGCTGTGGATGACTGCCGATTTGTGATCGCGTGTGGTGATCGACGTTCGTGGCCTTGTGCGGAGAAACGCGGCCCGTAAGCGGCCACACCCGACCGCATTCGTGGCCCTGTGCGGAGAAACGCGCCAGTAGCGCGTCAGGGGTCCAAGCAACGAAGAAGCGAGAGCCCGCTAGGAGGTCCAGGCGCGCCACAACCGGGCATACTCGCCATCGGCCGCGACCAGCTCGTGATGGCTACCTAATTCAGCGATCCTGCCGTCGATCACCACGGCGATCCGGTCCGCATCGTGTGCCGTATGCAACCGGTGCGCGATCGCGACGACCGTACGATCTTGGAGCAGCGCGGCCATCGAACCCTCCAGATGCCGAGCGGTACGCGGGTCGATCAACGACGTTGCCTCGTCCAGCACGAGAGTGTGCGGGTCAGCAACCACCAACCGGGCCAGCGCGATCTGCTGCGCCTGCGCAGGTGTCAACTTCTGTTGACCGGAGCCGAGCACGGTGCCGAGTTGCTGGGGGAGTCGCTGCACCCAGTCCCACGCGTCGACGGTACGCAGCGCCTCGATCACCACGTCGTCAGGCGACGACTCTCGAGCCAGGACGATGTTGTCGCGCACGGTACCAACGAACACGTGGTGCTCCTGAGTCACCAACGCAACCTCGGTTCGCAGCACGGGCAGCGGTAGCGCGGTGAGCTCCACGTCACCCACCGTGACCGAGCCAGTACGCGGCTTGTTGATGCCGGACAGCAGTCGGCCCAGCGTGGACTTGCCTGAACCGCTCGGCCCGACAATGGCCAGCCGCTCCCCAGGATGCAGCGCCAGATCGATGCCGTGCAACACGTCATGATCATTGCGATAAGCGAAACGCAGGTTCCGCCCGACGAGTTGGTTGCCCACCGGCGACTCGTCGCCGGGCTCGCGATCCTGCGGAACAGCGGCGATGCCAAGCAACCGGGAGGTCGAGGCGATGCCGACCTGCAGCCGGTCGACATTGCGGATCAGCCGATCCAGCGGCTCCACCAGGGCCTGCACGTACAGGGTCGCGGCGGTCACCTGGCCTAAGCTCACCCAGCCATTGGTGTAGCCGATCCCGCCAAGGATCAGCACCATCGGCAGGGGTGTGTCGTACGCGAAGCCGATCACGATGAACAGCAGGTTGCGCAGTGTCATCGTGTAACGCTCGGCCTGTGCCGATACCGCGATGTCCTCGTCGCCCTGCTCGATCCGATTTCGCTGGAGCCCAAGGGCCTCGACCGTTCGCGCGCCCTCGACCGTCTCGGTGAACGTCGAGTTGATCTGGGAGTACGTGCCGCCCTCTGTGATGTAGCCCTTCGGCGCACGTTTCACATAGCGCCGCGCAGCGAAGATCAACAACGGCGCGGTCACCAGCAACGGCAGTGTCAGCAGCGGCGAGTTCAGCAGCATGGCGACCACCGTCAGCAGCGTCGTCATGCCGGCGATCACCGATTCCGGCAGGCCGAAGCGGACACTCATGCTCATGGTGCTGACGTCACGAGTCACTCGGGTAACAAGATCACCCGTGCTCGCGCTCTCCACCCTGCCCAGCGGCAGCCCCAGGACCGTCCTGACGACGTACTCACGTGCCTCCGCCAGTAGGTCCTGGCCGAAGAGCACTGACATCCGCAGTGCGAAGAAGGTCAAGATTGCCTGTAAGACGACCACGCCCGTGACCGCCAGGGCGAGCCCGTTCAGCGTCGCTGCCAGTGTGCCGCCGGCCGAGGCAGCATCCACCAGCGAACCGAGGATGCGCGGCACAACGAGGCCGGCCATCGCCGCCAGGGCGTGCAGCGCCAGCAGCGCAGTGATCATGAAGCGTCGGCTCTTGAGCAGCCGAGAGGCGAAGGCACCCACGTCGCGCCGGTCGGCCACGGGGAGCCCGAGGTCAGGCTTGCGCGAGTCAGCGAAGAACTCTTCCGCCCGCCGCCCACGCAGCAGGTGGCGCTGCCGCCAGCCGCGCAATCGCGCCGCGGGAGATCCGCTCTTCGGCGGCAGCAACTCCTCTGGCACATGCGGCGTGGGTGCGGTCGACCGCCAGGACTCCGCCGAGCCGCGCAGCACAGACTGCAGCTCAGTCATCGGATGCCTCCGCAGGTTCATCAAGTGCCCGCGCCACCGTACGGCGGTAGTCCTGGTTGGTCTGCAGCAGTTCCTCGTGCGTCCCGTACGCCGTGATCCGCTCGTTGAACAGAAACGCCACCCGGTCCGCATGATGCAGCAGGAGTGGCGACACAGTGGTCACGATCGTGGTCTTCCCGCGGCGATGGGCCACCAGCCGCTCAGCGATCAATGCCTCGGTGTGCGCGTCAACTGCAGAGGTCGGATCCACCAAGATCAGGATCTGCGGGTCGAGTCCAAGGGCGCGGGCCAGTACCACCCGCTGGCGCTGGCCGCCGGACAGCCCGCGACCGCGCTCGTCGACCCGACCTTGCCAGCCTCCCTGCAAGCTTTCGAACACATCCTCCGCCGCAGCGGCTCGCAGCGCCGTCTCGGCCTCCGCGAGAGTGAGCAGTCCGTGCGGATCGATCACTGACTGCAGTGTGCCCGCAAAGACCTGACCGGCGGTATCGCTCACCACGATCCGCTCCCGAACCTGATCAATGGGGACGTCCGCGAGGTCCACCGTGCCCAGACTCACACCCCATTTCTGCCCAGCAAGCTGTCGGTCTCGCTCAGCCAGCTGGGCTCGTTCCCATCGCTGCTGCTTTCGCGCGCGGCGTGCGGCACGGCCCTTGAGGCCCTCCGCGACGTCCAGGGGCACGGGCTCATGCTCAGCTGGCAGATAGCGGCCGAGGCGATCCGCGAGCGCAGCGGTGTCGTCCGGGAGCGCGGAGACGATGATCGTGAATTCGCCTGGCTCCGCGAGGAAGCCAGACTCTTGATCATGCAAGACACCCGTGTCCGGCAGCGTCAACCGCTGCTCAGGGATGTGCCACGGCGGCTGCTGATCCAGCACGGCAATGGTCTTGCGCGCCGAGACCACGCTGCGGATCCACTTCTGGACCAGCTCGAAGAACGTCTGGATCGGCCACACCATGAAGATCGCGTAGCCGAAGAAACTGATCAACTGGCCGACGCTGAGATCTCCGGCCACGACCTCCCGGGCCCCCAGCCAAGTCAAGGCGACCAGGAACAGACCTGAGAACAGCACGCTTGTCGCATCGACGGCGCCCTGCCAAACACCGGCCGAGACGGCGGCCTGCCGAGTCCACTGTGACTGCTGGGCGTAGTTGCGGGCGAAGGTCTGCTCACCGCCGATCCCGCGCAAGATGCGCAGCCCCGCCACGATGTCGGTTGCCATCGAGGTCAGCTCCGATGTCCTCGTCCGCTCGATTTCCTCGCGCCGCTGTAGCGGCCGGAGCAGCGGCATCGCGAACAACACGATCAACGGCGCAGTGACCAACACGACGACGCCAAGCTTGACCGACGTCGAGAGCACCAGGCTCGCGATCACCAGATACGCGATCAAGGCGCCCGCGAAGCGTGACACGACCTCGGTCAACGCCCCGAACTCGTCCGAGTCCCCAGCAGAGACACTGAGCACCTCGCCGGTCGGCGTACGCTGCGGCAGCACGTGGCCCAACTGTGTCGCCTTGCGCGTCACGAGCTTCATCGACCCATACATGGCGACCAGCCATGTGCGTACGACAAGGGTGTGGCTCAGCACGCTTGCCACGATTCCTGTGACCACCAGACCGAACATGATCAAGCTGAGCCGGACGACTGTCGCCAGGTCATGCGGGATGATTCCCTCATCCACGATCTTGCCGACCAGGTACGGCCCCACCGAGCCGGGCAGCCACTCGAGCACGCTGATCAACGAGCTGAGCAACAGCGCAGGCAGCTGCTGCCACAGCAACCACACCAGGAATCGGATCGCGCTGCGGGTGTCTGGCTGGGAGAAATCCCGCCTGGGCAAGCGCCGGCGCACCACGGCCCGCCGCCTACGACTGGGAGTGGTGTACACACGAGCGTCCGGCCCCGCGAAGTCCGGGACCAGCGGCGGGAAGTCATGCATGACCAATTCAGGGTAGGACCGGGATGCTGACGCGCTCCACAGGTTTTCACGAGGCCATGCGACGCCCAGCCACGGTCTCTTTAGGATCAGATACATGAGCACTGACTCGACAGCCGGCAATGAGCAGCCCGAGATGCAAGGCGTCGCGGGCGCGACTGATGACGGACGTGTCTATGTGGTGACGCCACAGGGCATGGCCGTTGAGGGGCCGCCGCGCGAGGAGGGGGACACCGAGGCGGAGCCGAAATCGGTGACCGACATGGTCGAGCAGCCCGCAAAGGTGATGCGGATCGGCAACATGATTCGGCAGCTCCTCGCCGAGGTGAAGTCGGCTCCGCTCGACGATGCCAGCCGGCAGCGACTACGGGCGATCCATCAGACCTCGATCGAGGAGCTCAAGCAAGGACTCGCACCTGAACTGGCTGAGGAGTTGGACCGCCTTACCCTGCCCTTCAGTGAGGACGCCACTCCCAGCGATGCCGAGCTGCGGATCGCGCAGGCGCAGCTGGTGGGCTGGCTGGAGGGTCTGTTCCATGGCATCCAGACGGCCCTGTTTGCGCAGCAGATGGCTGCTCGGGCCCAGCTTGAGCAGATGCGGCGCGCGCTACCGGTCGGCCCTGTGCCACCGCCACCCGAAACTCGGCCACGCGAGGGCAGCGGCGGGATGTACCTCTAAGAGGTTCGGCGTCGTCTTATGCCGTGAGGGCCAAAAGCGGCATGCTGTGGAAGCTCCAGAGACCGGCCGAACGCTGTCCTGGTTTCGGATTGGTCCGTACGGGTACCAATTTCTAGCGGACGTTTGCGCGACAGCACCGCGCACGGGACAAACGTCCCATGTCCGCCTGAGAGAAGGGACCCGGCAATGAGCACCACCGCATGGATCATTCTCGGCATTGTCGTTCTGGTCATCGTGGCCGTTGTGGTGTTTTTCGTGATGAATCAGCGCGCCAGCGCCCGCCGCGCTCGCGCTGAGAAGTTCAGGCAAGAAGCAGCCGAGCGGGCCGCGGAGATTGAGCGAAAAGAGGCCGAGGCGAACGCGATGGCAGCAAAGGCCCAAGACGCGCGCGCTGAGGCGGACAGGCTGGAGTCTGTATCGGCAGAGCAACGAGAGGAAACTGGCGCGGCGCGCACCGATGTCGAGGAGTCACTGCGCAAGGCCGACCGTATCGATCCAGACGTACGGACCCGGTCGAGGGGCGACGAGGTCACGAGTCCCCGGCGCGCAACGGACGAAACGCGAGATGTCCGGGATCGCGGCGTACGCGACGACGCCGGAGATGGCACCGTACGCGATGACGTTCGGGATCGTTCGGTACGCGATGACGATCGTTCGGTCCGCGATGACGTTCGGGATCGTTCGGTACGCGATGACGATCGTTCGGTCCGCGATGACGTTCAGGATCGTACGGTACGCGATGAGCGAGCCAGTTCGACGCGGCTCGATGTCGACGACAGCTCGACCCGGGACGACCTTCGCCGTGGCGACGACCGTGGAGACCGCGGGGTCGTCGACGAAAGGTCCTCCGATCCCCGCCGCTAACTGGCTGCGTCCTGTCTCCCAAGTCTCCCTGGAGCACACGGCACTAGCCGAACCAGTGACGTAACTCAGCCGCCGGTCCACCCTGATCGAGTGACTGGGTTACGTCGTCTGCGGCTGCCTTGACCTCCTCCGGCGCGTCGCCGATCGCGACGCCGCGACCGGCCCAACGCAGCATCTCGATGTCGTTGCGGCCGTCACCGAAGGCCAGTACGTCGGCAGCCGAGACACCGAAGCCCGCTGCCACTTCGGCGAGCCCGGTTGCCTTGTTGACCCCATCCGGGGCTATGTCGAGCCAGGCACTCCAGCCGACAAAGTAGCTGACACCCTGTAAACCGAGGTGGCGGGCCAATGCGACGAAGTCTTCCTCCGAGCGTGTCGGATCTCTCACGATCACCCGAGTCACGGGCCGCGAGCTGAGCTGCTCGGCATCCTCAATGATCAACTCCCCAGTCAGGTCATCACCCGGAAAACGATCATTGAGCCGGTATCCGCGGCCAATCTCCTCGACCGCGATCAACGTGCCTGGTGCAAAGCTCTCAACCTGAGCAATCACAGGTCGTGGATCAAAGGTGATCGCCTTGATGATCTCCTGCGGCGGATACCGTACGATCACGGCACCGTTGGAGCAGACGGTCGGTCCAGGCGGTAGCCCGAGCTCGTCGAAGAGCGGCCTGGTGCCGTGCCAGGACCGACCGGTCGACAGCACCACCGGCACGCGAGCCCGGACGACCAGGTCCACCGCCTCGGCCACCGCGTGTAGCAGCAGGCCGTTGCGATCGACGAGGGTGCCATCAATGTCCAGCGCGACCAGGCGCGGACGCCAGGCCTGAACAGCTGATTTTTTCAACGCGGGGTCAGAGCCTCCCGGCCTCCCAAGTAGGGCCGTAGCGCCTGGGGAACGCGTACTGATCCATCAGCCTGTTGGTGATTTTCCAAGATCATGATGATGGTCCTGGTCATCGCACACAGCGTCCCGTTCAAGGTTGCGACGGGGGCGGTGCCGGAATCGAATCTTGCTCGGATGTTGAGCCGCCGCGCCTGGAAATCAGTGCAGTTGGAGGTCGAGGTGATTTCGCGATAACGATCTTGAGTGGGCAGCCAGCCGTTGCAGTCGTACTTACGCGCTGCGCTCAGACCAAGATCACCGGCGGCCAGCTCGATCACCTGGAACGGGATCTCGAGCCCGATGATGAAGTCTTTTTCCCACTGCAGCAACCTCTGATGCTCCGCGTCCGCATCTTCTGGGGCGCAGAAAACGAACATCTCGACCTTGTCGAACCAATGCACCCGAAAAATGCCTCTGGTGTCCTTGCCGTGGGAGCCAGCCTCCCGCCGATAGCACGGGCTCAAGCCGACATAGTGGCGCGGCAGGGTGTCAGCATCGAAAATCTCATCCGCGTGATATGCCGCGAGCGGGACCTCCGAGGTGCCCACCAAGTAAAGATCATCTTCTTCGAGATGGTAAACATCCTGGGCGGCCTGGCCAAGGAAACCGGTGCCCTCCATCGCCTGTGGCTTGACCAGCGAAGGCGGAATGAACGGAATGAAGCCGTTCGCCATCGCGGTGCTCATGGCCAGGTTGATCAAGGCCAGTTCGAGCTCGGCCCCCTGGCCGGTGAGGTAGTAGAAGCGGGAGCCAGACACCTTGGCGCCACGTTCCACATCGATGGCACCCAGCAATTGGCCGAGCTCCAGATGATCTTTGGGTCGGAAGCCCTCGGCAGCGAAATCGCGGGGCGTACCGACGGTCTCCAACACCACATAGTCGTCCTCGCCCCCCGGCGGAACGTCTTCGAACACCAGGTTCCCGACCTGGCGCAGCATCTGATCGAAGGCGATGTTGATCTCATTCTGCGCAGCCTCGGCCTTCTTGACCATGTCGGCGAGCTCCTTGGTCCGGCTCAACAGCGCCGCACGATCCTCACCGTCGGCCTGCACCACCTGCTTGCCGAGCGCCTTCTGTACGGCCCGGAGCTCTTCGTAGTGAGCAATTGCGTTGCGACGCGCTTCGTCTACCTTGACCAGGTCGTCAACCAGAGACTCCGACTCGCCGCGGACCCGCTGCGAGTCCCGTACCCGGTCTGGATCGAGGCGGAGCATCTTGACATCAATCACCGGGCAAGCCTAACCAGGCGAAACGGGCATCTGTGTTGAGTCCTGCTGCGATGATAAAGCGGTTATGGTCCGCCGCCCCCGGAGCCGATCGTCGGTCCTGATCGCGATCTCGTTGCTAGTGGCCTTCGTTGTCTGGACCTGGCTCACCTTCAACTCGTCGGCCCTCGCAGCGTTCGACATGCGTACGCTGGCGACTCCGCTGCCGGACTCGGCGACCGCAGAGATCGCCAGCGCCTTCGCCCTGCTCACCTGGCCGGGATTCGAGTACGCTGCGCTAGCGACAATCGCCATCTGGGCGGTGCGGCACCGGTTGCGCCAGCTCGCGGTAGCGCTGGTCCTCGTGATCGTCTTCGCATGGGGCGGCGTATCTCTCCTCAAGATCACCTTTCAACGGCCGCGACCGCAGCAGGCCCTCGACCTTTTGACCACGACCGGCTACGCCTATCCGTCCGGCCACATGACCGGCGTCGTGGCGATGTCGATCGCCGTTGGAGCAACCTTCGCCGTCACCAGGCAGAGCTTCCGCGCTCGGATCTTCTGGCATGTGGGCTCGGGTCTGCTGGTACTCGCCGTCGCCGTCGATCGCTGGATTACCGGTGGCCATTACATCACCGACATCGTGGGCGGCGCCTTGTATGGCGCCCTCGCTGCGACTGTCGCATTGCTTGTGGCCGGGGTAACGGTGCCGACTCCGCATGAACTCGTCGGCGAGATCGTTCGCAGCCGAGCTGTCGCCGAGGAGGCCGCAACCGTCCCGACGAAGCGGGCCGCAGTCATCTTCAACCCGGCAAAAGTCACCGATTGGATCACCTTCCGGCGACACGTGGAGTTCGAACTGAAAAGTCGCGGCTGGGAACGGGCTCTCTGGCTCGAGACCACGACCGAGGATCCCGGTCATGCGATGACCGAGCAGGCCGTACGCGAGAAGGTCGACCTGGTGCTGGGCGCCGGCGGCGACGGTACTATCCGCGTCATCTGCTCAGGCTTGGCCAACACCGGGATTCCCTTCGGCATCATCCCGGCCGGTACCGGCAACCTCCTGGCCCGCAATATCGGTATCCCCCTGGACGAAGTCGCGGCGTTGGACGTCGCTTTCGACGGCGTAGACAAGGCAATCGACCTGGTGCGGCTAGCGGTTGACGACAAGCCACCTGATCATTTTGCGGTCATGGCAGGAATCGGCCTCGACGCTGTGATCATGGAAGGTACCGACCCGAAGATGAAGAAGGCCGTCGGCTCAGCCGCCTACTTTGTCTCGGCGGCGCGAAACGCGAACCATCCTGCCATGCACGCCACGATCGCCGTGGACGATGAGCCGCCCATCAGGCGCCGTGCCCACCTCATCGTCGTTGGCAACGTCGGTTTCCTGATGGCCAACATTCAGCTGATTCCAGGCGCCCACGCCGATGACGGGATGTTGGACGTGCTCGTCGCTTCGCCGCGTACGCTGCGCGACTGGGTCAGGTTGACGACCCGTGTCTTGGCCCGGCGCCGGCAACCCGACGACCAGCTCGATCGGTTGAAAGCGCGGAGGGTCACCATAACGGTAGAAGAGCGTGATCAGGTTCAGCTCGACGGCGACACCATTGGTGAGTGCAATACCTTAACCGCCGAGGTGGTGCCCGCCGCATTGCGTCTCCGGGTACCGAGGTCGGCCAATGAGCCCGCGATCGGCAACGGCGCACCTGCTCAGGTGGCCCGCTCTGGGCCCCTCAGCGTGCCGGGAGTGACCGCGGTCAGCCGCGCAACTTCTGCAGCCAGGTCGCGGCTGCGGCGTAGTCCTCGTTAGAGGTGCCGTGCGGGATGATTGGCTCGGTTAGATCAGCCCGCGGGTAGCTACCGAGAAAGACCACGTCGCCGCAGACCCGGTGGAGTCCCATCATCGCCTCGGCTAGCCGGGCGTCATCGATATGTCCCTCGGCGTCGACGCTGAAGCAGTAGTCGCCAAGGCTGCGCTTGGTCGGCCGTGACTCGATCCGGCACAGGTTCACGCCTCGACTGGCGAACTGCTCGAGGATCTCGAGGAGCGCTCCCGGGTGGTTGTCGCGCATGAACAAGACCATCGTGGTCTTGTCAGCCCCGGTGGGAGGGCCGACCGGGCCGGGGCGCGAGACCAACACAAATCGGGTGACCGCGTCGGGGTTGTCCGCAATCCTTGTCGCCAGCGGTACTAGCCTGTTCAGCTCACCAGCAATATCGGCACAGATCGCCGCATCGAACCGCGAGCGAGGATCGGCCACCTCTGCCGCCGCAGCCGCCGTCGAGCCGCCCTCGGTGATGACGGCATCGCCCAGGTGCCGCGCCAGCCAGTCGCGACACTGCGCCGCGGCGTGTGGGTGGGTCAGCACCCGCCGCACGTCATGTAGTTCTGTGCCGTTCCGTGCGAAGAGTGTGAACTGAACCGGCAGTACGACCTCGCGGATAATCCTCAGCGGTTCGCCGTAGGCCAAGTTGTCCAGGGTTGCCGAGACTCCGCCTTCCACCGAGTTCTCGATGGGCACCAGGGCGGCAGCGACGTCACCGTCACGGACGGCCTGCAGAGCCAACCCCACAGTCGCGTACGGGGTGGGTTCGTCTCGCAATGGGGGCAGCGTGAGCAGCGCCTGATGAGTGAAGGTTCCGACTGGTCCGAAATAGCCGTAGTGGGAAGGCTGGACTGCGAGCACCGCCACAGATTATCTCTGCGTGAATCGGCGATCTGACCATTTCTCACCTGAGGCGCACCGCGCCCAGACCATTTTCTCACCCGAGTCCTCACTGCGACCCGGACCATTTCTCACCCGAGTCCTCACTGCGCCCTGAGGCTGTCGAAGGGCGTGCCCACCTTAGGCAGCCTGTCGCGCGCCGAGTCGCTGGGCCGCCCGCTCTCCGCGCCGCGCCACCGGGACAGAGGAGGTTGCCGCAGCCAGGCCCGAAACGGGCATGCCGGAGTAGATGGATTCTGCCCGCGCCACCAGATAGGTCTCGTGCCAGATGCCCACCGCGCCTGGAGACTTCCGGACACGGCGGTTGAACGCGGTCCAGGCCGGCCGGTGGGCCGCATTCAGGTCGCTTGCATACATGTACAGCTTGTCGTGGGAGTTCCAGTACTGGACCAGGAGCGGCCCGCCCGCGCCGAAGGTCAGTCGGTAGCCGAGCAGGCCTGAGTCCTTATCCTTTGACAACTCAGCCAGCATTGCGGGCATGGCTAGGAAGACCGGCAGCCACAGATCTAGCCGCCATGGCTTATTGATGCGCATGCCGATCAGGAATACGACAAGATCGCCGTCATAGTCATGAGTCATGCGAGCCGGAATCACAGCAGTCATGGGATCCTCCAATTGGATAGTGCTACTCTCCAATATTGGAGAGTAGCACTATCTAATGTCAAGTGAGGTGGCAATGCGAATCTCCGAACTGTCATCGCAGACCGGCGTTCCGGTCGCGACGATCAAGTTCTATCTGCGGGAGGGGTTGCTGCATGAGGGCGTGCGCACGTCGGCCACGCAGGCGCAGTATGAGGAGAGCCACGTAGCACGACTACGGCTGATTCGAGCGCTCCTGGGGCCCGGCGGGCTTTCCGTCGCGGCCGCTCATCGGGTGATTCAGGCCATCGAGGAGCCGCCAGCGTCGGTGCACGAGCTGTTGGGCGTGGCCGCAAGCGCAGTCGCTCGACCAGGCGTCGCGACCGACCGACAACCGCGCGCAGAGAAGCTGATGCAGCACTCGGGATGGCAGATTGACAAGAAAGATCATCCGACCTATGCGGCCCTGGAGGACGCTCTCCGGGCACTTGACGAAGCAGGTTTCGAACTGCCTGAGGAAGCGCTCGATGTCTATGTGGAGCACGTGCGCCAGATCGCGGAATACGAGATCGAAAACGTCCCGAGCGACTCACCCACCGCCGCGGTGCGATATGTCGTGCTGGGCACCGTCCTCATCGAGCCGCTGATCCTCGCCCTCCGTCGCTTGGCTCAGGCGGAGGCTTCGGCTCGGCGCTTCGGCTGACCGCGCTTCGACAACCTCAGCGCGCATACGTGCGCTGGACCCGCGCTTCGACACGCTCAGCACGGGGGTGCCGTACCCATCTTCTTGACAGACTGGCTTCCGTGGTGGTCTCTGAGGGCTTCATCGCCGGTCTACCCAAGGCTGAGCTGCACGTCCACCACGTGGGCTCGGTGTCGCAACGGGTCGTCGCCGAGCTGGCGGCGCGACATCCAGGGACCGTACCGAGCGATCCGGACGAACTGGCGAAGTTCTTCGTCTTCGAGGACTTCCCGCACTTCATCCGGAACTATCTTGCGGTGGTCGACCTGATCAAGACCGCCGAGGACGTACGTCTGATCACCTACGAGGTGGCAGCCGATATGGCGGCACGGAACATTCGCTACGCCGAGCTGACGGTGACGCCCTACATCTCGATCACCGATGAGCTGCCAGCCGAGGCTTTCCTGGAAGCGATCGAGGTTGCCCGTCTGGCAGCACAACGCGATCATGGTATTGAACTGCGGTGGATCTTCGACATTCCGGCCGACTTCGGACTGCCGGCAGCCGAGCTGACCGCATCGGTCGCTCTTGATCACGAGGTACCCGGGCTCGTCGGTTTCGGACTTGGCGGATCGGAGCGCGGCTTTCCACGCTCGATGTTCCGTGATCAGTTCGACCGAGCTCGGGCAGCCGGCCTGCGCAGCGTGCCGCATGCGGGAGAGACCACCGGTCCTGAGAGCGTCTGGGACGCCCTGGTCAGCCTTGGTGCCGAACGGATCGAACATGGCATCGCCGCGGTCGGCGACCCTCGCTTGCTCGAACACCTCGTGGAGCACAGGATCGCGTTGGACCTCTGCCTCAGCTCCAACGTGGCGTTACGGGTGGTGCCCGATCTTGATCATCATCCGATCCGCGAGCTTGTCGACGCCGGCGTCGCGGTCACCATCAACACCGACGACCCGCCGATGGTTGGCACGGATCTCAACACCGAATACGCAATTGCAGCTCGGCTGCTGGACCTCGATGAGCGCGGCGTGACGGACTTGGCACTGACGGCCGTCGAGGCGTCCTTTGCCAGCCCGGAAACCAAAGCCGCACTTCGCGCCGAGATCAGCTCCTACGTCGCGACGCCAGCTCCTTGACCGGTACCGGAACCTGAGATCGCGCCGCCTTCGGCGGCGAGCTGCGCGAGGGCGCGGCTTTTCCGGGCCTCGCGCCGGAGACGGTCGGCGAGGCTTCGGCTTGCGAGACTTTCGGCTTTTTGAAGGGGAAGAGCTCCGGACGATCGGGTTGTCGCCACCACAAGATCACGGCAAGGACCATCGCCATCTGAACGATCGGCGACACGGTGTCCCGCATCCGCGTGGCGGTGAAGTCGAGGGCTGGCCCCATATCGATCGCGCGTCCCGGCACGTACGCCAGTGACAGCGCTGTGCCCCTGATCAGCATGATCTTGTCAAGCTTGTTGGCCGCCAGCACGGCTAGCGGCATCCAGGCAAGCAGGTCGTACCAGGAGAGTGTGTACATGGAGGTGATCAGCCATGCGACCGACAGCACCAGTGCGGTGCGCAGAGCGATGGTGAGCGGATCCCGCCGGAGGTCGGCATCCTTGTCCAAGCCGGGAGCGGGGGTCCAGGGCACCACCCGGGAGAGCATCCAGCCGATCACGATCAAGCCGATATAGGAGATGACGCCCACAATGACCTTGGCGTGGTACCCGGTCATGAAGACGTCAAGGAAGCGATAGAGCGGATTGGCCCAAGACCCGACCGAGACATAGCCACCGTTGCGCAGCGCCTGGAGAAACGCGGTGGGTTGCCAGAGCACGTACGCGAGCCCCATCGGGACCGCGGTGCCGAGACAAAGCAACAGCGCCTTCTTCGGTTCTCGCCGGTACGCCCACAGCATGGCGAGTCCCCAAAGTCCGATGCTCACCTTGGCACAGCCGGCAAGCCCGATGCCGAGGCCGGCAATGAAAGGGTTCTTGCGCATGAAGAGCAGGCCGGCGACCGCAAACATCACTGCCAGCGGCTCGTTGTGCGCACCGGCGACCACTGCCCAGATCAAGAGCGGATTAGCAATGGTCAGCAGCGCCGCGCGCCCCTGTCGGCGGGCGTCCCCGTGCGCCAACATGAACACACCCGCACACGCCAGGATGAACGGCACCACAGAGAACACCTGCAGCCAGAACACGATGTCGTGCATGTTCTCGCCACCGAGTTTGTTGGCGACGAGCTGCGTCCAGGAGGTGATCGGGCCGTACACGCTAGGGGTGTCCTGCCACGGCCGCTCGGTCCAGCGAAGCACCGGATCGAATTGGCCGCGGAACACCTCCGCAGGCGTAATCTCGTACGGGTCCCGCCCGATCGCCTGCAGCCGCCCGTACGCCGCGTACATCAAGACGTCGGCCGATGTCATCGGCGGCACGCAGATGGTAAGCAGGCTGAGTATGGAGCCGAGCGCGAAGAGCTTCCTGGGTCTCGGTTTCCAGCCATCAGCCATCGCCCGCAGTCCGACCCACAGCCCGAGAGCGCCGAGGGCAATCGCGGACCAGACCACGATCGAGACGAACCACTCGTTGGGCTGGATCACGTTGGCGGGAAGGTACCAGGGCGGCAGGTAGGAGCGCCGTGGACCGAGTGTCAAGGTGACTGCGGAGGGACCGAGGAAACCTGCCAGCATCGTCAGCGCGGTAGCACCGACGATGCCAAAAATTGCGAACCGGTGGTTCCGATGCCAGATGCCCGGTCGGTACTGGGGTTTCGGCGGCTTGGCCGGATTGCCGCTCCGGCGCTTGTGCTTGGTCGCCGTCATCGATTCATGCCTGCTTACCTCGGAGTCGCTTGAACACCCCGGTCACACCACCGGAGTCCTTCAAATCCTTCAGCCCTGCCTGTATAAGGCCACGGGCTGCGAGCGCGCGAGTCACGTCGCGCAGCTGGGCAGCTCGATGCAGTTGTGAACCGAGATCGGTGCCTGTGGCGCGATGGCCTAGGTCGACCTCGATCTCGACGACCTTCAACCCCGCCCGCAACACGTCGATAGTCATGCCCACCTCCATGCCCCAACCGGCGGCCAGCGGGCTGGCAAGCTCGAATGCCTTCCGGGTCAGACAACGCTGGCCCGAGAGTGGGGCGCGAGGGGTCCAGCCGGTCAGTTCGGCAATCCCCCGTCTGGCCGTGTTGACGACGATGCCGAAGCCACCTGGACTGCCACCGTCGGCGGTGAACTGGGCCGGGGGCACGGCGATCGTCAGGTCAGCCTCACCGTCAACAACGGGCGTGATCAGAGGTGCGCAGTTGGCGGCAGATTCGGTGAGGTCGGCATCGAGCAGCAGGAGGGTTCCCGCTTCCGGGCGCTTGTCGCGTTGCTCGATCACGCCGAGTCCGTTGACGGCCGACTCAACGGCTGCGGCCTTACCTCGATTGCGGGTATGGGAGACGACGATCGCCCCCGCGCCGGCCGCATACTCCGACGTACGGTCACTGCTGCCGTCGTCGCAGACGATCACGATCTCAACCCCCGGAAGATCTCTTGCTGCGTTTACGGTGCCGGCAATTCGCTGCTCCTCGTCCTTGGCCGGGATAACGCACGCGACGCGGGACAGGTCGGAGCTCACCCCGCTAAGGCTAGTCCGGCAACACGGCGTGCCTGGAGCGTTCTTGTAATCGGTAATCTCACCGTCATGTCAGTAGAGACAGTGACGGTGCCGGGGGTTCGCTCCGAGGTTGGCCGGTTGCGTACGGTGCTGCTGCATCGTCCGGGCAACGAGCTGAGGCGGTTGACTCCCCGCAACAACGATGCCCTGCTCTTCGATGGGCTGCCCTGGGTCGACCGTGCGCAGGAGGAACACGACGCTTTCGCCGAGACGCTCCGCAATCGCGGAGTTGAGGTGCTGTATCTGAGCAAGCTGCTGGTCGAGACACTGGCCGACCCCGTTGCGCATGCTAAGGCTGTCCAAGATCTCGTTTCCGACATCCGACTGGGTGAGACGCTTCGGACGTTCCTGCTGAGTTATTTCGCTGATCTTGGTCCCGATGAGCTGGCTGAGATCATGATGGCCGGCTTGCGCAACGACGAGGTGCTGCGCACCGGCAGCCTGGTTGCTGCGCTCTCCCGACCTGACGACTTTTTGATCGATCCGCTTCCCAACCTGCTCTTCACACGTGATTCGAGTGTCTGGATCGGAGACCGGGTCACGATCACCTCGTTGGCCATGCCGGCGCGCCGACGCGAAACCCAACTCACCGAGTTGATCTATGCCTTCCATCCGCGATTCAGTGGAGTCGAGAGGATTCATGGCTGGCGGGAGGAATACCTGGAGGGTGGCGATGTCTTGGCTATGGCCGATGGCGTGCTGGCAGTCGGGGTCGGCCAGCGGACTCAAGCATCTGGAGCCGAGCGTTTGGCGTGGACAGCGTTCCGGCTGGGCCTCGCGCATACGGTGCTGGTCGTGCCGATCAATCAGGATCGCGCCACCATGCACCTCGACACCATCTGCACCATGGTCGACGTGGACGCGGTCGTGATGTATCCCAACGTCGCACAGCAGCTGTCGGCCATCGCCGTGCGCTCCGGCAATGGCTCAGACCTCATCGTCGATCCGCCGGCACCCTTTCTGGAGGCCGCGGCTCGAGCCATGGGCCTTGATCAGCTACGGCTCATTGACACCGGGCTCGACCCAGTGACCGCCGAGCGCGAGCAGTGGGATGACGGCAACAACACCCTGGCCATCGAGCCGAAGGTTGCGGTGGCGTACGAGCGGAACGTCGAGACGAACCAGCGTCTCGTCGAAGCCGGCATCGAGGTGATCGCGATTGCCGGGTGCGAGCTCGGTACCGGTCGGGGCGGGCCGCGCTGTATGTCGTGCCCCATCACCCGTGATCCTGTCACTGAGCCTTCTGAAGGCCGCCTACTCACTCAGAATTGACGCCACTCGATCCGGGTAGTCGGTCGTGAACCCCGTCACCCCTAGATCGCGGCAGAATCGGACGTCCTCAGGTTCGTTCACCGTCCAGACGTGCACCTGGTGACCCCGCTGGACTGACCGCTCCACGAATTCGGGGTCCTCCTTGATCAGCTCCAGGTCGGGGCCAACGACGCGTACGCCAT
>DASUYM010000096.1:0-5064 GCA_036377435.1 Propionibacteriaceae bacterium
AGGTCCTGCTAACGCGAAGTGCCGGTAAATACCGCGAAGTGCGAGTTACTTCAGCTACCCATCTGTTGGGATTAGTGCCGTTTCGGCACCATACACAGGGTCGGGCTGTTCCGGCAGAACTGGAGGTAACCGGTGCTGCCCAGTGTGGGGGCGGGCGGTGCGCACAGGACCGGGCTGTTCTGGCAGAACATGACATGCGCCGCTGGGGGATCGACGCTGCCTGCATTCCAACCGCCGCTGGCCTGACCCAGAGCGGGCGCCACTTGCTCCGGCGATACTGCGGCCCAGGTTGGTGTGATTGGGCTGGTCTGTGTCTGTGAGCTGGTAGTGAGCAGCCACGGGGTGAGCGCGACGGCGGCGAAGGCAGTGAGTCCGACCGCAGTTAAAACGCCGCGCGGCGGGCGTACGGGCGGGCTGCTCAGTGTCTCTGTTGTAGTCGTCCCAGTAGCGGTCATGATCACTCCTTGGGTGTCAACGCGATCAACGTGAGCTTGGGTGTCTTGGACCTGAGTGGACATCGGGTATCTCCTGCTGGTGAGAAGGAATCGCCCCGATCGGGCGCGTTACCTCACGGTCGCTCGCACCATTCCTAGGCGGCACGAGGCAGCTTTCACACCGCATCGGGAAATTCGACGGGAAGCCCAGATCGAAGCGCGTGGCGCTGGCCGGGCAGATTAGGGACGGCGACCCATTCCCGCGTCGCGGGCGAGGACTACAGCCTGGGCACGGTCGGTGGCGCCCAACTTGAGGAGGATCGTCGACACGTGGTTCTGGACTGTCTTGATGCTGATGCCCATCCGGGCTGAGATTGCGTCGTTTCGCAGACCGCGGGCAAGCCGGTCCAAGATTTCGTACTCGCGCTCGGTGAGGACGGGGAATGGGCGCTCGGCCTGTGAGGCGCCGGTAGCGGCGATCACCCGTGGAGCGATGCCCGGGTCGAAGATCGCCTGGCCCTCTCGGACGGCGACGATGGCTCGGATGATGGCGTCCGGTTCGGCGTCCTTGAGTAGGTAGCCACGGGCGCCGGCCTGCAAAGCGTGGCGCAGGTGGGTGTCGTCGGAATGCATAGTGAGTACGAGCACGGCGACCTCGGGGTGGGAGGCGAGGATGGTCGTGGTGGCGACTTCACCGCCGTCGCCGGGCAGGTGCAGGTCCATCAGCACAACGTCCGGCCGCGCAGCCTCTGTGACGTCGATGGCTTCCTGTGTGGTCGCCGCTTCCCCGACGATCTCGATGTCCTCGACCCGGCCGAGGAGGGCACGAAGGCCCTCCCGGAAGACCATGTGGTCATCGACGACTACCAGGCGGACCGGCGTCACGGTTCCACCGGGATCCGCGCCTGAAGTAAGGTCCCGCTGTTCGGCGCGGCAGCCAGGTCGAATACACCGCCGAGGGCCTGGACCCGGCTGCGCATGGAGGTGATGCCGATCCCGCTCACGTACGGTTGGCTCACTCCGACGCCGTTGTCTGCTACCCGCAGAACAAGCTCACCAGATTCCAGGGTTACAGCCACCTCGCACTGCGAGGCGTGGGCATGTCGGGTCACGTTGTTCAGCGCCTCGAGTACGACGAGGTAGGCCGCCTGCTCCACGGCCGTCGGCAACGACTCAGCGATGTCGGCGTGGAACTGGATCCTCGGCATCTCGGGTGCGTCCAGAGTTGCGATGTAGTCCGCCAGCGCTGCCTCGAGCCCACGATCCTCCACCGGCGCGGGTTGCAGGTCGTGGGCCAGACGTCTGATCTCGGTTGCGGCGTTCCGCAGCCGGGAGGCTAGTAGCTCGGCATCCTGCTCGTCGGCGGTGCCGGGGGTCATGCTCTTGCGCAGTGCCTCGGCCGTCAGCCCCGCTCCGGCCAGCAGCGGGGCGATACCGTCGTGCAGGTCGCGCCCTAGCCGAGCGCGTTCCTCGGCGACGGTCTCCATGGCTTGCCGGCGCGTCGACTGCAGCTCGTTGTCGCGACGCAGCACGTAGACCAAGGCTGAGGTCTCGTTTGCGAGCTGCTCGAGCAGCGCCCGGTCGACCCGGCCGTAGTGTTCACCGGGGGTGCGTGGGCTGACCCGCATCTCGCCCAGCCGCTCCCCGCGGTAGATCAGCGGCAGCATCAGCGGCGTGTCCTGCTCGGCGCCGGTGATCGAGACGGTTTCGATGTGTGGTCCGCGATGCAACGCGAGGGCCACGGCGGGTGAGTGGACCGCTCGTGCCACGGTGCGGGTGATGGTGGTGTAGACGGTGTTTTCGTCCTCGTCGCCGTTGGACAGGGTTGCGTGGAGCCGGGCGAGCACCCCTAACGGGTCGCCGCGTTCCCCGAGGAACCGGCGCTCCAGCCTGGTCTGGAGGCGCCGCCGCACCGGCTCCGCAGCCAGGACGGCGCCCACGGCCACGACCACGGCCACCCAGCGGTAACGGACCGCAACGACCTGGCCTGACAGGGCGGCAAGTACGGCGAAGTACACCCCGACGAAGAGGGCGGTCAGCGCGACCGTGAGGCCGCCGTACACGACCACTCGTCGGATCACCAGACGGATGTCGTAGAGGTGATATTGCAGCACCGCGATCGCGATCGCGATCACTACTGCAGCCGGCCATAGAGCAAAAAGGACCACAGACGGCTGCAGGTAACGGAGTAGGTAAGGGAACGGTGCGAAGTCGTAGGAGTAAAACGCGTACTCAGGCGCGAGGTAGGTGACGGCGATCATGATCACCGTCACGATGGCGAACCCGACGATCTGCCTCCGCAGCAGAGGACTGCCACGGCGTCAGCGCACGAACAGCGACGCGAGAGCGATCAACTCGGCGAGGCCGACTACCGTCGACCAGAAATACCACTCGACTTGATCGTCGATGGTCGCGAAGTTGTGCGCGTACCGCAGCGTCGCGACCACGGCCAGTCCAGCCGCCACGCCGAGCAGGACTTTCCACAGCCTTCCAGGCAGCGGTCCGTCGGGGTAGAGCTGAGGCAATACGGCCAACGAGAGCCCTATGAAGAGGCCTGTCGCGACGCCGTTGGCGATGAACAGAGGGTTACCTTCGAGGAATCCGTGTTTCAGCGTTCTGTCCCACCAGAGTCCGGCAAACAGCAGCGCAATCCCGGCCAGTAGACCGCAGATCAACAAAGCCGCGGCGGGCCAGCGTGCCTTGCGGTATCCAATTAGTACGGCGCCGCCGATCGAGAAGGCAATGGCCGGCGCCAGGAGTTGCCGCACCGGCCAGAAGTCGCCCCACCACAGAGTCGGATCGGTGTCGGCGAACAGTACCCAGCCGACAGCTGCCGAGACCGCGGCCACCCCGGCCAGCCCGATACGCACCGCAAGCGCGGGAGACCGGGACCGGGAGGCGACCGCCGGGTTGGCAAGCGGGGGTGCGGTCGCACCTGGCACAGCGACTCGGCCGAGCCTGAATGCAGTCATGGTGTCACGATCGGACCCATCCTTCCCGGGCGTCGCGGGACGAGCTCCCGATCCGGACGGGAATTGCAGAATCTCTCTACACTTCGGTAGCGCTGACAGCGCCCCGCTGTCAAGCGGAGTGGAGCGCGGCAGTCGGAGTGGCTGGTGCGTCAGATGCGGCAGGTGGAGTGTGGCCAGGCGCCGTGCGGGTCAGTCCTAGACCGCTGCCTGTTGCAGATTGGCGAGGATGTCGTCCACCGTCTCTTCTGGGGTTTGAGTACTGCAGTCAAGCCAGTAGCCAATCTGCGCCGACTCGCGCCGCAGCATCTCGTCGAGGGCTCCAGCCGACAAATGGACGTATCCAGTCTTTGAGCGCTGCTCTTCACGCCAGTCGAATGCAGACAGGCTGGGGGACAGTACGACTAGGTAGCGCTCAGGTGAGGCAATGCGCTTGACGAAGTCGGCCAAATCCTTGCCCAGGATCACATCCTGAACGATGGCATCGAAGCCGTCCTCAGCGCAGCGGTCAGCGGCCATCGCCGCCAAGTCGTAGCGCAGATTGAGTTGCGCGAGCGCATCTGGACTCGGATTGGGCGTCATATCTGCGCGACCACTCACCACCATCCTGCGGAACACGTCGCCGTGGATATGAACGGACTTGGGCAGCCGAATTGCCAGCAGGTCAGCCACCAGTGATTTTCCCGCTGCCATCGCGCCGGTAATCACGATGACTCTGCCCCGAGCAGACATCACACAACGAAGTCTGTGGTGTCGCAGGCGCGAGAGCCAGCACCAACGCCACTTTCGGCGAGTGTCGTCTGGGCAGGGCGACCAAGGGACCTCGAGTCTCGGTCATTTTCCTACTCAGAAGCCAGATCGGCACATCGGAGGCGGCTCTATTCGTTGATCTTGACTAAATCTATGGGGCGAACCGCATTCACGCGTCGAGACAGGGAGAAGAATCCGCAAAAGCGGATTAGAATTCTCTGTTGTGCCGCAATACCGGATAGCTCAAGCAGCTTCGTTGCTTGGCGTGTCAGACGACACCGTACGCCGCTGGATCGACGCCGGCCGACTAGGCGCCAGCAGCTCCACCGGGCCGACCACCATCGACGGAGCCGAACTCGCCGCACACGCCCAAGAGATCGCCACGACACCAGACCTAGGCAGGCCGGTGGCCGAGAGCGCCCGCAACCGCTTCACCGGCCTGGTGACCCGTGTGATCAAGGATTCGGTGATGGCGCAGGTCGATCTGCAGTGCGGTCCCTTCCGCGTTGTGTCGCTGATGTCAGCTGAGGCGGCAACCGAACTCCAGCTCGAACCAGGAGTGCTCGCCGTCGCGTCAGTCAAGTCCACACATGTGGTCGTGGAAATCCCCGCAGATTGATGAGAACAGCTCACAGACGCGTGTTGCTCGCTCTTGCAGCGGCCTTCGCGATTCTTCTGTCCGCTTGCGGTACGGCGACTCGGCCGGCTGCTGCACCGTCCGACACCGCTGACTCATCGGGCGGAGCTATCACTGTCCTTGCCGCCGCCTCGCTGACGGAGGCGCTCACCGATATCGGCAGGGACTTCGAAGCCAAGAACCCCGGCCACAGTGTGACCTTCAGCTTCGGATCGAGCGCCACGCTGGCCACCCAGATCGTGCAGGGAGCCCCTGCTGATGTCTTCGCAGCGGC
>DASUYM010000097.1:0-4876 GCA_036377435.1 Propionibacteriaceae bacterium
GCTACCTCGTAACGTCGCTCATGCTGCACCGCATCGAGGCGTGCGAGCTGGTCTTCCTCACCTGCCAAGCGCCCGGAAGGCGCGTCCTCGACTACTACGCATCGTTGGTGCCCTGGGGCCGTCGTGGTAGCACTCGGGCCCGGTTCCGGCTGGCCGTTGTGCCGGACGACTCTCCTCGCCCCATCGCAGCAAAGCTCCTGGATCGACCCGACATCATCGGCGCACTGCGCGCATCATTCGCCGGCCGGCCGGCCTTCATCGAGCCCTGGAATGTGACGGAGCGTGAGGTCGAGGTGGCCGAGCGGCTGCAAGTGCCGATCGACGGCACAGCGCCGGACCTCTGGCACCTCGGATTCAAGAGCGCCGGCCGACGGCTGTTCAGGGAGGCCGGGGTTCCTCTGCCGGCTGGCCGGGAGGACGTCCGCACCGTCAACGGAATGGCCGTGGCCGCGGCCGAGATCAGGGAGCAGCGGCCCACCGCGACCGGTGTGGTCGTCAAGCTCGACAACAGCGCTGCGGGAGACGGCAACGTCGTCATCGAGTTTGGCGACACCGACGGCGGAACGGCCACCCGCGAGGAGATCGCCAGACGCGGGGCGGCGCTGCCGGACTGGTACCTGCAAGACCTCTCCTCGGGCGCCATCGTGGAGGAACTCATTACCGCGACCCGCTTCACCAGCCCGAGCGTCCAGGTGGAACTTTCACCCTTCGGCGAAGTGCGGGTCCTCGCGACGCACGAACAGCTCCTCGGCGGTGACGCCGGCCAGGTGTACACCGGCTGCCGCTTCCCCGCCGATCCCGCCTATGCCCGCGAGCTGGCGCGTCACGGGCGGGCGATCGGCGAACTCCTCACGCAGCGCGGCGTCGTCGGACGCCTCAGTGTGGACTTTGCGGCAGCTCAGAACGACACCGGCACATGGCACATCCGTGCACTGGAGATCAACCTCCGCAAAGGCGGGACGACGCACCCATATGTCGTCCTCAGCCACCTCGTCCCTGGCCACTACGACGCCGACGCTGGGAGCTGGCGGGCCGCGGACGGCACGCCGCGGTGGTATTGGTCGACCGACAACCTTGTCGACAAGTCATGGCTGGGCATCACGCCGGGTGCCGTCATCGGGGCGGTCGCTGCGGCAGGGCTCCAGTTCGACGTTCGAACCGGGACTGGCGTAGTGCTGCACATGTTGTCCTGCCTTGCTATTGACGGACGGTTCGGTCTGACGGCCATCGGGCGGACGCCCGCGCACGCGACCGATCTTTACGAGGCGACCAGCGCTGCGGTGCATCGATACGCGAGGGAGGCAGAGCACGTCCGACCGTCGTGAATCGCCGCGAGCCGCTGGACCGCTCTGACAGCTGCTCGCTCAGCAAAGCGAGGCGCACGGACGGGCGAATCAGATGGGGCAGCTGGGTCGCGAACATGCTGGCTTGTCGGACGACCGCTGAACTTTCAGTACTACCCTGCAGCTTGCGCGTTTGCGCTCGGCTGATCGGGCGCAACGCTGGAGGACGTGCCAGTGCAACCGGTGAGGGAGCACGGGGTGCTGTCCTCCCACCCCATCCAGAAGGCTGCTCGACTCGGGTGGTCATTGACGTGGACGGGTCCGCGTTCCGTGAGACGTGGCTGTCCGCAGTTGAGGCAGCGTCTAGCTGATCATGCTGGCAATGCACTCTCGTGTGGCGAGGCCACCCAGCCGGTCAGGACATCCTTCCACTTACGGCGGCCAACGGCTCGGTCCGGCGCCAGGTTGGCGCCGGACCGGAAGACGCGGTTGGCGTTGCCGGGGAGTTGGACAGGCAGGATCAGTCGGTGTTTGCCGTTGGCGTGGAGGTAGGTGCGGACCAACTCGGCCATCTCATACACACGCGGCCCGGCGATGTCGGGCACCAGCCCTGACGGCGTACCCAGCGCAAGCTCAACAAGCCGATCCGCCACCTCGCCAGCGTCGATCGGCTGGAATCTCCACCCAGCCGGGACCGGTATTACCGGCATCTTGGCCATCTGCTGCACAAGCTTCAGCATGGACTCATGGAACTGGGTGGCGCGCAGCGTCGTCCACGGCAGGCCGGAGTCAGCCACAACTCGCTCTGCGGCAAGCTTGGAACCGTAGTAGCCGAACATTGCGCGATCGATGCCGCTGATGATCGGGATCTTGTCGGCGCCAACGACCGAGATGTAGACCAGATGCCGCGTCCCGGCCCGGGATGCGGCCTGAACCAGGCGCCAGGTCTCGTCCTCGTTTCCCTTCATGCCGCCGGCGAGATGCAGAATGATCCCGGTTCCCGCAACTGCGGCTTCAATCCCCTGGCCCGTGGCAAGGTCACCAGTCATGAACTCGATGCCGTCTGCCCCCGCGTGACTTTGCCGGCTGAGCACGCGGACATCGAACCCGACAACTTGCAGCTTCGGGACGACCAGCCGCCCTAACGTGCCGGTGCCGCCGGTGACCAGTGCTTTCATAGCGTGTTTCTCCTTGTCACATTGGTTGTGTTTGGGGGGTCACCTTGTATGACACGTAGCAACGAGACGATGTGACCGATGGACGAAAACGAGTGGCTTGCCAACCGCTTCGAGGAGTACCGGCCCCACCTACGGGCCGTGGCCTACCGCATGCTCGGGTCGCTCACGGATGCTGACGACGCCGTACAAGACACCTGGCTGCGCGTCAGCCGTGCGGACGCGAGCCAGGTTGACAACCTGGGCGGTTGGCTGACCACGATCGTTGCCCGCATCTGTCTGAACATCTTGCGGGCACGTAACACTCGACGCGAGGAGTCTCTCGACATCCACATCCCCGATCCCCTGATCAGGCCAGAAGGGGTACCGCAACCCGAGGAGGAAGCCTTACTGGCCGACTCTGTCAGCCTCGCCCTCCTGGTAGTGCTCGATACTCTCGCGCCGGCCGAGCGGGTCGCGTTCGTGCTGCACGACATGTTCCAGCTGCCCTTCTCCGAGATCGCTCGCATGGTCGGTCGATCTCCTCAGGCGGCACGACAGTTGGCCAGCAGAGCACGGCGCCGTGTCAAAGGTGCCGAGATACCGGCTGCGGATGCTGATCCTGCTCGGCAACGGGCAGTGGTAGACGCCTTCTTCCGTGCGGTTCGCGGCGGCGATTTTGACACCCTAGCCACACTGCTCGATCCCGACGTCGTGCTGCGCTCCGACTACGGTGGAAGAAGGCCCGCTGCCCCCAAGATCACCCGTGGCGCGGCTGCGGTTGCCCGTCAGGCACTCCTGGGCGCACTCCCGGGCGCCGAACTGCACCCCGCCCTGGTGAATGGTGTAGCCGGAGTGGTGATCACCGTACGCGGACGACCCTTTGCAGTCATGGGCTTCACCATCGCCCAGGACAAGATCATCGAGATCGATGCCATCGCCGATCCTGACCGGGTCCGAAGGATCGCCGCGGCCGTGCTCAGCGACGATTAGGTCGCTGCCTCTCGGGTAGGTGCAGCTAAACCACTGAAAGCGCGGCGCAAAATGAAGGAGAGCGATGACCGGCAACCCCGAATTTGGCAACGTGACTGGGACGAAGGACAAGGACTACGACATCATCTGGTTCACCGAAGCCTGCCTGAGCAATGTGCTGCGGTTGGAGACCTACATCGAGGACGCCGCCCTTGCCGGCGATGATGAACTGGCTGACTTCTTCCGCCGAGCGCAGCACGAGAGCCGCAAGGGTGCCGAGGAGGGGAAGAAGTTACTGGCTAAGCGTCTGGCGACCTAGTGTCCTGGCGCAGGGCACCATTAGGAACCGACGTACCCAGAAGGAGTCTCGATGGCCGTCACCAGCTTCCAGGACTTCAATCTGGCCGATGCCGACCGCGAGTGGGACAGCGACGCGGCGGACAAACGCGTCCGCACGTGGGCCGGATCCGAAGATGAGCCGAACCAGAAATACCGCAACGCACACGTCTGGTACGACGCGGACAACAAGGACAACTTCACGGCGTACAAGCTGCTGATCTGTGATGTCATCAACGGCAAACTCCTCGCCGTGCCGCGCGCGATCATGGCGGCCGGGGGGGTTCTACAGGGTGCTCGTGGCGGCATTGACATTCCGGATGGGGATGTCGATCGAGTGAAGAGTCACCTTGCGAAGTACTACCGCAAGATGGATCGCACACCTCCATGGGAGGACTGAGGTGACAAGTCGCAGGAGATGAGACCAACTGCCTTTGCTTGCCTAACCATCCCCGGCACCGCGCCACGCCAGAGGCTGCAGCAACCTGGCGTCATAGCCGTTATCGCGAAGGCGCTGCACGGGTAGCTCCGCGTACGCATGCACGGCCGGTCCGGGTACGACAATCACCCGTGCCATGCCAGTCGATCCGGTCACGTCCACCTCTTGGAGATAACCGAATCACCCGCTCTGGGTGTACCGGCCGGCGGCCCCAACGTCACACGATGGCGTCGTTGAGGAAGGTGATCGGATGAAAGCCATCGCAGTCGTCCCGGGACGACCTGAGACCGCCGGTCTCGTCGACCTACCCGAACCACCGGCCTCGGACGGGCCGGTGCTGGTCCGAACGCGCTTCATCGGAATCTGCGGCACCGATGCGGAGATCGCCATCGACGGTATCGGCGCTCCTCCGCCCGGCGAGGAACGACTTGTCCTGGGACATGAGTCGCTTGGAGAAGTGATAGAAGCTCCAGCGGACAGCAATCTCTCCCCTGGCGACCTCGTCGTCGCGGTCGTGCGACGCCCAGATCCTCTGCCCTGCCCGGCCTGTGCGGCTGACGAGTGGGACATGTGCCAGACCGGCGGCTACGTTGAGCGGGGAATTGTGGGCTATCACGGCTACGGAAGTGAGCGGTTCCGCATCGACACACGATTTGCTGTGCGTTTGGATCCAGCGTTGGGCGATCTCGGAG
>DASUYM010000098.1:0-7855 GCA_036377435.1 Propionibacteriaceae bacterium
CCCTAATGGTCAGGTCACCGGTGAGATCCAGGCTGGTCGGGCCGGACTGGCGAACGTCGGTGGCGACGAAGGTGATCTGCGGGTACTCCTCCATGGCGAGGAAGTCGTTGCTGCGCAGGTGGGCATCGCGCTGCTCGTTGCGGGTGTCGATGCTGGCCGCCTGGATGGTCAGCTTGCCGGTCGACCTGGTCAAGTCGGCACCGTCGACGACCGCGCTGCCCTCGAAGTCGTTGAACGCGCCGCGGACCTTGGTGACCATCGCGTGCCGGGCGACGAACCCGATACGGGTGTGTGCCGGGTCGATGGCGTAGTTGCCGGACAAGTCGGACAGGGTGGCGGGGATAGTGCTAGTAGTCATGCCTTGCTCCTAAGGTCTTGGGAATCACGCCTGATTTAGTGACGTGTCACGTACATTCAACTGCAACTTAGGTGACATGTCAAGTATTCCGGCGTATCATGGATGACATGAGCTCTGATGTCCGGTGGCTGACCGCGGAGGAGGAACGTGTATGGCGGCGATGGCTGACGCTCAACGCGCGGCTGTCGGCCACGCTGCAAAGAGAGCTTCAAGACGATGCCGGTCTGTCGATCCCGGACTTCGAAGTCCTGGTCCACCTCACCGATAGCCCGGAAGGCCGGATACGGGTTACCGATTTGGCCCGACTCCTGCAATGGGAGCGCAGCCGAGTCTCCCACCACGTGACTCGCATGGAAGGGCGGCGCCTGGTGCAGCGCGTGGAGTGTGCCGAGGACGGCCGCGGTGCCTTCATTGTGATCACACCGCAGGGCCGCGCTGCCATCGAACAGGCAGCACCGGGTCATGTCAACACCGTTCGCCGCCTGGTCTTCGACGCATTGAGCCCCGAGGAAGTTGATGCCTTCGCAACGATCATCGAGAAGGCGCTGGCCCAACTGGACAACAGCCCGGAAGGCCTCCCCAATCGCTGAATCCACGTTGACCTAGCCAGGAGAGGTGTGGGTCAAACGGCAACTGCTCGTGACCTTCGATGTCCCTGCTCCCCTACGCCAGGTCGAATATCTACACGGTTGCCGGATCCGAGCTGTCCAGCTCAAACCCAATCCTGGCCGTGGGAACAGCCGGTGCGTGAAAACGTCGGTGTTGACCCAGCCCTCAACCAGCGCCGATCTGAGCGGCGGTGTTCGCCTCCACCGGCGTCGGAGGGCGACCATGATCACGCTGAACCCATCGCCTGCTCAACAACTCGCCGCCATCGGCGTTGGGCGGCGTGCTCCGGTTGACCCGCAACCCCGATATGCGACGATCGGCTGGTGATCGAGGTCCTCGGTGACACCCTGCCGTTCGCCGTGGGCCTGCTGTTGAGTCCATCTCCGATCATTGTGGCGCTGTTGATCTTGCTGTCTCCCTCCGGCACAACCGGCGGTGTGACTTATGGTCTCGGCCGGCTAGTGGGCGTCGCACTGGTCGCGGTTCTGGTCTCATTGCTGACCGAGGTGATCACAACTGAGTCGGGTTCCACCTTGGTGTCGGCAGGCCTAAGGATGGCTCTCGGAGTCGCATTGGTGGGGTTCGCAGTGGTGAAGTGGCTGCGGCGACCCAATACGACCGACGATGTCACCCTGCCCATGTGGATGGCATCGGTGGAAGGCATGTCGCCGACTGGGGCGGCGGGACTGGGCTTCCTGTTGCCGGTCGCGAACCCGAAGGAGCTCGCCCTCACAATCGGCGCCGGACTCATCATCGGTGGAGCTGGCCTGCCGCTGGCCGCGACTGTCAGTATCGCCCTGTGCTACACCGTGATCGCCTGTCTCACAGTGATCGTGCCGATCGCGGCGTTCGTGGTGGATCGGGACCGAATGGTTGGTCCCCTCGGTCGTGCCCGGAGCTGGCTGGTCCAGAACAACGACACGATCATGAGCGTCGTCTTCGTGGTCATCGGCTCGATGCTGATTGGCGCAGGAGTCGGCCAGCTATAGCGGCGGCATGTTCGACACTTGGGTGGCCCTTTCGCAGGATCCTGTATGTAACTAGGCGGGCTGGTGAGTTTCGAAGCCCGCGCCGCCGAGATCGACAAGGCGGGCGGCTCCCTGCTGGTCATGGAAGCGGACATCACCGGACTAGCTAGGGTCATGATCGTGCGCATCGTGGTGATCGGCGGCAGCGGACACGTCGGCAGCTTCCTGGTTCCGCGGTTGGTCCGCGCCGGGCACGAGGTGGTCAACCTGACCCGCGGTGCCCGCGCTCCCTACGTCGATGACCAGGCGTGGTCGCAGGTCGAGCAGATACGGGTGGACCGGGCGGCCGAGGACGCGGCCGGGACGTTCGGGCAGCGGGTCGCCGCGCTGGAGGCCGAGGTGGTGGTGGACATGATCTGCTTCACCCCCGACTCGGCGGGCGCGCTGCTGGAGGCACTGCGCGGACGTAGCGGACATCTGGTCCATTGCGGGACCATCTGGCGGTACGGGGTAAGCCTCAAGCAGCCGATGCGGGAGGACGACACCTCGCCGCCGTTCGGCGAGTACGGCACCCAGAAGGCCGCCATCGTCGAGCTTCTGGCCACCGAGACCCGATCCGGTGGCCTGGTCACCACGGTGCTCCAGCCCGGCCACATCAGCGGCCCCGGCTGGCCGCCGATCGGGCCGCTGGGAAATCTCGACCCGGACGTCTGGTACGCCGTATCCGCCGGCCAGGATATCGCCGTCCCGGGCCTCGGCGCCGAGCTCATGCACCACGTCCACGCCGACGACGTGGCGCAGGCCTTCCAGCTCGCGATTGAGCAGCGTGACGCCGCCGCGGGGGAATCGTTCAACGTGGTGGCGCCGTCGGCGCTGACGGCCCGCGGTTTCCTGGCGATTGCCGCGGGCTGGTTCGGCCAGACCGCCCGGATCCGGTCGGTGAGCTGGGCCGAGTTCCGATCCGGCACCACCGCAGAGTACGCCGACTCCAGCTGGCAGCACCTGTCGCGCAGCCAGTACGCCTCGATCGAGAAGGCACGCACGCTGCTGGGCTACGCCCCGGCCTTCGAACCCGAAGCCGCGGTGCTGGAGGGCATCCGCTGGCTGATCGACCACGATCGGCTCAAGGTCGCAAACCGCCTGATCGTCTAGCGATCCTTGGTCGCTAGCGGGTCCGAGACCCAGGGTGGCGTTCCCAGCCGACCGGCTTGTGCGCGCGCCGGAGGCGGAACGGCATCCATGCCGCGAGGCGGGCCGTTACCTGATGATCGCCACCGACGTAGCGTGCCCGGTAGCCGACCTCTAACGGAACAGCTCGTGCCCAGCGGGTGCCGGCGCTGGCGGGCGGTCGCTGATGTTCGAAGGCGAAAGCCCTGCGGGTCAGGATCGCGGGACCAGGCGGCGCATCGTCGCCGGATCTGGCGATGGGCGGTGGTGTCGGGCCCCACGAAGACCACTCGCCCAGACGAGCGGTTGGGGCGTGCGGCGACCTGGCGACAGCACTCGCCGTCGCAGGCGCGATCGGTCAGGCGGACGTCATACGCTGAAGCCACGAGAGAGGCGCACTAATGAGCGGAACCGAGAACAGGCCAACACGGACCCTTGATGAGCGTTTGCGCCTCGGCGCCGGCTTCGCGGCAGCCGACCGGATGCGCATTCTTGGGGCCCTGTCCGCACTCGCCCCGCACCTGTCTGGATGGAAACACGACCGGGTCGACCTCGACGTGTCAGTGAAAGACACCGAAGGCCCGGACCAGAAGGTAACCCTTCAAGCCTGGCTAGGGGGACGGACTCACCTCGTGGCCATCTCCCACGAGCACGACCTTGATCATGCCCTCGCAGAGGTGCGTAGAGAACTGATCCGACAGATCGAGGACGAGAGATCGCGGCGCGAGCCTCGCAAGCGCGGGAAGATGCGTCATCGCACAACCTGACCAGCCGGGGATTCCGCGCCTCAGGTACCACCTTCGCCTCACCCCGATGGGCGAAGTTGATCGGCCACCCGCGCGGAGTCGGCGGCTTCGGCGTCGCATCACCCTTCGCCGTCAGCCGCCCGACCGCAGCGCTCACCAGCGTGCCCGCCAACGCACCCAGAATGAAGAACCCGCCCCCAGCCGAATCTAAAGAGGTTGTCGACGACGATGGGCGACTCCACCTCCCAATGTGTTCGCTCGCGCGGTCGTGCGATCCATCCCGCCCGCGGTTTGCCGCCGAACGGGTCGCGCGGTTGCTTTGGCGTTTACCCGCGCGGGCGCTGGCGTGATCATCAATTATCTGGAGAGTGAGCAGGCCGGTGCCGACGAGACGTACCGTTGATCGAGTCTGCGGGTCGGGTAAGGCACTTCAGACATCACCTGCTCCGCACTGCGTTGTAAACGCCTGCCACTTTGTCTGCGACTGCCTGCCAGGAATACCCGCGTCGAACCAAGGCATGTGCCGCATCCGCTCGCGCCAGGCGTTCAGCCGGGCACGTCAATGCCTTGACAAGCACCTCGACCAGCGCATCTTCGTCGTCTGGCGGGATCAGCCAGCCCTCCGGCGAACGCATGTCAAGGTTGAGGAACGTTCGAGGCCCGCCGGTACGAGTGGCCACAACCGGCAATCCGGCTGACATCGCCTCCAGATACACCGACCCGAACGCCTCACCTACCGACGGCGCCACCAGTAGGTCCGCGCAGCACAGGCCGAGCCGGAGATCCTCATGGCCACGCCAGCCGACGAAGAACACGCCGTCGATGTGCTGCCTCTTTACCAGGGAATAGGGATGCTCGCCCTCCCACTCGCCAGGGTGGCCGCCCCAGACGAGCAGAGGCGCGACCGAGCCGAGCCGGGACCGAACACGTGCGTAAGACCGAAGCAACAGCGACAGTCGTTTCACCCCGGTAAACCGACCGACGTACAGCAGAACCGGATGGATCCCCCGGTAGTCGGCGAAGGCGGACAGATCCGCCAAGGAGTATCGAACGCTACCTGGACGGCCGCTCTCGTCCCACCCACGCGGGTCATCGACGAGCCAACGTCGCAGCAGCGCGAGTCGCTCCCGCGCGGTGAGGTCGAGCCGCCGGAAGTATTCCGTGTCAACCCCATTGGGTACGACAGTTACGCGATCCTCGGGTACTCCTAGGATGCGAAGCGTGCGGGCAGCTTGGTCTGTAGAGACGGCGAGGATGCGCCTGCTGCGCTGAGCAGTCGCACGCATCCGGTCCGCCCAATATCCGGCATACCTCCACGACGCTGGCAGCCCGATCACCGATCCCTTGCGGTCGCCACCGCTGTACTGCTCGATCTGCTCCAGCATGAGCAGCTCAGTCCCGTGCAGGTGCGTAACCACCGGCACATCAGGCCAGACACTTTCCGCGGCATCGTGCAATGGCGTGAGGTGGTGGAGGTGGAGAACCGCCGGGGCAAGTGGGCGTAGCCCGACCAGCAGGCGCCGCCAGGAGTCCACCTGCCGCGCGCCCAGCTCGGGTGAAACCCCAGCGAGAACACGGTCCGGGGCACCAGGCTTGTCCTCGTATGACGCATGCAGCGGCACCGGCTGGTCCATCGGGTCCTCGCCGCGCAACCAGGCATCTAGCGCCGGGGTAAAGTCGGCCGCCGACACCGGAAGTCCGGCGAAAAACGTTGCAGCGTGGCCCGGATTGCCAGTGCCACCCACTGAGCCCGTGACGATCCGTGGTGTCCAGCCGGCCTGTACCAGGGCGGCGGTCAGGTAGCGCACGACCTGCGCTGAGCCACCCCGCGGGAAGAACGAGAACCCCTGCAACACTGGGCCACGGGCCATACGCGCACCTTCCGCAAGGCTTAGGACTGTCGCATCATGAGGTGCCGTATGTCGGAAGCCGGTTCGCCGAACGTCGTGTGGCGCCGTCCGGAGATGTCGCGCGCCGGAATCAAGCCGTCCACATGACTTCCTCACAAGTCCCATGCGCCAGGTAAACCCCTATCGCCGCGTGCCGCTGCCATCGACAAATTCCATCCAGCTGGCCGACTACCGACTCATGGCTCCATACGTGCAGATGAGTCTCATGAATGTTGCCATAGTGGACACCTTGCGGGTACTCCACGATTGGGATCGAGAGCACGATGTGACGGGCATGTGCGCGGGCGCTGGCCCACACCCGCAACGCGTCGGCCAGCGTTAGATGCTCAAGCACATCGCCGAGGATTACAACGTCGTACCTGGTGGGCCAGGAGAAGGAGCGGATATCGACCAGATGCACCACGTCATATTTGTGGCGCAACTCAAACATCTCCACGTATGGCTCGAAGATCTCGACACAGCTCCACGAAGACCCTGGCGTGACTCCGCGAAGCAGGTCGGAATATGTGCCCTGGCCCGGGCCGACATCGAGCAGAGTCGCCGGCCTCAGACGCGCGACCTCATGTGAGATCCAGGCCTTACCGTCGATCAAGCTTCTTGGCATCTGACCCTCAGTGCGTTAGTGCCCTACTGACGAAACGCGCCAGAGTGCGGTATGCGGTAGGGCCAGTCCTCGCGGCGCACGTGTACGGGAACACGCCGCCGTGGGTCCACTTCAAACTCTATACAGATGCTTTCCGAATCCAAGGTGATCGTCTATCGACTCAAGACTGTCGAGATCCCATTAGTGCTGGCTTGCGCGCGCCGCGCAGCGGGTGTTTCTTCGCTCAGTGGGTTCGAGTGATCTGGTGAGGGAAGTGAGGGCACTTCAACGCTGCCGTAGCAGAAAGAACTATTTCAGAAACCGCTGTTGCCGATCATTTCGGAGTTATTCGTTCCCCTGGTTATGCCTGTCGACCCAGAGAAGCGCCGTCGGCAGACCGCCGTGGGACAAACTCGTCTCCGCTCGTCGGGGCAACCGTGAGCTGCTGTGCGGGTAGGTCGGGGTGCTCGCGCATGCGTCCGAAGCCAGACCGTGATCGACCCGCGGGATCTGGCGAAGGTCATCGGCTGGAAGAGGGCACGCCAGGAGCAGTCGACTTCATGTGAGATCGATCCGGTACACCGGATAACGACCGGCGATCGCCTCGAAGTCGGACAGCGGCGCGCCGACGGGCAGCGGGAAGTGCTGTCGGCCGCTCGACGCGATGCGCACGTACTCTCGCAGGATTGGTGCCCTCTGCTCCGGCGGCACTGCCACGAGGTGAACCGGCCGTCGACGTCCGTGCCGGATAACGGCGTCGCCATGCGCTGCCTCGACGTTCTTCACCCAATCAGACCCAGGGCCGAGCATCGATACGAGGTAACGTTTGCCCCCCACGGTGGCGATCACGACGGGGTTCGAGCGTCTGCGGCCGGATCTGCGACCACGAACTTCCAGGACGGCCTGGAACCTCGGCGGCAGCCCGAGACCGGACAACCAGCCCGAAACCCGGTTGACCCGCTGGCCAAGGCGCGTCGGTCGCCAGTTGCGATAAAACAGCCGCATGAATGCGCTCTGCTCTGCCGGATCGGAATGCCTTGGGTGGTTCATCGGTCTCCCTTCAATCTCAACTCGACGGGCCGTTGGCCGACGAACGCCCATCCATGGCACATTCCAACAGTTGTTGTCGCCCACAGACTAAGCCTCCGAGATCACCCCGGTCATGGCTCACCAGGTGCCCAGGAGTGCGCTGGATGGCATGGCCGGGCGTATACACGGCCTCTGCTTTCACAGGAGTGCACCAGGGGCTGCTGGATTTGAGGGCAGGTCGCCGGCAGTTCCGAACGGTCAATTGCGCACGGACCTTTACTTCATTCAGGCGAAGACGATCAGAGTCAGTGCTTTGAATTCGTCGTATTTGGCCTGCGCCTAAACCTCGATCCACCGACCAGCCTTCTGGTGTCGCATAGTTGATCTTGATCGTCCGGGGTTGCGGTGGTGGGCGTGCCTGGTCGGCCGGTCTGCCCGGTGTTTCCACTGTGGATCCTTGGTTGCTGGCGGTCGGGTTGGACGGC
>DASUYM010000099.1:0-4591 GCA_036377435.1 Propionibacteriaceae bacterium
GCCGTCGCCCGCGCCGCCGTAATCCCCGCCTGACAAATAGCGCAACGAACCCTCCCGGCGACGACTTCGACCAGGACGGGACGCCGCGTCCGGACGCCGAGCGACGGCGACAACCTGCTCGGCATGGAGATCGACTTCTGCGCGCACGAGGGTGATTCCGCGTACGCGGACGAGGACCCCGGTGTGTGGCCCGCAGTGCTTCCGGAGGCGCGGCTCTCATCACTCGAGACGCGTGCGGCGTGCGAGGAGGCGAAACCCAAGATTGGCGCGCCCTCAGCCAGATCTATAGAGACAATCTTCGATACGAGTCGGGGAGACGCATGAGGTGCCGCTCGCGGACGATTGTGTGGTCGTCGATGCTGTCACCCAGATCGGCCCAGGCGAACTCTGGGTCACCGCCCAGATCGTGGTTGAGCTGACTCCCTGATCGGCATCAGGCGGCATCTGGAGCGGATCTCCTGCGGAATCCCTGCGGAATCCGGCCCGATCGAGCCTCCCCCAGAAGCGCGAGACCCCCGGATCCACGCGTGAATTCGGGGGTTTCGGCGAACGATGAGGATCAGACGTCGTAGTAGAGCTCAAACTCGTGGGGATGTGGCCGCAGCCGCATGCCATCGATGTCCTCGCGCTTCAACTCGATCCAGGTCTCGATCAGGTCAGGTGTGAACACGTCACCAGCCAGCAGGTAGTCGTGGTCGGCTTCCAGGTTGTCGAGCACTCCGTCCAAGCTGTCGGGAACCGTATTCACGGAGGCGTGCTCTTCCGGCGGCAGCTCGTACAGGTCCTTGTCGATGGGTGCCGCCGGTTCGGTCTTGTTCAGGATGCCGTCAACCCCGGCCAGCAGGATCGCCGCGAAGGCCAGGTAGGGGTTAGAGGACGGATCCGGGCAGCGGAACTCGACGCGCTTGGCCTTCGGGTTGGAGCCCGTGATCGGGATCCGCATGGCGGCCGACCGGTTGCGGGAGCTGTAAACCAGATTGACCGGCGCCTCGAAGCCAGGAACCAACCGGTGGTAAGAGTTCGTCGTCGGATTGGTGAAAGCTAGCAGCGACGGGGCGTGCTCGAGAATGCCGCCGATGTACCAGCGCGCGACGTCCGACAGGCCGCCGTAGCCGGCCTCGTCATAGAACAGTGGTTCACCCTCGTTCCAGAGCGAGGAGTGAACGTGCATGCCCGAGCCGTTGTCACCGAAGATCGGCTTTGGCATGAAGGTTGCCGTCTTCCCGGCTGCCCAGGCGGTGTTCTTGACGATGTACTTGTACTTCTGCAGGTCGTCGCCGGCCTTCAGCATCGTGGCATAGCTGTAGTTGATCTCGGCTTGTCCGGCGGTCCCGACCTCGTGGTGCGCCCGCTCCACGGTGAGCCCGGAGGCCTCCAGATTCTTGACGATGGTGTCGCGTAGGTCGGCGAAGTGGTCGACGGGGGGTACCGGGAAGTAGCCGCCCTTGTAGCGAACCTTGTAGCCGCGGTTGCCGCCGTCCTCGATCCGGCCGGTATTCCAGGCCCCCGCCACGGAGTCGATCGCGTAATAGCCGGTCTGTTGCTTGGTTTCGAACCGTATGTCGTCGAACATGTAGAACTCGGCCTCGGGGGCGAAGTACGCGGTGTCGCCGATCCCGGTAGAGGCCAGGTAGTTCTCCGCCTTACGGGCGATGTTGCGGGGGTCGCGGCTATAGGGCTCCTTCGTCAATGGGTCGTGCACAAAAAAGTTGACGCATAGTGTCTTCGCCGTGCGAAACGGGTCTAGGTAGGCCGTCGCGGGGTCGGGAAACAGGGCCATGTCCGACTCGTGGATCTTCTGGAAGCCGCGGATCGACGAACCGTCGAAGTTGACGCCATCCTCGAAGAAATCGTGCCCGAACGTGCCCACTGGCACGGTGAAGTGCTGCATGATGCCGGGCAGGTCGCAGAAGCGAATGTCGATGAACTCGACGCCCTCATCCTTGACATAGGCCAACAGGTCGTCGGCTCCTTGGAACATCTGTCCTCCGGTGAGGTATGTCGTGCCTTGGCACGCTCTGTGGTTACGCGCTTTGAAGGCACGCGAATGGACAACCTGCTCAACCTTGAGCACCTGATCGTACTCGGCGCTGAGCAAGCCAAAAGCTGGACGAACGCGGATCGATACTCCGCTCTCGGTTTTTTGGGAAGCCTAATGGAGATGCGATTTCTGTCCAGTTGCACAAATGTTTCACGCATGTAACACGGGGCTCGTGACGCTGGACCTCACCGGAGACTGTGACAGGTAACCTCGGCCACGTGGCGGACAAAGCACCGGACATAGCCTCGGCCGACGAAGGCTATCCCGGACAGCGTCTCGGCCTGCCACGGGAAGGTCGCGGGTCGCTCGCAAGCTGGAAGGCTCGAGTCGGTGCGTTGATTATCGACTGGGCCGCGTGCATGGCGGTCGCCGTGGGATTCTTCGGCTCTGGGGTTCTCACTGGCGGTGGCTGGCGGGCATGGATGATCTTGACCGTCTTCTTCGTGGAATCCACGGTGCTGTCCTGGCTGGCAGGCGGCAGCTTCGGGCAGCTGCTGAGCCGCATCGCCGTGGTACGGCTTGACGCGCAGCCGCTTGGCCTCCTGCGAGCGCTGCTCCGGGCATTCCTGGTATCTCTCGCGCTGCCAGCGATGATCATCTCGACGGATCGTCGCGGTCTCCAAGATCTTGCAGCTGGCACCGTGGTGATCAACCGGCGTTGATCACCACGATCAGCTGCCGGTACGAAAGTGCGGGTGATTGACAAGTTTCGGCGCTGGAAACCTGCCACTAGCCCACAGTCTCGCGAGGTCACATCGCGCGTTGCCAGCGGCGCATCGCTCTGGACCTTCCAGTCGGTCGGAGGAGCGAGTCGTCCAGCAACACTCCCAGCGCGCAAGCCGCTGGGGGTCCGGCGCGGGATCACGCATGGAACCCGCCTGCTTCGTCCTCGCTCGCTGACGGAAGAGGGTTCTCTCGCTCCATGGTGGGCGCGATCCGGGTTCGTGCGGATTGGCCGAGTGAGCGACTAGAAGATGGCTCCCGGGTTGAGGATGCCGAGTGGGTCCAGGGCGTTCTTGATCTTGTATGAGAGCGCCATCACATCAGGGCCGAGCTGGTCGGGCAGAGCGGCCTTCTTCGCTCGCCCAACACCGTGTTCGCCGGTGATGGTGCCGCCGAGCTCGATCGCCAGGTGCATGATCTCGTTAAAAGCGAGGTAGGCACGCTCCCGTGCCGCCGGGTTGCCGCGCTCGAAGACGATGATCGGGTGAGCGTTCCCATCTCCCGCGTGCGCGACCACAGGAACCTCGACCGCGTACCGCTCCGCAACTGCGGCGATGCCCGCCAACAGTTCGGGCAGTCTCGGGACCGGCACGCCCACGTCCTCAAGCAGAATGGAGCCGCGAGCCTCGATCGCAGGAAAGCCGGCTCGGCGGGCAGCGACGAACAGTTCACCCTCCTCCTGGTCGGTGGTGATGAAGACCTCCTTGGCGCCGGCCGTGTTACAGGCGGTCTCCATGAACTCGATCTCTGCTGCGCATGCGGCACCGGGCGCATCAGACTGCGCGATGAGCATGGCGCCGGCGGAACGGTCGAGCCCCATCGAGTGGTAGTCCTCCACCGCGTTGATCGAGGTCTGATCCATCAACTCCATCATGGAGGCCCGCAGCGTCCGGCCGATCGCTACGACGGTATCGGCAGCGGCCTGCACTGTCGGGAAGTAAGCAACGAGGGTGGATCGCGGTCCTTGGGCCGGGATCAGGCGGAGGACGGCGCGCGTGATGATGCCGAGCGTGCCCCCGCTACCGACGAAGAGCTTGAGCAACGAGAGCCCGGCTACGTCCTTGATCCGCTTGCCACCAAGGGTGATCAGAGTTCCATCCGCCAGCACGACGTCGAGCCCTAGCACGTAATCCGTCGTGACGCCGTACTTCACACAGCACAGCCCGCCGGCGTTGGTTGCGATGTTGCCGCCGATCGAGCAGATCTCGTACGACGACGGGTCCGGCGGATACCAGAGACCGTGCTGCGCGGCTGCGGCTTTCACGTCGGCATTGAAGGCACCTGCCTCCACGACGGCGACCTTGGCAGCTAAATCGATCTCGATCGAGCGCATTCGCTCCAAGCTCAGGACGATGCCTCCGCTCACTGCCGACGATCCGCCTGAGAGGCCACTGCCGGCCCCGCGCGGCACCACCGGTACGCGGTGCTCGGCTGCCCATCGGATTGCGGTCTGTACCTCTGCGGTGCTGATGGGCCGGACCACCGCCACGGGGAGTCCGGCAGTCGCGTCGCGGGTCCAGTCGTAGCGGTAGTTCTCGCAGCTGATCGGGTCGGACCGGACCGCATCGCCGAGCGCGTCCACCAACTGCTCTAGAGCGCCCTTCACGAATGCCAAGGTAGGCGAGGCGGCAACATCGTGCTCGTTTGACCCCCTAAGACGCGGGCGAAACGCGCACGATCATGCGGGACGGCCTACCCGGAGAGCTCTGCCGCCTCCAGCCAGGCCGCTTCGAGCTCGACCTTGACGGTCCCGAGCTGGTCAACCTCGCGCTGCAGTTCGGTGAGTCGCTCATAGCTGCTGGCCGCGGCCACCATCTGCTCGTGCAG
>DASUYM010000100.1:0-4423 GCA_036377435.1 Propionibacteriaceae bacterium
GTCCGAGAAGCTCCCAGCTTGCCCGTCTTGCTGACCGGCACGAAGTAGAGCACCGCCTTCGCCGAGTCGGTGAACCAGGCCCCGCTACCAGTCAGCGTGACGTCATTGATGACCGAGTTTCCGGCGGCTAACTGATAGGACCTGACCGTAGCGCCGGACCCGGTGTCGTAGACATATGCCTGTCCGGTGAAGCCACCGGCGACGAAGAGCAGATCGTGACGTCGATCGAACACCATGCCCACTGCCATGCGACCAGCAGGCGCATCGATGACCATCTCCGCAGCGCCACGTTGGACGTCGCCTCGAAAGATGTCGCCTGCGAACAAATCGCCCGCGTAGAAGGTGGAACCCCGGCCCTTCGCGATGCCCTCCGCTGACGTTGCCCCTGGCAGCAGGATCACACTGCCGCCGTGCTTCGCGTGCTCCGATGGTGCGGCAACTCCAGGCGTCGGTGTCCCGACCAAGGTGGTGAGGATCAGCAAGGGAATCGCGACACTGCGCATCCATCGGGTCATGGAGCGGGTGCGAACGGCATTGCTCATATGGCTCTTCGGTCCTTCTGGACGGTGGGCGAACGACGTGTCGCCGGGGCGGCCAAGCACTGGCGGCGCCAGCCATCCTCGCACTGACATCAGTCATCGGCTGGCCGTACGAAAAAGTTGTCAAAGGGAACCGAAACTAAGCATGACCGACCGGTGACACCCTGTTCGGGTAAGCGACAGGCCGCCTCGACAAGGTTCTCGACCACCAGCACGTTCAGGAGTCAATCCCTCCGCCGCCATTTACTCAATCTACAGACGCCGAGCGTCCCCATGCCGCCTTCTGATGCTGACCGCTGCCCTCAAGCAACAGCGTGGCCCCTCGACTGATCCAATCCGGGCACGGGCCAGAGGATGCCGGTCGGGCCGGCGTGTTTGAGCAGCAGTGTGCCCGGGTGCGGGCGGGTCGGTCGAGCTTGGTGCGGGAGTCATAGACGTGGTGGCGGCGGGGCCGATTCGGTACGGCGACGGCGATGGCCGAGCCGACATCCACAAGGACGCCGACAGCATTCACTCTGCCGCCCACTACCTCAAGGTGTGCGGGCCGGCTGCCCCCCATTCGGTAGGAGTGGGCGACCTGGCTTGTCGCCCAGGCGACAGTCGTTGAAGCCCCGAGGTCGGACACGCCAAGGAAGCCTGTCCTCGTCTGTCCTCGTAAATGGTCAACCCTTGAGTGGCTGAGTGACAACCGGGAGACGCTTGCCCGAAAATTTGCCCGGGGTGACGCGAGCCGAATGCGCGCACCTAATGCAACGGCCGGTGGCAGCGCCAGTCTCGGACAGGCCATCGTGGCGGCGGTTGTCAGGCTCCCTACCCGGTTGTGGTCGTGTGCGGTGCTACCCGAGCACGTCGCAGCATCACGATTCCAGTCGCCACCAGCCATAGCTGCGCGATAACCGAGCCCAGCAGCCCGTAGAGGAGGAAGCCTGGAAACAGGCTCGGGATGAGGAACAGCCCGACGGCAGCAAGCATTGTGATGCCGCCGATCACAAGCCCCGTCCAGCCGAGCCAGGACGGGTACCGATCAAGCACCATCGCGATCCCGAGCAGCAGGAGTGGAACACCGATCATCAAGGCCATCGCCACCAGAGAGGGTCCGTGAGTGGCTGCCGCCACGGCATGGGCGGCCCGAAGAAATTCGACGCGTTGCGCGGGCTCGACTTTCGAAGCGGCGTCGGCCAGTTCTGGTAAAGCCAGGCCTTCGCTTGTGCTCTCAACGCCGAAGATGGCCAGCCCGACCGTTGCGCTGACCACGGCTGCCTGCCCGATCAACCATGACCCCGGTCGGTCAAATGACCGGGTCAGCGCGAGCAGCCCTATCACGACAACCAAGGCGGCCAGTAGGGCGAAGAGATGCACAGTCGGATAGATCGGCCGATTCCGCACGAAGTTCAACGCCGCTTCGGCGTCCGCGGCCGGGGTATCGCCGTGAACCAGCCGCCATATGGCGAAGACAACTGCACCAACAATGAGGCAAATGCCGCCAGTCCCGAGATTGAGGGCGGCGCCCACCGCCGGCCCGACTCGCGGACCAGCCGCCCCTGCTTCGACCGTCATCGTTCCCTCCTTTACGTTTGCTACCTCATTTCCCACCTATTGGCGCGCGTATCTCTGTCGACCCAGGAGTGTTCAATTCAATGGAGTCTCGGTCTGTCACCCGGCCAGCCATTACACCGACCGACCACCGCGCGCTGAGACGTACCAGATAGCTCTCTCGGCCCGACCTGGCCTGGCGACCTACACAGGGTCCCGGAGCCTGCACGCCTACCGTCGGATGGTCGGCGGGTCGCTCCTGCCCACCCGGCTGATCTTGCTGAACGACCACGACTCCCGGCTTGTCGTCGTCGGTTCCGATTATCTGCACGATGGCTGACACTCCACCGACTGCGCCGAGAGCGAGCAGTATTCCGCCTGCGACCTTGCCGAGTCGCTTTTACCCGTCTCTTGCCCGCGATCCGTGCCGTCCCATGGTTCCGCCGTTTAAGCACTGAGGATTTCTGGCAGGCGACCATGTTCGGAGTGTGATGGCCGGGCCCTCGCCTGCAAGCCCGAGCGCGACAGCACATCGAGCACTCATGCTGCGATTTCGACCGGCGTACCCCCTGCCTCTGAGACCTCCTGACCCGCCGCGGCGAGGCGAGCGCATCGAGTAATCCAGACTCCGCATCAGGCCAGCAATGCTCACAATCCTGGTCAAGCTGGCGAGGAAATTCAGCAGGCCATCGCCTGTCCAGACGGTACAGCGCAGCCACGGGGCCGGCCACAGGCGGCGATCGCGTCGAGGCCACGATGCCAGCCATCAGTGTCGACGTCGAGGGTGGGGTGTCGATGTGGATGGCATCGAAGGTTCGACCACCGAAGGGACATTCGTCAGCCATGTATCGGTTCTGTGCATGAGCGTTCGCGAGCTCAACGCAACCAGCGTCGCGCACAACTAGAGACTTAGCCGCGCTGTCGCATCTCGGGCTATGGCAGAACTCCGAGGCGTCGTCAGCGAGTCCAAGCGGCACTCGGCGACGGCCCGGCGGGGGGGTGCCCCGGTGATAACTCGGACATATCGATCGATCAGGCCGACGAGGTTGCTGTCCGCAGGAAACGGGTCCGGCCCGCCTCCAGCGGTGCTGCCCTTGAGCGGGGCCGGCGATACGTTGTGGTAGACGTCGCAGACGTGCTGGATTCATTTAGTTCCGAGGAGTAATCGACGGTGACGGTACGCAGAGAAACAGCCATGCCCGCCTCAGATCGTCTCTCCGCATTTATCGCAGCTGGCGCTTGGGGGGCGATAGTCGGCGGTGCAGCACTGGTCATCTCGTTCCTGTTGGAGTGGCTCGTTGTTCCCTACGAGAACCTAGGCGTTGCTGGAGCGGATTTGACCGCTTCGTATCTGGTCTCCTCCGGCCTGCGTCTGCTCAGCGCCGTTCTATTCCTCTGGGCCTTGCTCGCCCTGTACAACCGGCAGTCGATCGCGGCCGGCACCTTCGGTCTATGGGGTTTCATCGTGGCGTTCTTCGGTACAGCTCTGCTCGTCGGGAATGCTTGGGCTGAGGTGTTTGTGTGGCCCACTTTGGCACGGGTAGCCCCGAATGTAGTCACAGGACAGGTGGCGGCACCACACCTGACAACTGGCATAACCCTGTCCGTCCCTGTCTTCGGTATCGGAATAGTCCTCTTCGGTCTGGCGACGTTAAAAGCGGGTGTTTATCCGCGATGGGCGGCGGGATTGTTGATCGTCTCAATTCCGGTCACCATTTTTCTTCCTCCTACGGAAGGAACGTTCGCAGAATCCATCGGGCAGATCATGCTTGGTTCTGCCTTCATGATTCTCGGCTGGCACGCCCTGAGGGTTGCACCCACCAGATCATGAGTGACCCGAAGACACCGCTCGCACATGGAAGGCGTAGCGCTATGTCGAATACCCAGGTACTCAGAACAAGCCGCGCCGATTACGTCAAGGCAGCCATATGGTGGCGTGTCAACCATCAGCCGGGACAGGACACAGCGTCTGCCGGGATCGCCTTTTTCCAGTCCAGCCTGTTTGAGCGCCTGCACCAATTCCTCGCACTTGTTGACCCGCTGCCACTTCCCGACTAGCGCGCATGAATGAGTCGGGGTCGTCGGCGGGCCAGCGGTTTCTGGCGTTGCAGCTGGCTCTCCGTTGCCGCATCCGCACACAACATGTACGTGACCTTGCTGAAATTGTTCTTCCACCTATGCGGGGTGTGATGACACTTGTCCTAGGCGTGATCAGTCACTGGTCTGACGGTTTAGGGCCCGGACTGGCGGCCAGAACCCTCAAGGGGGTTAGACTCACCGCGGTTGGTGCCTCCAGCCAACCACAACAGAACTCGACTCGCGTCCGCTCGGCCAAACGTGATGGCCCCTAT
>DASUYM010000101.1:0-18361 GCA_036377435.1 Propionibacteriaceae bacterium
TGGGTCAGCAGCTCTTGGGTCGGCCGTCTCTTGTGTGGACAACGGCTGTGTGATCTGCACCCGAGGGAGCCGCTGCGTCGGTATCTCCTCTGGGTCGGCGGCTGCTGGATCGCTAGCTGTGTCCGTCATCTGCTGTGTGGACAACGGCTGTGTGATCTGCACCCAAGGGAGCCGCTGCGTCGGTATCTCCTCTGGGTCGGCGGCTGCTGGATCGCTAGCTGTGTCCGTCATCTGCTGTGCGGACAACGGCTGTGTGATCTGCACCCGAGGGAGACGCTGTGTCGGTATCTCCTCCTCCGCCAGGTTGGGCTCCTGGAGGGTCGGCCCCTGGGCGGGGTACGGCTGCTCGGGCGGCTGAGACATCGATAACTCCTGGCTAAAAGCCTGGGCACAGTTTCGCACGAGGAGGGCTACCTCCGGGCGGATAGTGTGACAGCTCGGACACACGGATCGCGGCCAGTCACCGCTCCGCCGCTGCAGGACGCCGACGAGCGCGACCGCGGACTGGACACCTTGATTGGCTATGTCGCTTGTTGATCTTGCTGCGACTGTTGGTACTTCCCTAGGCGTACAGCAACTGCTGCGAGCCAGGCGAAGAGGGTGATGATCGCCAGCAGGAATGAGGCGTTCCCCCAGGGCAAGAGCAGAAAGACAACGAAGAGTGCACAGGCCGCGAGGGAAACGATCGCGATAGGCCGCCAGCTGGGGTCGCCGCGCACCGCGAGAGCCATTGTGAGAGGCGCGAGAACACCCATGGCGATGATCAACAGGAACGCCATCCCGTGCAGCCAGCCGTTCCAGGTGTGGGGATTCCCGCCGCGCAGCATCGGCGTATCGACCCTAAAAGCGGCAAGGATCAGCGCCACCCCAAGCAAGGCGAGCAGCACGGCCGCGACACTGCTCGCCCTTCTGCGCGGCAGCTCATCGCGCACAGCGACGGCGAGGATCACGATCATCAGGCCCGTGATAACAAAGGTCGCAACTTGCGCCCAACCGTACGGGCCGCGTGCCAACGAACTCGGCCACGGGACCTGCCGGCCGCCGACGAACTCCCAGCCAAGGTTCTGGAGATAGTCAATGCAGGCCCAGGTGTTCAATCCCACCGAAATTAAGAAGAACGGTCCCGCCAGAAGGCCGGCAAGCGTTCCAGCACGGCGGAGCGCCTGGCCCCTCACCGCAGCGCCTGCGGTGCTGCTCGCCACGGGCCAAAGCTACGGCGATGCACGACGCATCGTCAACGACGATCCTTGGCGGTGGGTGGTGTGCTGCCGAGTGCACAAGGGAGCTACCTCCGTGCCCGAGCGCAGGCGCGGTGACCGGTCTTGGGCAAGGCTGGTCCCTCCGCGCCGCGGGGTCGTCAGCGGTTCCCACGAATTCGCTTGACTCAGCTGGAGCGGTCAGCTGGCGGAATATTGTGATTGAGCCGGAAGAGGTTGTCTGGGTCGTACTTCCGCTTCACCGACTGCAAGCGTCCTAGATTCGCACCAAACGTATCCCTGACGGACTGGTCCCCCTCTTCATACAAGCCGGGGAAGTTGAAGTACTCGCGATCACTGGAGAATGGCTCGAGCGCACGAAAGACTTCCCTCCCCCATTCGATGCAAGCCGCGTCATCCTCCGGGCGCACCCAGTTGGCCTCGATTCCGATGAGGTACGGCGCCGAACGATCACCGAAGGCAGTGTTCTGAGGCGGTACGCGGCTGAGGGCCCCACCTAGTTGCCAAACATCCAGGGTGGAGTGGTGTGACGGACTGGCGTCGTTGAGCCGGATGAGGGCGTCCATCGCCTCCGAAGACAATTCGTTGAGGTACCTGGACTTCCAGTAGTAGCGCATCTCATGCGCCGGGTAGTCGGCGTCGAAGAAACGTTGCACCTCAAGGTAAGCGGTCGCTTGACTCAGATCAGCGATTGGTGAGCCGTAGTCCCGCAACGACTGCAAGGCTGCTTCACCCTCCCCCGCCTCACCGGCATACATCGCAAGGAAAACGACAATCGGTGCGCCGTGGTGCTCGGCCGGAATCTCCTCGATCTCTGGCGCATGCCAGAGGATGGCGAAGGAACTGATGTCATCCGATGCCGCTCGGCTCCATTCGCCGTAGAACTGCAGTGCCGCTTGAGCATCCCTTCCCGTGCCCGGATGAATGACGAAGGCGAAGAACACGTCTGGGCCGACCGGATAGGCCCGGAACTCGAATGAGGTGACAACACCAAAGTTGCCGCCGCCACCCTGCAACGCCCACAGCAAGTCGGCGTTGTTTTCGCTGCTCGCTGTGACGAGTTCGCCGGTAGCAGTTACGACATCGGCAGATATGAGATTGTCACAACTAAGTCCGTATTTCCGGCGGAGCCAACCGATGCCCCCTGCCAGCGTCAAACCAGCGATTCCCGTCTCGGTGACGACACCCATGGGTACGGCCAGCCCGAATGCCTGCGACTCGTGGTCAAGGTCACCAATGGTGACGCCACCTTCTGCCCGGACCGTGTGGGTGAGGGGATCGACTCGAACACCCTTCATAAGGGATAGGTCAATCACGAGCCCGCCGTCGCACACCGCGTTTCCAGCGGCGTTGTGGCCTCCACCTCGGACGGCAACGAGCAGATCGTGCTCCTTGGCGAAGTTCACCGATGTGACGACATCGGCGACCCCAGCACACTGGACGATGAGCGCTGGGTGTCTGTCGACCATGCCGTTCCACACGGCGCGGGCATCCTCATAGTCCGCATCCGAGGGCTGCACCAACCTACCTCGCAACACCTCCGCCAGAGCCGTAATGGCCTCGTCGGGAACCGTTGTGGCCTGTCCGTCACGCATACGCAACTCGGTCAGAGACACTCCATCTCCTTTCAGGCGCTCGGTCGACATGACCCAGCCTATGGCTGCACGAGGGCCTCCGGTCACGGAAGCATGAGCGCTTGAGTATGGCGGAGAGCGGCAGCGCGAACCGTAAAGGAGGTTAGGAGGCACGACATAGGTCCACCTCGGTAGTGCAGCCGAATCGTCACGGCGGCGTTCATCGACTAGACTGAGGAAGCTGAACTAGACAGCCGGCCTGGGGCCGGAGCCGCCGATCACGCATATGCCGCGACTCCATGAGCAGACGCTTCCGCCCAGGCAGACTCCGGGACTTTGATTGAAATTTGGGTCCCCCGCAATGACCACCCTCCTAACCCCCACCGCCACCCGTGAACGCCCGGATCCGGGCCCACCAGCGAACCTGCGATCGCCTAACCAGCCTTCGCCATCCGACGCGCCAACCTCACCCACACGTGACAAGGCAGGCAGTTCCTTCACCGCGCTGACCCGCAGCATCCACGAGATGGGCTTGATGCGCCGCCGCTATGGCTACTACTGGACCAAGCTCATCGGCACCGTGCTCATCCTCGCCGCCTGGGTCGTGGGCTTCATCCTGATCGGCGACAGCTGGTGGCAGCTCGCCAACGCCGGAGTCCTCGCGATTGTGATGACCCAGATCTCGTTCTTGGGCCATGACGCCGCACATCGTCAGATATTCAAATCCGGCCGCTGGAACGACTGGGTCAGCCTGATCATCGCGAACCTCTTCGTGGGGATCAGCTACGGCTGGTGGCAAAGCAAACACAACCGCCACCATGCGAACCCGAACAAGGTAGGAGCCGACCCGGACGTCGCGTTGACCGCGATCGCATTCACACCCGAACGAGCGACCAGGCACCGTAGCCGGCTGATGAGGTGGCTGGTGGCCCATCAAGGCTGGTACTTCTTCCCGATCCTGCTGCTCGAAGGCGCCTCGTTGCACACCGACGGGATCCGCCGCGTCATCAGCCGGGACAAGATTCAGCGTCGCTGGGTCGAGATCAGCCTCCTCACGCTCCGCCTCGGAGGACTGGCCCTCCTAGTGTTCCTCGTCCTGCCCCCAGAGAAAGCATTCGCGTTCCTCGGGGTGCAGGTGGCCGTATTCGGCCTGTACATGGGCTCCTCATTCGCGCCAAACCACGTCGGCATGCCGCTGGTGTCGCCTAAATTGAAACTGGATTTCCTACGCCGCCAGGTCCTGATGAGCCGCAACATCAGCGGCGGACCGCCGATCTCGGTATTCATGGGTGGGCTGAACTATCAGATCGAGCACCACCTGTTCCCCTCCATGGCGCGACCCCATCTGCGTAAGGCGCAGCCTCTCGTCGCCGCCTACTGCGCGGCCCAAGGCGTCCCATACACCCGCACCACGCTTTGGCAGTCCTACCGCATCGTCATCGGCTACCTCAACACCGTCGGACTACGCGGCAAGGATCCCTTCCTGTGCCCCATGGTTGCTCAACGCCGCGCCCTCTAACCCTGCATTGCGAGACTTGGGGCACCGCGTCAGGCGGCGTCCCAATCGCCACGGCGGCGGCCAGGCCACGTCGGGCAATGATTTGGACGAGCTGGCTTCCGAGGGAATGACCCAGGCCTTGCGGGTCGTCGGCCTTCACAAAGAATCGCGTCGGAGCGGCCAAGAAGATTGGCAGGACTCGGCCAGGGCGACCCTCACCGTGCGGACTGCGGCCCATGTGGACTGTGTTCTCCGGTGATCCTGACACGCACCATAGATCTCCTCCGGCGCGACCGGCAATGCGCGCAGGAACGCTACGACCGCACGGCCTCCCGGCAGGTGTTCGGTTAGTTCCCAGGGCAACTCTGGCTCTGCGTCGAGGAGACCGCCTCAGTCGCAGCGACGACCTGCTTCATCGCCGAGGCAACGGCCGGCGCATTCTGTTCGATCTCCTGCTCAACGCCATTCAAATCCCATATCGCCCACCAGCAAGACGACTCGTGATTTTGCTGGCATGGGTCGTGTGCTGCCGGCATTCGGGCGAGGTAGCTTCGAGGTAACCGTTTGGAGGGGAGGGCCGCTTTCATGACGTGGATCGCGTGGTTGGTAGCGGCTGTGGCCTTGGGCGTCGCAGAGTACTTCACGCTCACCCTGGCGTTCGGGTTGCTCGCCGCCGCAGCGCTCGTCGCCGCGATCGTCGCCGGTATGGGTGGCCCCCTGCTGGCGCAAGTCCTCGCCTTCGCGCTCACAGGTTCGGTGGGGCTACTGATCGTGCGGCCGATCGCGAGACGGCAGATGACCCATCCTCCACTGGTGCGCGAAGGCAGCTACGCGCTCGTCGGAAAGAAGGCCGTGGTTATCGAGGAGGTTACCGGCACTCAGGGGCTCATCAAGCTCTCCGGCGAGGTGTGGTCGGCGCGTGCGCTCGATGAGGACCAGGTGATCCCGGCGGGAACGCTGGTGGATGTCATGGAGATCGAGGGCGCGACGGCGATCGTGTATCCCCGGGAGCTTCTGCCGTGAGCACACACCTCTGAGACGACGGTGGAGGAGATATGGATTTGAACCTTTTAGTCCCGATCATCATCGTGGCGGCCCTGATGGTGTTTGTGGTGATGTCAGCCGTGCGCATCGTCCCACAAGCACGCCGCTACAACGTCGAGCGGTTCGGTCGCTACCGGACGACGTTGCAGCCGGGTCTGAACTTCATCATCCCGTTGGCGGATCGGATCAACACCAAGCTCGACGTACGGGAGCAAGTGTTCTCATCGCAGCCGAAGCCAGTGATCACCGAGGATAACCTGGTGGTCAACATCGACACGGTGTTGTACTACCAGATCACCGACCCTCGGGCGGCCGCGTACGAGATCGCGGACTATCTCCAGGCCATTGACCAGCTCACGGTCACCACGTTGCGCAACGTCATCGGCAGCATGGATCTGGAGCAGACGCTGACCTCACGTGAGGAAATCAACACTCGGCTGCGCATTGTGCTGGACGAGGCGACAGGCAAGTGGGGAATCCGAGTGAACCGGGTCGAGATCAAGGCGATCGACCCGCCGATCACCATCAAGGAGGCCATGGAAAAGCAGATGCGGGCCGAGCGCGACAAGCGCGCAGCCATTCTGCACGCGGAAGGGGAACGGCAGTCCAAGATCCTCACCGCCGAAGGGACCCGCCAGCAGGAGATCTTGGTGGCTCAAGGCGACCAGCAGGCCGCGATCCTCCGTGCCGACGGTGAGGCCAGGGCCGTCGACCTGGTTTTCCAGGCCGTCCACCGCAACAACGCAGATCCCAAGGTGCTGGCCTACAAGTACCTGGAGATGCTGCCTCACCTGGCAAGAGGTGGTAACACCTTCTGGGTCATCCCCGGTGAGCTCACCCAGGCGATCCGCACCGTCACTGAGGCCTTTGGCGACTACTCCCGGATGGGCGCTCCCGCGACCGACAAGGGCAAAGCCGATAGCCCGGCGTCAGAGATCGAAGACCAGGAGCGCAGTCGCGAGCTGACCTCCGGCGGTCCACCGAGCCTCGACGCAGTCGCAGCCGCTGAACGGGTCGCGGAGTTGGCCGAAGCGGCGGTCAACGATGCCAAGGCCGAGGCTGCGGCCGCCCAGACCGGCATCGAAAAGGCGCTGAACAAGGACGCGCGGCGTTAGCGGTTCAATTGCCGCGATCTTGTGTCCGTAAGCTTTGAGCCGCGTTGAGGCCGCAAAGGCGATCCGGCGCCGATTCGCGATCTGCGGGGTGGCCCAGTCCACGCGGACCTGTATCAGCCGGGGCCCAAGAGCGCCGTACCCCCGACCAGCGGGGCGGGCGGCGCATACTTCAACGTTCCGACGATTCAATAGTTGACGACCTTGTTTGCCACTAACGTCTTGAAGCATCGAGCTTGTTAGCTTCTTGATCATCAACTGTTTGGCTCTGTTGCTGGTGTAGCTCCTCGAGGTAACCCTGATAGACCTCGAAGCGGGTGCTCTCCAGCGCTTCGGCCAGCGTTATGTTGCCTTCGTCTCGAGCCTTGTGCGCCGCCGCAGAGAGCCCCTCCACCCAGTCCGCCAGCTCAGCTAGGTCAGCCTTCAACGGCATTGGCCCAGGGTAGTTGCTCCCGACGGTGTGAGTCTTCATCCCTTCTCGCCACGTCGACCACCCGATAGCGGGCAGAATGAAGATCACACTCGCAGCATCACGCCGAGAGCCCGTAGCCTCGAACACACCTCGTGGCCTTCCTCGATGGATGCATAGTCACACCAACTCAGCGCAGGGCATGACGTACCGTAGGCTCGGCCGCATGAGCCGGACGAACCCGTCGCGTTGCCGGCAGTGCTGATTGCGGAAGACGACCCCACCATTGGGCACCACCTCCACCACGGCCTGCAAGGCCATGGCTACGCGACAACTTGGTGCAGGATCTGCGGCGCCGCGGTGGCCCGCGCAACTCAAACCGGGAGTCGTTCTGCTCGGCCTTGACCTTCCTGACCTTGACGGCCGCCCCCATTCGGCAACCCAGCAACGCCGCGCAAGATCACCACATCCCCGACCTTGCCTTGCCGACCCTCACCACCGTCCGCGGTTTGGAGTACCGCCTCACCCAACCCGATCCGGGCAGGAGTCAACCCGAACATGACGCCTGCCTCTCGTCCCGACATTGGCCCCCTGGGACAGCTCACCCGCTACCTCACTGCGAACGCACTCCTTGCGGTCACCGCCATTGTGGGCGGGCTAGTGATCCTCGCCCTCACCGCAGCCAGCGCCGGGATCTACGACGCGGTCGCCGAGGAAGACGGAGTTTCCGGCCTCGACCAGCCCACCCTCGACCATGTCATCGCTATGCGCACGCCGCTCGCCAACCAGGCTCTCACCGTGTTCACCCATCTCGGCGGCCTGCTCGGCATGACCCTGATCGCCAGCACCGTCACGCTATTGATGGTTTGGCGGTGGCGCTCCCCCACCCCGCTGATCCTGATGACCATCGCGGTCGCCGGCTCACTCACCTTCACCACCGTCGGCAAGGCGATCGTCGGCAGGGCGCGGCCGCCGCTCAGCGACGCCGTGCCACCGTACGAGCACGCTTTTTCCTTCCCTTCTGGTCACACGCTGAATAGCACCGTCATCGCTGGCACGGTGGCCTATCTCGTCGCGAGCCGGCTCACCAGCCGCCTCGGCATCGCTCTATGTGTCGTCCTGGCTGTCGCCTGGGCTGCGGCAATGGGGTTCAGCAGGATCTTCCTCGGCCACCACTGGCTGACCGATGTTATCTTCGCCTGGTTCCTCGGCCTGGCGTGGCTCGCCGTGCTGATCACTGCGCACCGCATGGTCCTTGCTCTACGCCGGGCCGACAGCTCACGCGAGCCGTCCTCAGCCCCGAGTCAGCCAGCCAGGCGGTAGCACCCTACCTGCCGGTCACGCAGAACGTCTCAGGTCGCGCAGATGCGATCTCCTCGATGGCCCAGTCAATGAAGGCCGAACTTTGGTTTCGACCCAGGGCGAGCAACTTCTGCTTCGCCTCTATCTTGATCTCCCCGTCCACTCACCGCCCTTGACGCCATCAACCGCCGTACCCACCGCTGCCGCGATTCGTCGCAGCAGAGCGCACCCCCGCAGTGGCTCATGCTGTTCAGGCAATTGTCGGCAACACCTCGCGCATGTGCGAGAGATTTGATGGCTTTCTGCTCGGTAGAGGACAAATTATCCGAATCTGTGGAAAACTAATCTCGTGGGAAAACTCAGGCCTGTGGACAACCCGCTGTCGAGCGACTCAGATCGATTCCTGGCGGTTGGTTCGGTGACGCAATCCGATCGACTCGTTGTCGAGCTCGTCCAGCCACCCGACACGCCCGCCGCGATACTGATCAAGTGGCCACCACAGCCGACCGTCACCGATCCCGCGAAGCTTACGGCGACTATCGCGGCGATCGTACGCGTCCTGGGTGCGGCGCAAATTGAGCTGGCCGCGCGCCGCGCGGCTGGGCTGTAGCGCCACAGCACAACGAAGCGGCCGCAGATTCCATCTCTGCGGCCGCTTCGCTGTCTGCTCTAGATCGCGTTTCAGCAGTGTTGCCAGCCGTTGCGCAGCGTGGGGCATGCGTCGCGGCTGCAGTCGCTTTCCGTGCGTTGAGGCGATACACGAGGCATGGCGGCGGTCCGCCCGACCGAGCGCTGTGTCGGCAGCTAGGGCGCGACCGGTCCCAGCGATGGACTCCTGTCCGTGGTCGTCAGCCACCAGGTGTGGGCGGGTTCGGACCGCCGAGTCTGGCGTCTGCCTGATGCCCCCGTCCGGGTGGGGCTCGATCGAGGGCCGTCCAGTGGCGTGCGGCCTGTACAGTTCAGCAAGACCGGGTTGCGTGCACGTGAGATGAGACCGCACCGAAGCCAAACGACTCAACGACTCGCCAAGTCCTCGGTGAAGTTCGCACAGTGCACCAATCACACACTTTGATATCGTGGAACGGTAATTTCCTCCAAGATCGCAGCGACACTCGAATCCAATTTATTCTCCTCAAACACAATAGGAGCGTTGCGTTCTGTTGGCAACATTGCTCGATAAGTATCTTGGAGGCGTTTCCATGGCAGCGCCAAAACGGCATTTGCCTTTCCCTTTCCACCCCTTTGAGCATCTGCAATTGCCAATTCACTAAGACTCTGTTGAGACAGGCCCACACTCTTTTTCAACACGACATGTGTCAAAGACACATCTGTGATGGACGCTTCGTAGACTCGGTAGACCCTAACCGTAGGTGTTCCGCTCGCGTATATGTTCTCCGTCGACGTCGCTCGATTCTCGACCACGGTTGTTACTGGCTGACAAACATACTGGTCCGGCCTCAAATCGATGCTTAAAGTCTCGGCAAACTCCTCGACCAGCTCCCGCGTTGGACTGGTCTCGAGAATAAGATCGTTGTCAAGACTGATGTGCTCCAGACAAAACTCGCGGAGCGATGACCAGGCTGATGGTCGAATAAAGATGCGGAAATCCTGTTCGGCTCGTGAGCGATCGCTGTCAAAGTGAAAGTCGCCGAGCAGATCGCGCATCGCGAGCAAGTCAAATATACGGATCGCTCCGCCAAAGGGTTGAGATTTTACCCGAACTGCCCCGTCACTTTCTGGTCGACGCAGAGTCGCCCGACGCTCAAGCGCTAACATCAATTCATCATTATTGGGATTTTTGAGCAGAACTCTTACCAGTGTGGACACACTTACGCGTAGGCTCAATTCATCGGTTGCGCCAATCGGTATTTCTTGAGCATTCAGCGTCATGACGACAATGTGTCGAGAAGGGCTGTGGCGTCCTTCATGTCCGCGGTAGTGGAGCCTCCGGTGATTTTTGAGTACGCGGCGCTCAACAATTCTCGCGCCTGTTCGGATTTGCCTTGTTTCTGCCACAAACGGCTCAATCTCATCGCCGCCTGTAGTTCTACCATTGCTGCGCCCACTTCCCGCGCACTATTCACGGCACTTTGATAATGAGATTCTGCATCAACCGTATTGTCGGCTGACAGCGCTAGGAGCAGGTCACCCTTCAGAATCAAAAACTCAGGAGTTAAGCTGTCAGAGGAACTTGAGCTACCCTTCACCGATGCTATTGCCTCATCGAGCAGAGGTAACCCATCTTCTGGTCTTGAGGCTGCGCCATAGGCGCACGCACAAAGATGCAGAAGCATCGGCCAAAAGACCGGAGGGGTTTTGAGCCCGCGATACGCCTTCAGCCCTTGTTCGGTCAGCGCAATACCCTCGGCTATCCCTCCGGTGTTGACCAAGGCGGCACCACGCAGGCAGGAGCCAACCGCGCTCCAAATTTGGAACCCGTACACCTCGGCGAGTTCCATTACGGTTTGGGCGCTGTCCCGAGAAACTTCGTAATTCCTCAGCCACATATGGAGCAAACCGTTGTGGAACTGGGCATAGGTGAGGCTGTAAGGGTGATTCAGTCTTTGCGCCAGCGCTATCGCCTCGGCCGCACGATTGGAGGCGCGATCGGGATAGCCGCCAGCCCAAAGGAATAAAGCCGATGCGTTGAGACCTACAACTACCGGATTGGGTCCCATACCGATTCCCCGGGGGGGTCGACGTTGGGAGTTAGACAGGGCGATTCCCTTGTCGATCAGTTCGAGACCCAGTTGTGGATTCGCGCCAAACGCTACGTTATAGCCAGTAACCAGAAGTCCCTCAATTTTCATATCCACATCGTCGAGACGCTCGGCCAGATCCAACATGCGCTCACCCAGCTGCATGGCCTTATCAGGTTCATTACGAAAGTTGTAAAGAGAGGCCAGCCCGCGCAGAACGGTGAACAATTGAGGTATTTCGCCAGCGCTCTCAAAGAGCTCCAGCGCGCGGACGTATGCCTGCTCAGCCTCTTCGGTATATCCTTTGGTTGCCATCAGCGCGCGAGCCAGGCTGGTTTGCAACATAATCTGCTGTACTACGCGTTCTGGTGTGGAGGGAGTGGCAGCCAGGACGTTCAGTAAATCATTGGTAAGTCCCACAGTCGCGTGATACCAACCGCGCGCGTCATACAACAACAAGAGACTGTTGACAAACTTATTGAGTTGTTCCAGATCCTTTCTCTCCACCCAGTAGTGCCAAGAAATCCGGAGGTTCTCGATATCACATTCCATCTCCCATAAGGCAGCCTCCCGACCATCGCCACTCAGGCGTTCCCATTCCCGCTGCGCAAAGTCGGCGAAGTAGATGGCATGTGCCCGGCGAGCCGCTGTGCTGAACTCTGAATCTTGCTCAAGCCGTTCCATCGCGTACTCGCGAATGGTTTCCAGCATCAACAATCGAGCCTCTCCGGTCTCCTGATCCGTCTGTCGAATCAGGCTTTTATCCAGGAGAGAAGCTACTCCTTCGAGAACATCCAGTCTCATTCCATCGAGATGATGATCCATCCGGTCCGTCACTCCCTCAACCGCTTCGAATGTGCAGCCTGCGAACACAGAGAGCAGCGCAAACAATCTTTGCTCGCCATTGCCGAGCAGTTCATAGCTCCAGTCAATGGTGTCGCGCAGAGTCTGTTGTCGAATAGGCAGATCCCGCGCCCCGCCCCGAAGCAGTTGCAGCCGACCGCCTACTCGCTCAAGCAAGGATCGAGGCGAGAACAGCCTGATTCGTGCCGCGGCCAACTCGATTGCAAGCGGCAAGCCGTCCAGCCGGAAACAGATCTCAGCAACAGCCGCGGCGTTTTCCTTTGTCACTTCAAAATCCGGCTTGACCGCCATAACGCGTTCGATAAACAGTCGCAGCGCTTCACACTGAGTCAATTGTTCTACGGATTGCTGCTTGAGATCCGCACGCGGGAGAGCGAGCGGAGGCACTGGGTGAATATGCTCACCTCGAAGGTGCAGCGGTTCGCGGCTGGTTACCAGCAGTTTCACATGCGGGCAGTCTTGTAGCAACTCTCCTATCCTTGGGGCCGCAGCAGTGACCTGCTCGAAGTTATCGAGCAGCAGCAGCATGGCTTTTGACTGCAATTGCCCTTTAAGCTCCTCGAGTAACGAACGATCGCTAGTTTCTCTGATGCCCACAGTCCGGGCAATCGTTGTCAGCACAGACTCAGGATCGCGAATGGGTGCAAGGTCAACAAAATAGACGCCGTCCCCGAAGTGATTGAAGAGATCCGCCGCGGCCTGGACGGCTAATCGAGTCTTTCCGGTACCGCCGGGGCCTGTCAGGGTTACCAACCGTACATACTGTTGGTCGCGAATCAGGAGGTCTTTTACAGCGGCTACCTCCGACTGCCGCCCGATGAAAGGAGTGGGCTGGCCGGGAAGGTTATGCTTCGGTGTGCGTGTCGTGGAAGAGCGTGAGTCGGCGTGGTTCGCGTCGTAAAGCGGCTCGACATTTGTGGGTGCCGGCAAGTGGAATGTCGCGGTGTACCGTTTGAGATTGGTAGCCGCGTAGATCAATCCAGCCAAGCGTTGTTCATCAGACATCCCCAGCTTGTGGCAATAACCCAGCCCCGACGCGACTCCCGCCAGCCAGTACTGGCCCCAAAGGTCATCATGAAGACTCGGATGATTGTCCTGTACCCAGGTACCAAATGTGTTTCGGGCAGACCCAATGACCGCACAGACGCCTGACATCTCGATCGGCACCTTATGAGGATCCGGAACATCCGCGACAGCCAACAATGTAAGAAAATCTATGCACTTCGCAAACGAGATGCGCGACATGGCCTGCGTTAGGTAGGACATTTCTAAATACCGCTGATCATAAAACAGCGGCATTCGGTCCTTGAAGAGAGCGAAGTCAATCAGATAGTAGCCTTCAAGAGATTCTTTGTCCTCCGAAAACTTGACGAGAATATTGTTGGTATTCAAGTCGCCATGGATGAATCCGCTGGCAATATCGATAGACCGAGCCTTGCCCCACTGTTCAGACTTGCGCGCGTAGGTCAAGGGATTGGGAAACACGTGTCCATTGATGAGTAACCCGGCAATATCTGGGTTGACGTGGCAAGTATCTTGTAGGAAGCGTTCGATATTTCCACCTGCATCCAGCCGAAACCCCAGCCATTTCTGCAATATCTTCTGCGGGTGAACGGCTTCAAACGCCGGATCGCTATTCCACTCGCTAAGAAGTACTTTATCAGTTTCGAAAAAAATAGTTCTCAGTTGACTTTGCCGTTCGTAATTTGATAGCGGACGATACTTAAGCAAGGACTGACCGGCAATTTTATAGAAAATGGCAATTGCGCCTTCATGCTCGACTCGATCAAAGACCAACTCAGCGATATGACTCCTGGCAAACTCAGGTGTTGACTTGGTCATCACGGTATTATGCCGTGTTACCTCATCCATTTTGGCGCTTTTGCCCTTGCGGTCCACTTTGAGAATGCAATGTTCGACGCGGTTCGTCTCATTATTGGAAACACTGACGAGATAAACTACCGCACCTGACCAGCCTCCCACCAATAACTGAAGCGGAGCAACGGCAATCTGGTGAGTCTCCTCCGCCAGGCGAATGACAAGCTGGTATTCTTCAGGTAGAGACTGGAAGTCGGTAGCTAATTCGGGCATGTGGACCTCTTTATCTTCAGGCGGAATTATACGCCATTCATTAGCGAGGCAAATGCGCGAGTAACTGACGACCCAATCGCGCCCCGCATGTCAGCCGGAGTCTTAGACGTCGAGTGGATCAAAAACCAACTTCCAGCAGACCACCGACGACCAGGTTCTTGGGACGATCAGGGCAGCAACGGCCATCCCGGCAAGGCGGTCTCCGCGTTGCCACCGCCGGTCGTCCGACTGTCAGAGTGGCCTACCTTGTTCGTCACAGGGAGGTGTCAGCTCCAGCCCGACCAACTTGATCTCAGCCTCGATGAGGCGGAGGGATCGTTGCATGGCGGTGGGCTGCAGCCTGCCCAACCCGGCGCCGTGTGGATGGTCGAGGAACATCAGCAGGAGTATCAGCAGTGTGATCACCACGGTCGCACCCCCCATCAGCATGCCTTGAGTGATGGCGCCCTCACCTGGGTCGGCGAAGAACAGCATGTAGACCACGATGACCACGGAGATGAAGAAGAGGGCGAACCACACCGGTAGCGGGATGATTCCCTCTGCGCCGTGGACACGGGCGACGCGTGCTTGCTCCCGCTGGGCGGTCTGGTCCATCCACCGGTCGTAGGCCGACTGCTCGGTCGCGGTCTGTGGTTTGAACGATCTGAGCGTGTGGAACATCTCTGCCCCCCACGGGTTGACCTGGTCCCCGAGCGTGCCGGAGTCGACGGCGTCCCATTCGATCCCGGCGACCGAACGCCCATAGCACATCAGCTCGCCGGTGAGCTCCGCCGCCGTGCCATGCGGCAGGAACTGTGCCGTCTGGACCTGCTGCACGACGAGGGTTGCCTCCGTTTCGGCTCCCGAGCGCGACGCGTCGTAAGACTCAAACGCGAGGAAGATCATGAAACCGAGGAGTAGTGCGAAGCCGGTGGCAAGCACACCGAAGACGCCCGAGGCGCGGTCGCCGTCGCTGAAGTAGCTCCCTTCCGGGGCTCGTCGGCGCACCAGGAGCATGGCGGAGATGGTGACCGCGCAGGCGACGACAACGATTAACGCGCCGAAGACGATGTTCATGCTGGCTCCTCAACGTGTGGTTCAGTCCAGCACCGCGGCCATTCGCCTCCATCGCACTCAAGCCGGCGCAGCACATTGCGCCGGGTCGGCTCAGCGGCGACGGTCCCTGCGGTCGTCTCGCCGGTCTCCCCGGTCGTCTCGCCGGTCCTCTCGCCGGTCTGAGCGGCGGTGGACGCCGTGCGCTACCACCGCGACAGTACCTACCGTGGCAGCGGTCCGAGCCACTGGCCTGGGCCCAATCACTCCAGCGCGGCCCATACGTCGTGCTGCTAGGGGCATGTCAGATTTCTCCTTCTGTGGCTGCTAGCTGCGTGGTGCCCTCTTCGACAGCTTCTTCGGTCTCGTCAGCTTCGATGGCGGCGAGCAGCGCCTGAATGGGGATGCGGCCGCTGGCCACCAGCTGACCGCCCGAATGACGCACAGCCGAGGCAAATGGTGCGGCCCAGCTGTTCTCCCAGACCAGCACCGCGGCCGAGCTGCCGGGCTCGATCGCAGCGGCGAGCGAGGTCACGTCCTCCTCGCTGAGCAGCATCGCCAGCTCCGACTCGTGCTGCCGCAACCCTCCGATCTCTCCCTCATCCAGGTCGGAAAGTTCGAACGCCTCCAGCCTCCCGTCGGTATCCTTCTTCAACACGAGCAGGTCAAGCACACGGATCAGATCGCGCTCCACCAGATCGAGCAGCGCGGGTGCGATCTGCCCGTTGAACCTGCTGCCCGGGAACTCGACCACAATCCAGTCGACCGGCCCCAGCTCGTCGACTGCATCGACTTCGTTCATAGACGCTCTCCTTTGGGTGAGATGCGGACGACAGACCACTCGTTGCGCGCCCACGTCACTGCCGGTACCTGGAAACATCGTGCATCCCGTGCTTCGGCATTGCATCACCCGTTCCGGGTGAGGCCGGCAAAGGAGTCGACTACTCAGTCTCGCGGTCACGGCTGGGAGGCCGGGTGAGGAGAATGACCACACTGACCAGGAGGACCCATGCGGGGAACATGAGTTGGGTCCATTTCTGCTCCCCAGCTGCCACGAGCAAGATCAGCGCGACGAGATAGCCAATGTAGGAGACCCAGCGCGGCAGGGCCGAGGTGCGGAGCCCGACTGTGCTAACCGAGATCGTGAACACCGCCGCCATCCGCATGGCATAGACAGAGATCAGGGTCTGGGTGGTGTTGCGGCCAAATGCAAAGAGCTCGGCATTGATACTCGTTCCGGCCAACATCGCCAGCAGCCCACTCGACAGGACCGCTCCGACGAATAGCATCGCCAGGAAAAGCAGCCCACTGCCCAAGAAGACCGTGGAGAACAGGCGATCCTCGACGTTGCCGAGCTGATCGCGGACGACGCCAATGAACCACAGGAAGGCAATGCCGGCAAACGGCACCAGGTGGAGGCTCAGCCGGATGAGGCCACGTCGCTGCGCATCTGTTTGGAGCGATTGCCACGTGTCCACCGATAGTGCAATGCGTAGCATCGTCAGGGCTACCAGAAGCAGCACACCGAACACAATCCCCGCGATAGCCGCTGACCGCCGGCTTCGCCAGAAACGGGCAGTCAACATGGGCGCACCGGTGGTCACATTTCCTCAACCTACTGGGAATTGCCATCGGGGCGCCCGACACACTTCAGGACTGCCGAAGCGCGCCCGCCCATAGGCTGAGAGGGTGAGTGCCCGCACCGACCCCGATGGCGCAGCTGAGCGCGTGGAGTCGGCGGCTCGCACGCTCAGCCGGGCTGGTCGGGCCCGGCGACTGATCGCCGATGTAGCAGCCACCTGTGTGCGCTACCGCGTCACCGGCCTGGCAGCTGAGGCCGCCTTCTTCGGAGTCCTCTCGTTGCCTCCGCTGATCTTCGGCCTTGCGGGTGCCATCGGTTTCTTTACCAGCACCTTGGACATCCGAACCATCGCCGGGTTTCGAGGGCAGTTGGTAGAGCTGTCCTCACGTGTGCTGACTCCCGAGGTGGTACAGACCGTGATCGAGCCGACGATCAACGATGTCCTCTTGCGTGGCAACGCCGGAGTGATCTCAATCGGGTTTCTGATCGCCTTGTGGTCTGGCTCGCGCGCGCTCAATGTTTTCGTCGACACGATCACGATCATGTACGGCATGGCTGGCAAGCGTGGCCTTGTGCGGACCCGGGCTCTCTCCTTTGTGCTCTATGTGGTCTTCCTCGTCGCCGGGATCGTGTTGCTTCCCCTCATACTGGCTGGCCCCAGCCTCGTGGGTCGGGTACTTCCCTCAGGCTTTGAGATCATTGGCAACCTCTATTGGCCCGTCGTACTGCTGGGCTCGGTCTGCATGCTGGCTACGCTCTATCACCTGTCGGTTCCAGCTCGTACGCGTTGGAGGGCCGATCTGCCTGGTGCGGCCATCACTGTGGCGATGTGGGTCGGCGGAAGCGTGCTCTTGCGCCTCGTTCTGAGCAAGTCGATCGGGACCCCGACGATCTACGGCCCGCTGGCCGCCCCCATCGCATTTCTGATCTGGCTCTACGTGATTTCGATAGCTGTCTTGATTGGTGCGGCCTTCAACTCCGGCGTCGACGATGTTTTTCCTCGGCTCTCGGGCATCGATCATGGTGCTCCTGGGACTGACAAGCCTTCGGCGGACAACCCGGAGGAAAACGCCCCTCGTCGTACGCTCGCTGGCGTACGTCCCCGCCGACGCGTGAAATCCCACTAATTGGACCCGGTTCTCACATAATGAGAAACGATTTGATTCAGTAAAGGTCATTAGCGGAGTGTTGGTCCGTGCGTATCGCTCCGGAAACTATCCGCGCCTGGCCTCTGCCGGCGCGACCGGCGCTCTCGCTTGCTCGTCGGACCTTGGGTTTGACAGCGCGGCGCTTCGTCGACTTCGGCCGGACGGAGTCGATGATGTGTCTCTGCCACGCTGCCTGATCCATTGGCCCGCAGCCTCCAGCCTGGCAATCATCGCCTAAGCCGCCAGACCGGCTCGTGCTGCTTCCGAGAACGAGGACACCCACATGACTACCGAGACTGCTGCGGAGACGACCAGCCCGGGACGCACCTCCACTGCGCAGCGGCCGGGAGGCCGTCCGCGCCGTAAGAAGGGCGAGGGACAGTGGGCTCTCGGTTACCGCGAACCCCTCAATCCCAACGAGCAATCCAAGAAGGACGACAACCCACTCAACGTCCGCGCACGCATCGAAAACATCTACGCGAAACGCGGCTTCGCTTCCATTGATCCGGGTGACCTCCGCGGTCGCTTCCGGTGGTACGGGCTCTACACGCAGCGGCGACCTGGCATCGATGGCGGCAAGACTGCCACTCTCGAGCCGTGGGAGCTTGACGATGAGTACTTCATGCTGCGCATTCGCATCGACGGGGGCGCCCTCACGACCGAACAACTGAGGGTCATAGGCCAGATCTCAGTCGATTTTGCACGGGACACCGCCGACGTCACCGACCGGCAGAACGTCCAATTGCACTGGATACGCATCGAGGACGTGCCCGAGATCTGGAGACGCCT
>DASUYM010000102.1:0-19799 GCA_036377435.1 Propionibacteriaceae bacterium
CCAGCTGAGTAGGGCCGTCTGTGACGTCTTCGGCGATCGAAACCAAGGAGCCGTCGGTCTCTGCTTGGACGGAGATCTCTACTCGAGCTTTGCCAACTGGCCAGCCTCGAGCTTCCAGCACCAGTCGCTGGCCGGGCTCGATCTCAAGGACCTGCGTGGTGTCGTCGAGGAGCAGCGGCCACATGCCGAAAGAGTGGTACAGCTTGGTGCCGGGCGCCGGCCAGCCAGCGTCGACATCGCGCATCCGCGACGCACCGACGACCCACACGGGATAGGTCCAGCCGTCACGCAGTACGGCGAAGACTTGCTCGGGCGAGCAGTTGAACCGACGCCGTACGGCCATGTCAGCGCTCCTGCTGCGGTGCCTCGGGATCCCCGCTGGGAACCGAATCTGCTTTCACCGCGCCGCGCTCGCCGAGCGGCTTCTCTTCGCCCTTGGTCGTGTCCTCGATCGTTTGCTGCTCGGACTCGGCGTTGACCTCGGCGCCCAGCAGGACCGCGTACATGCTGATCCAGAGCCAGAACAGTAGCACCACGATCCCAGCGAAAACGCCATAGGTCTTGGCGTAATTGCCGAAGGTAGCTGTATAGATTGAGAACCCGATCGAGGCAACGAGCCAAAGCACCGTGGCGACGATGGCGCCAACCGATACCCAGGCTATGCGTGGCGCGTCGCGGTCCGGACCCAGACGATAAAGAATCGCCAGCACTACAGCGACGAGCACGACGAGCACGAGCCAGCCGAGGATCTGTAAGACCCAGCGCAGCGCCCCAGTCCCGAATACGGCTTTCAGCAGCGGCGGCAACACAGCGACGATTCCGAGCATGATCACCATGAAGACGATCGCGCCGAGAGTCAGCCCGAGGGACAGCAGCCGCTTCTTCACGAAGCCGCGTTTCTCTTCCTCGTCGTAGGCGACATTGATCGCAGTGAGCAGGTTGCTGACCCCAGCCGAGGCACTCCACAACGCGATCGCCAGAGAGATGATGAGCCCGATACCAAGGGCCGAGCGCCGCGAGGCCAACATGGTGACCTGATCGGTGATCACCTGCTTGGCGCCTTCAGGGAGGGCGGCGGTCATCGAGTTCAGCTGGTTGGTGATCGTCGCCGGGTCGGCGAAGAGTCCATAGAGGGACACGATGGCGATCAGTGCCGGAAAGATGGCCAGGAACGCGTAGAAGGCGACACCAGCGGCGAGCAGTTGCACGTTGTCCGCCTTGGCCTCCTTCCAGCCGCGCTTGGCTACCTGTAGCCAGCCGCGCGCGGGGATCTCGGTGGGTTTGTCTGCTCTACCACCGGGCACTTCGACATGTTCTTGGGTGGTCGTGATGATCATTCCCTCTCATGACTGCCTTTGCTTTGGTTGCTACTACCCTGAGCTCGAGCAGGTAATCACAGTTGGGACTTTCGACCTGTGCGGAATTTCGACCGCAGCGGCGTGCTCTTCAGGGATTTCCCGACCGGCGTGGGCTTTCGATCAGAGGCCGGACGCATCGGCACCAGCAGACTGCTCAGGGCACCGGCCAGCGCGATCGCCAAGGCGCCCAGGAAGCCAATGCGATAGCTCGTCATGACGGCCGGGCCGGCGGCCGCCGCGAGGGGGACCAGAGATGCGACGCCGACGGCTGTTCCGACCTGGGCGGCGGAGTTGAGTACGCCGGAAGTCACGCCGCGATAGTCCAGGTCTGCAGCATCGGTTCCAGTCTGGGTCGAGGCGACAGACGCGGCACCCAGGCCGGCGCCGATCAGGGTGAAGGCGGCCAGCAGCTGGACCACCGGCAGACGTCCGGCAGGCAGGAACATCAGCAAAGCGATGCCCATCGCGATGCCGGTAAAGCCCACTAGCAGTGTGCCCCGCCCGCCCAGCCGAACGAGCAGCCGGGGGCCTAGCAACGATCCGGCGATGACGGCCAGGTTGACGGCAGGGAACAGCATCGACGCCCGTCCGGCCGGCACGCCCAACACGTCCTGGACATACAGCACCGAAAGGTACATCGCCGGCGTGGTCGACGCAGTGATGGCGAGAGCCGTCAGAGTGGCGCCAGCGACCGGCCGCGACCGCAACAAGCCCAGCGGCAGCAGGGGATCGGACGTACGTTGCTCGTGGCGTACGAAGATCACGAAGGCCGCGGCCGCCAGCAGCAATAGCAGCCAGCTTAAGAGCTGAGCTAGACCTCGGTCACCGGCACGGGTCAGGCCGTAGACCAGCAGCGCGAGGCCTGCGGTGGCGGTTAAGGCACCGCCGAGATCCAGCCGCGATGTCAAAGTCTCCTTCCGATCAGCAGGCAGCAGCCATGGCGTCATCACCAGGACCACCAGCCCGATCGGCACGTTGACGGCAAAAACCCAACGCCATCCTGCGTATTCGCTGATCAACCCGCCGAGCACCCAGCCACTGGCGCCTCCGCCGGCTGCGACGGCGGTCCACCATCCCACCGCGCGCCGCCGCGCTTCGCCGGGTTCACTGAGCGTGGTGAGTAAGGCCAGCGCGGCAGGTGAGAGCAGCGCCGCTCCGGCACCCTGGAGGACCCGGGCAGCCACCAGTGCGGGCGGCGACCACGCCAACGCGCAGCCGGCGGAGGCAGCCGTGAACAGGGCTAGGCCGATCAGGAAGGTTCGGCGCCGACCCGCCAGGTCGGCCACCCGGCCGCCGCAGATCAACAGTCCGCCGAACACCAGCGCGTACGCCGTGAACACCCACTGCAGCCCAGCGTCGCTGAACCCTAAAGCCTGACGAATCGCCGGCAAAGCGGTGGTGACGATGGTTGCATCGAGCACGACGACGAATTGGGCGACGCAGATGACCGCGATAGCCCAAGTTCGTGCCCTTGCCAAGGTGTTCCCACCAAAAGCGCTCATGCTGGGAACATACCCATGGCTTCTGAAGGTATGCAACTGGTAAAGTGAGTTTTGGTGGAAACAGCAGGCAACGCCACGCAGAACCCCCGCGAGCTGCCCATAGTGGGCGGGCATCTCGCGCTGGACTTCGCCAACACGGTCGACGATCCCGAGGGACCCGAGCGCTACGACCACGTTGGGACGTACCCCGAGCTCGTCGGGTGGTCGACTCGCATCGGCGTTGTGACGCCTGATCAGGCAGCTGCGCTGGTTGTTGCAGCTGACGAGCATCCTCGCGCTAGATCTGCCGCGTTGCGACGAGCCGACGGCTTGCGCCGCATCTTGATCGACATCTTCACCGAAATCGCCATGATCAACAGCGGGGAGCCAGCAGGCACCGAACGACAGACGCTAGCGCACTGGGCCGACCTGCGGCCATTCGTGACGGACGCGATGGCCCACGCCGAGCTGGCGCCAAGCGATTCGACGTACCAGCTGACCTGGCCTGTGACCACGCGGCTGGACGTGATGCTTCGGCCGATTGGACTGGCGGCGATTGAGCTACTCACCAGTCAGCAGTTGTCCCGGCTCAAGAAGTGCGCCGGCTGTCCATGGCTCTTTCTTGATCAGTCCAAGAACTTCAGCCGTCGTTGGTGTGCCATGAACGACTGCGGCACTCACGAGAAGATTCGCCGCTACGTCACCCGCCGGGCGGCGGCCAGGAAGCGATCATGACCCGCTGACGTCCTCAGAAGTGTGCGTTGAGCTTTCGAAGCGGTCTCCCCATGCTCTTCGACAGGCTCAGGGCGCATCTCGTCAGTCGATTGATCAGCCCTCGAAGGTGCGGATCACTCGAGCCGGGTTGCCCACAGCCACCACGTTCGCCGGCAGATCACGGACAACGACCGCACCGGCGCCTACGACGGTGTTCGTTCCGATCGTGACACCCGGCCCGACGATCACGCCGCCACCCAGCCAGACGTTGTCCATGATCACGATCGGTTCGGCTGCCTCCCACTTGTCGAGGCGCAAGCCTGGATTGATCGGATGAGTGGCGGTCAGCAGCTGAACGTTCGGACCGATTTGGACATCGTCGCCGATCGTCACCGTCGCCACATCCAGCGACACCAGACCCCAGTTCAGGAAGCAGCGCGCTCCGATCGAGGTCTGATACCCGTAGTCGCAATAGAACGGCGGACGAATCTCGCTACCCTCACCGAACGCAGCCAGCAGCTCGGTCACGATCGCCCGAAGTGTCGCAGAGTCCGTGGGATCCGACGTGTTGAACTGATGGATCAGCCCTCGCGCCCGGGCGGACTGTTCGGCAAGCTGTGGGTCATCGGCGATGTAGAGCTCCCCGGCCAACATCCGCTCACGCATGGTCGGAGTCTCAGTCATCGCCGAGGTCTCCCTTCGAGGCGGTAGCCACGCACGCCTTTGCGAAGGGAATCAGAGGCCCGAAGTGCCCGGTACCGGCCGTCGTGGTCAACCTGAGGTGCATCACGCCACATGGTCCCATGGCTCATGGTGGGTTTGGGGCCGCGGCTGAGGCAGTGGTGGCCGGTGGGTTTGGTGATGTGAATGGTGTCGGGGTGGCTTAGGAGTCCGGCGTCGATGACGGGGATGTGGCGCCACCTCGCACATCCTGACAGGACTAGATCCCAGCGTCTCCAGGTAGCCGACGGTTGAGCACGGCCGGACCGCTGCTGCACAGGTGGCTTCGGAATCTGGTGAACAGGGTAGAAGTCTGGTATGCCCGCCTTTGGTTTTCACGCCTCGCACGAGCAGGTTCACCCCAGCGAACTGCTGGCCGCGGTCCAGCGCGCCGAGGCTGCCGGCTTCGATGCGGCGATGTCGTCGGACCACTTCTCGCCGTGGAGCGAGCGGCAGGGCCAGTCCGCGTTTGCGTGGTCGTGGCTCGGCGCCGCCCTGCAGGCCACGGCGCTGCCGTTCGGCGTTGTCAACGCGCCGGGCCAGCGCTACCACCCTGCCGTGATCGCCCAGGCCATCGGCACTTTAGGCGCCATGTATCCCGGCCGGTTCTGGGCGGCACTCGGCACCGGCGAGGCCAGCAACGAGCACATCACCGGTACTGGCTGGCCGCGCAAGCAGGTACGCAACGACCGGCTGCGGGAATGCGTCGACATCATTCGAGCGCTGCTGCGCGGCGAGGAGGTGAGCCATGACGGGCTGGTCCGCGTCGACCGGGCCCGGGTATGGACCCGGCCGCCCGACCCGCCGCTGTTGCTGGGCGCGGCCGTCAGCGTTGCGACTGCCCGCTGGTGCGCAGACTGGGCTGACGGGCTGATCACAGTGAACGCCGACCACGATCATCTGCGCCGTTTGATTGATGCCTACCGGGCGGCCGGCGGCCGGGGCCGGCTGCACCTGCAGGTTCACTTGAGCTGGACACCCGACGAGGCGCAGGCCGAGGCAATCGCCCACGAGCAGTGGCGTAGCAACGTGTTCCCGCCGCCGGCCTGCTGGGATATTGACAGCGTCGAGACCTTCGATGCCGTCTCCCAGGACGTCCCGATCGAGCGGGTGCGCCAGGTTGTGCAGATCTCCTCCGACCTCGGCTGGCACACCGCGCAACTCGCCGCGTACGCGGAACTAGGGTTCGACGAGATCGCGCTGCACCACGTCGGTCAGAGGCAAGACGAGTGGATCGAGATCTTTGGGGCCAAGGTCCTGCCGCAGCTACGGCAGGCGTCGACCGGAGCACCTAGCGTTTAGTCGAAGAAGAGCCGGGTACCTGCCTTTGGGATCACTTCCGAACGATGGGGACGTGCCGTGCGGGTAGCCCTGGTTTCTGAACACGCCAGCCCGTTGGCTGCCATTGGTGGCGTCGACGCCGGCGGCCAGAACCTACATGTCGCCGAGCTCGCGGCGGGGCTAGTCCGGCACGGGCACTCTGTAGCGGTCTATACCAGGCGTGATGACGCTGATTTGGCGGAGCGGGTGACCACATCCGCCGGTTACGAGGTGGTACACGTGCCGGCCGGGCCGGCCGTGCCTGTGGCCAAAGATGACCTGTGGCCCCACATGGCCGCCTTCGCAGACCACCTGACCGAGATGCTGAAGTTCCAGCAGCCGGACGTCGTGCACGCACACTTCTGGATGTCAGCCTGGGCGTCTGCCCAAGCCGCCAGGCGGCTCAATATCCCGTTTCTGGTGACCTTCCATGCGCTCGGATCAGTCAAGCGGCGCTGTCAGGGACCGGCGGACACGAGTCCACTCAACCGGATACGGGTGGAGGTGGCAGTAGCCGGGGCGGCGGAACGCATCGTCGCTACCGCAACTGATGAGGTACGTGAACTCGCGCTGCTTGGGATCCCGAGCGGGAAAGTGTCGGTGGTGCCCTGCGGTGTCGATCTTGAGCACTTTACGCCAGCTCCAACGACGAATGCTTCGCACTCTGCACCGGAGCGCAGATACCGCTACCGGCTGCTGAGCGTAGGCCGGCTGGTGCCCCGCAAGGGGTACGACACCATCATCGAAGCGCTCACTCGGCTGCCGGAGACCGAATTGCTAATCGCTGGAGGGGCTGGTAGCGGCGATGCGACGCCTGAGCCGGAGCATGGTCGGCTGGTTGCCGTCGCCGAACGGCTGGAGGTGGCTGATCGGGTACAACTGATAGGCCAGGTTGCGCGTACGGACATGCCCGACCTGATGCGATCTGCGGATCTGGTTGTCTGCTCGCCGTGGTACGAGCCGTTCGGCATCGTGCCGCTGGAGGCAATGGCCTGCGGTGTGCCGGTTGTTGCCAGTGCCGTCGGCGGCATGTTGGACACGGTGGTCGATTCCGTCACGGGCGCGCTGGTGCCAGCACGCGATCCCGTATCCCTTGCGGAGGTGATCGGCCGACTGCTTGAGTCACCTGATCGCCGCGCCGAGCTCGCCAGAGCCGGCCTGGAGCGCGTGCGCAGCCGCTACTCCTGGGACCGGGTCGCTGCCGATACCGCAGCTGTGTACCAGCAAACCGTCGGGCGCCAAGGCGCAGGGCAAGCACTGACCGCACCGCTCGGCTGACGGGGCCGTCGACACGTGAGCGGGGTGGCACGGGACTTTGACCGAGCGGTCGTGCTTGGGGGCGCCGGGTTCGTGGGATCTCACTTGTGTGACGCACTCCTCGATGCCGGCACGGCGGTCGTCTGCGTCGATAATTTCTGCACGGGTCGGCAGGAGAACATCGCCCACCTGACCGAGGCGCCTGAGTTCGAGCTGGTGCACCACGACGTAACCAATCCGCTCCCGGACCTGGGGCCGTTGGATGTGATCTTCCATCTGGCGTCGGCAGCCTCGCCTGCGGCGTACCACCGGCTGCCCATCGAGACGCTGCGAGCCGGTTCACTGGGAACCGAACACGGATTGCAGCTCGCGGACCGGCGTGGGGCCCGGTTCGTGCTGGCGTCCACCAGCGAGGTATACGGCGACCCTGAGCAGCACCCGCAGACCGAGGATTACGTTGGCCATGTCAATCCGATTGGGCCGCGCAGCGTCTACGACGAGGCGAAGCGGTTCGCAGAGGCGATGGCCTTCGCGTACGCGCGGGAGTGCGACGTATCGGTCGGAATCGCCCGGATCTTCAACACCTATGGGCCTCGAATGCAACCGGATGATGGCCGGATGGTGCCCACGTTCATCATCCAGGCGTTGGCTGATCAGTCGTGCACCGTGACAGGCAACGGGTGCCAAACCCGATCGATCTGCTATGTCAGCGATACAGTCGCCGGCCTGCTGAGCTTGGCCCGCTCATCTGAGGCCGGGCCGATCAACCTCGGCAACCCGGTCGAGCTCACCGTCGCTGAGATTGCAAGCCTGGTGGCCGAGATCATCGGCTCCGAGGCAGGCATCCGCCATATTCCTGCGGTGGTCGATGATCCGCAGCGCCGCTGTCCGGATATCAGTCGAGCGGTGCAGCGGCTGGACTGGCGGCCGCTCGTCCAACTCGAGGAGGGCCTGAAGCAGACAATTGCGTGGTTCGCGGAGCGGGAACCGAATCACCTATAGGTGTTTTGCCAGCCATAGCCAGGGTAACCGCCCGGGGTAACCAGGGTGGCCAACCTAAGGAAGCAGGGGAGGAAAAGGCATTGCGGGTCCTAGGCATCAACGCGGTCTTCCACGACTCGGCTGCCGCCCTGGTAGTCGATGGCCGCACGGTCGCCGCAGCCGAGGAGGAACGCTTCAGCCGTCGGAAGCACGGCAAGCGCCCGGTTCCGTTCTCTGCCTGGGAACTGCCGGAGCAAGCGATCACCTGGTGCCTGGCCGAGGGCGGGCTGACTCCAGATGATCTTGATGCTGTCGGCTACTCCTACGACCCGGCTCTCGTCGATCCGACTTCGGGCGGCCTCGACCCGGCCTGGGAAGACCTGCGGACCACGTACGCGGCCCGGGCACCCCAGTTCCTCCAGACTGCCTTGCCCGGCTACGCAGGGGAAGACTTCCACTTCGTCCGACATCACGTCGCCCACGCCGCCTCTGCCGCCTTGGCGGCACCCTGGGGTCCGGACGGCTCACTCGCCGACTGTGCCGTACTGGTTGCCGACGGCCGTGGCGAGGCCACCTCGATGCTGGCGGGGGAGTATCGCGACTGCAAGCTGGACATCCACCGGGCCCAATCATTGCCGCATTCGCTCGGCCTGTTGTATGAGGATTTGACGGCCCACCTTGGCTTCGAACGGTCAAGCGACGAGTACAAGGTGATGGCCATGGCCTCGTACGGCGAGGCGCGATACCTTGATCAATTCCGCGAGTTGGTGTATTCGACGCCTGACGGCGGCTTCCACACCGAGCCGGTCAACTGGAGCAACTACGCACCGCCACGCCAACCGGGGGAGGAGTTCGACGAGCGCCACGCCGATCTTGCGGCCACCGTGCAGGCAGTCCTTGAGGAGGTGCTGCTGAATCTCTGCGGCTGGTTGCACGGCCGCACCGGAACCAGCCGGCTCGCCCTGGCCGGTGGCGTCGCTTTGAACTGCGTTGCCAACACGCGGCTGCTCGACGAGGGTCCCTTTGCCGAGATCTGGGTGCAGCCGGCAGCCGGCGACTCCGGCACCGCCCTGGGGGCCGCGCTCACCGTAGCTGCCGAGGCCGGCGACGAGCTCGCACCGATGACCACCGCAGCCCTGGGACGTGGCTGGAGCGACCAGCAGATCGAGCTGGCTCTGAGCACGGCCCGCGTCCCCTTTGAGCGGCCGCCCGACATCGCTGCCGCTGCAGCCAAGATCATTGCTGGGAACGGGATCGTCGCCTGGTTCCAGGGTCGCGCCGAGTACGGGCCACGGGCGCTCGGGCACCGCTCCTTGCTCGCCCACCCAGCTCGCGGGGACAACGTTGAGCGTCTCAACGACATCAAAGGACGAGAGCAATTCCGGCCTGTGGCGCCGATGGTGCTGACAGACCGGGCAGCTGAGATCTTCAGCCGCGGACCAGTCCCCAGTCCCTACATGCTTTTCGTCCACGACGTCGATCGCGCGTGGCAGGAGCGCCTGCAAGCAGTCACCCATGTGGACGGCACCGCCCGGATTCAGACGGTCGACGCAACCGATGACCCTTTGACGGCAAGACTGTTGACCGCATTCGAGCAGCTCACCGACATCCCGGTCGTCGTCAATACCAGCCTCAACACCGCCGGCCGGCCGATCGTCGACAGTCCGCGCGATGTGCTCGAGCTGTTCGGCTCGGCGCCGGTCGACGCGCTCGCCATCGGCCCCTACCTGGTACGTCGGCCATGATCAGCTACGCCGTTGTCATTCCCACCATCGGACGCCCGGGACTCGCCCAACTGGTTGCGAACGTCGACGGCGACCCAGCGCCGGCATGCATTGCGGTCGTTGACGACCGGCGCGATGCCGCAGCTGAGCTTGATCTCCCAACGACGGCAGCGCCGCTGATCGTCGTCCGTACGCACGGCCGCGGGCCGGCGGCCGCGCGCAACGCCGGCTGGCGAGCAGTGGACGCCGATTGGATCGCCTTCCTTGATGACGACGTTGCGATTCCCGTCGACTGGTGCCATCGACTGGTCGAGGACCTGGACGGCCTGCCAGACAACGTGGCCGCTTCGCAGGCCTGGATCGATGTGCCGGCGCCAGAAGGCCGGCCACCGACCGACGCCGAGCGGCGCACCATGAACCTCACCGGAGCCTTGTGGATCACCGCAGATATGGCCTACCGGCGATCCGCTCTGCTCGGGTCCGGCGGCTTCGATGAACGCTTCCCGCGCGCATTCCGGGAGGACGCCGACCTGGCTTTGCGTACCGTGCGCCTCGGGTACGCCATTGTCTGGGGCGAGCGGGTAACGACCCACCCGCTCGCCTCCTCAGCTAGTTGGCGCAGCAGTCTGAAGGCGCAGGCGGGCAATGCCGACAACGCCTTGCTGCGCGCCAAGTATGGGCGCCGTTGGCGCTCGCTGATCGGAACCTCACCCGGACGGACGGGCCGTCACCTGCTCACCACTGCGAGCGCGACGGCTGCCCTGGCGGCTTTGGGCGCCAACCGGGTTGCGCATAGCCGAGCTCATTGGGGTCGCCTCGCGGGAACGGCTGGATTGGTGTGGGCCGGGTTGACGGCGGAGTTCGCCGTCGGCCGAATCCTCTCCGGGCCGAGAACTGCGCGTGAAATCAGCACTGTGCTGGTGACGAGTGCCTTGATACCGCCCCTCGCAGTTGCGCATCGACTGCGAGGGGAGCTTGCGGCACGGTTTGCCGGGCGGACAGACCCCCGAGTTCCGTCCGGCAAACCTCGAGCCGTGCTCTTCGATCGGGACGGAACCCTGATCGAAGACGTGCCGTATCTAGCGGACCCGCACCGGGTACGGCCCCTGCCGGGAGCTCGGCGCACGCTGAATCAGCTGCGTCGTCGCGGCGTCGCAGTGGGGGTGATCAGCAACCAGTCCGGCGTCGCCCGAGGGTTGATCAATCCGGACGAGCTCGCCCAGGTCAACGCTCGGGTGGAATCGTTGCTGGGTCCCTTCGACACGTGGCAGGTGTGTCCCCACGCCCCGGACGCTCGATGCAGCTGCCGCAAACCGGCGCCTGGCCTGATCATGGCGGCTGCCCGCGAGCTAGGCGTCGCTCCTCATGAGTGCCTCATGATCGGCGACATTGGAAGCGATGTGGATGCCGCGCTCGCGGCTGGGGCGCGAGCGGTGCTGGTACCAACCAGGCACACCAGGGTGGGCGAAATCGATCATGCCCACCAGGTCGCCGCGGTTGCGCCCACACTGCGATCAGCCGTACGACGCCACGTCGGTAGATCATGATGAGCCGCACAGGGGGTGGCGGTTTGCGGCGCGTGCTGGTGGCTCGACTCGACAGCCTCGGTGATGTGCTGTTGGCGGGGTCAGCGGTCCGCGCCGTGGCCGCCCGCGCCCAGGTCACCATGCTGGTCCGCACCGGCCTCACCGGGGCGGCTGAGCTGCTGCCGGGAGTCCACGACGTCATCGAGTACGACGCGCCCTGGGTGCTGTTCGACCCGCCGCCCATACGTGCCCATGCCGTCGCCGACCTGCTCAGCGCCGTCGAGGCTAGGCGCTTCGACGCTGCACTCGTGCTGACCTCCTATCACCAGTCACCGCTGCCGCTCGCCATGCTGCTGCGGATGGCCGAAGTGCCCTGGATCGGCGCAATTTGCGAGGACTACCCGGGCTCGCTGCTTGATCTGCGGCACCACGTAGCAGGAGATCTGCCGGAGTCCGAACGCAGCCTCTCACTGGCCAGCGCCGCAGGCTTTCCTCCTGACGAACTGGGTGCCCGGCTCGCAGTACGCGGGCCGCTGCCCGACGTCACTGCTCGGGTAGGCACAGCACCGTACGTCGTGGTACACCCCGGTGCGGCGGTTCCGGCCAGGCGTCCCACCGCAGGACACAGCCAGACCATCGTGGCTGCGTTGCTGGCCGCCGGAGATCGAGTGGTCGTCACCGGAGCGGCGGATGAGGCCACTCTGACGGGCTTCGTTGCCGGTGGTCAGGCTTGTGATCTTGGAGGCCAGTTGTCGCTCTCGGAACTGGCCGCCGTTCTCGGCGGAGCGGATGCCGTGGTCGTGCCGAATACCGGTCCGGCCCACCTGGCCGCGGCCGTCGGCACACCAGTTGTCTCACTGTTCGCACCCGTGGTGTCCGCTCAGCAGTGGGCACCATACGGCGTGCCACGGGTCGTGCTTGGCGATCAGCAGGCGCCATGCCGTGATACCCGGATACGCACCTGCACGGTGCCTAGACATCCCTGCCTGACTTCGATCCGTCCCAGTGAGGTGGTTGCGGCTGTAGCGCAGTTGCGAGCGCACCGCGGAACCGATGCGGCGACTGCCGCCAGGAAAGGAGCGCTATGGCTGTGAACCAGGGCAGTGAGGAGCTCGTCAGCCGGCACCTTGACGCGTTGGCCGTCGCTGCCCAGGAGGCAGCATCGGCTGCGCCCGTCGTACACGACTGGGGCCAGCACCTTGCGGCTGTATTTGCAGGCGGAGGCAAGCTGCTCGCCTGCGGCAACGGCGGTAGCGCCGCCGAGGCCCAGCATCTGACCGGCGAGCTGCTGGGCCGCTTCCGCGAGGAGCGCCGACCACTCTCGGCGATTGCACTGACCGCTGACTCATCCGCAGTCACCGCCATCGTCAACGACTACGGCACCGAGGAGCTGTTCGCCCGTCAGGTGCAGGCGTACGGCCGGCGTGGCGACGTGCTGGTCGCACTATCCACCAGCGGCACCAGCCCAAACGTTATCGCCGCCGCAAAGGCAGGTTTGGACTTGGGCGTCACAGTCTGGGCGCTGACCGGCCCGGCACCCAACCCGCTAGCCGCGCTCTCCGACTCGGCAATAGCTGTCGACGCACCGACCGTCGCCACGGTCCAGGAGATCCACCTGTCTTTGGTGCACGCGTTGTGCATCGCGTTGGACGATGCGCTGCAGGTCGTCACATGGTGACAGCCGCACCCCGCGGTCCGCTCGTGGTCGTCGGCGATTCCATGCTCGACATCGACATCGAGGGCGATGCCAGCCGGCTCAGCCCGGAGGCGCCCGTACCGGTGGTGGATATCACGCGGCAGAGGCGGCGACCGGGGGGTGCGGGCCTTGCCGCGTTGCTGGCCGCCCGATCCGGTCAGGAGGTCATCCTGATCACCGCACTTGGCACCGATGACCTCGGCGACGCGCTGATGAATCTGCTCGTTGATCATGTTGACGTACGCCCCATGCCGCTGGAGGGCCAAACTGCCTGCAAGGTTCGGATCGCGGCACGCGAGGTCCCCATGCTGCGGGTGGACTCCGGTGCCGGACACGCGCGCCGCGCTAGCCTGCCGCCCGGAGCCGTGCGCGCGCTCGAATCGGCGGGCGCCATCCTGGTCTCCGACTACGGCCGCGGCCTAGCCGGACTGCCGGCGATCCAGCAGGCTCTGCGCTCGGAGATGAATGCAGTGCCGGTGGTCTGGGACCCGCATCCGCGCGGCTCGGCTCCGGTACATGGCTGCACGTTGGTGACCCCCAATGCTGACGAGGCCCAGTTAGCCAGCGGTGCTGATCACCCTGCTGAGCAGGGTCGGCGGCTGTGTGCGAGCTGGAATGCCCGGGCGGTCGCGGTCACGGTCGGAGCGCGTGGTGCCGTCCTGACCGAGACCGAACCTGCACGTACCACGCGCGTTCCATTATTGGATTTCCAGGGGCAGGCGCAGAGCCGCGTCGATACTTGCGGGGCTGGTGATCAGTTCGCGATGGCCGCCACGGCGGCTCTGCTCAGCGGAGCGGACACTCACGCGGCGGTGCAAGCTGCCGTTGTATCGGCGGCGCAGTTCGTGCTGGATGGAGGAGCGACCGCGGTCTCGACGGTCTCGGGAGCCGAAGCAATCGACATGTCCCTCGGGTTGGCCGAGTTGGCGGGAACGGTCGATGCCTTCGAGGTTGCCGACCGGGTACGTCGCGCTGGCGGCCGCTTGGTCGCAACGGGGGGTTGCTTCGACCTGCTGCACCGCGGTCACATCAGCCTGCTCAACCAGGCGCGGGCTCTCGGCGATGCGTTGGTGGTGTGCCTGAATTCGGACGCCTCCGTACGCCGGGCCAAGGGTGCGGGCCGCCCGGTTGTGCCGCAGCAGGATCGGGCTCGGGTGCTGAACGCCCTGGCCGCCGTCGACGGCGTGGCAACCTTCGACGAAAAGACGCCGGCTTCACTGCTGGCTCGGCTGCAGCCCGACGTGTGGGTCAAGGGCGAGGACTACGCCGACCGCATCATGCCCGAGGCCGAAGTGGTTCAGCGGCTCGGCGGCAGCGTCGTGCTGTTGCCCGTCGTACCCGGCTACTCGACCACCCGGCTGGTCCACACAGCACGCACCGAACACCTACCCAGCAACGACATCTCTCAGGAGGTTTCATGACTGCCACCACTGTGGCCCCCGTCCCCCGCACCGGCAACGTTGTGGCGCAGGCGCTCGGCACGATCTTGATCACCGGCGGTTCCTCTGGGCTCGGCGCGGCGACAGCGGCGGCCGTACAGGCGGCGGGCGGAACACCGCTGGTGCTTGATCGGGTGCAACCTGTGGATTCTGTTGCCTATGAGCAGGTTGATCTCGCGGACTCCGCTGCCGCCGCGGCGGCGGTTGACGCTGCCGTGCAGGCCGCGGGCGGTCAGCTGAACGGTGTGTTCACTGCCGCCGGCATCGACTCGTGCGGTCGGCTGGACGAGGTGCCGGTCGAGGACTGGGAACGCGTCATCCGAGTGAACCTGCTGGGCACAGCTGCCGTGGTCCGGGCGGCACTGCCGTACCTGCGCCGCAGTCATGGACGCGTGGTGACGTGCGCCTCAACGCTAGGCATCAAAGCTGTCAGCGACGCCACCGCGTACTGCGCATCGAAGTTCGGCGTGGTCGGGTTCACCCGCGCCCTGGCCGCTGAGACTGCGGGCGAGGTGGGTGTCACGTTGCTCATTCCGGGCGGCATGCATACTCACTTCTTCGACGACCGGACCGAGCAGTACAAGCCGCCGCCGGATGCGGTACTCAACGCTCCGGATGATGTTGCCGCTGCCGTGATCTTTGCCCTCAGCCAGCCGCCGGGGTGTGAGCTGCGTGAGCTGGTCATCTGTAGCTCAACCGAAAGCTCGTGGCCGTAGTTCGTGTTGGCCACCTCTGTTCCCGTTTCGGATGTCTTGATCCTTCGGGCGCTTGGGCTCGGGGATTTCCTCACTGCCGTGCCCGCGTGCCGCGGCTTGCGGCGAGCGTTTCCTGACGCGACGATCACTCTCGCGGCGCCAGCTGTGCTCGAGCCGCTGGCCGCGCTGACTGGAGCAATCGACGGGCTGCTGCCGGTGAACGGTCTGGGTGAGCTGCCTGTCATGTCGCCGCCGCCGGACTTTGCGGTGAACCTGCACGGAGCAGGGCCGCAGAGCATCGAGGACCTGCTGGCTATCGGCGCGCGCCGGCTGCTCACGCACCGGCATCCGCAATACCCCAGCATTGCGGGACCGGACTGGTGCGAGGACCTGCATGAGGTTGAGCGCTGGACCCGGTTGCTCATCCTGGAAGGGATTCCCGCCGACCCGACGGCTCTCGAGTTAACCAAGCCCGCCCAGGCGCCGGTGATCTCGAATGCTGTGATTGTGCACCCCGGCGCCAAGGCCCCGGCTCGCCGCTGGCCGGTCAGCCGCTTCGGGACCGTCGCGCGAGCCTTGGCCCTCGCCGGATACTCCGTCTGCATTACCGGATCCGCCTCAGAACGTGACCGCTGCCTCGCTGTGGCCCGATTCGCTGGCCTCGGCCGCGACTGCGTGGTGGCAGGCAGTCTCGATCTTGGCGGGTTGGCCGCCCTGGTCGCCGATGCCCGCCTGGTCATCAGCGGGGATACCGGGATCGCTCACCTTGCGAGCGCGTACGCGACTCCATCCGTGGTCTTGTTCGGTCCCACCTCACCTGGGCGTTGGGGCCCGCCGGCCAAGGCTCCATCAACGGTGATTTGGCGCGGAGCCACCGGAGACCCGCATGGCCGCTGGGTCGATCCGGCCCTGTTAGATATTGGGAGCGACGAAGTGCTGGAGGCAGCCGAAGCCCGGCTTACCCTCGACAGGAAAGTGGTCACGAACAACGTCTGACCGGCAAAAACGTGTCGTTCGTGACCACTTAGTATTTTGGGGCGAGGCCTGCTTACCGGCCCAGGCCGGCCCTGTCCACTCGGCGGTGGTAACGCATCCCAGCTAGCCCGCCCAGCAGCGCGCCAACGAGGCTCACAGCAACCACGCCGATTGCCACGATAATGCCTCCCGTGGTGAGGGTGCCTTCGTTCAATGGGAGACGCGGGAAGCTGTTGACGCGAGCCAAAACGTCGAAGCGTGCGCCAGCCAACCAGCCGGCAACGCCAAGCAGGATGGCCATGATCACGGCCCACAGCCACACACCGAGGCCCTGCTTCAACCCGTTGAACCGGGCCATCCGACCCGCAACATATCCGCCGGCGAGGTAGGACACGAAGATGATCGCCAGCAAGACGATGCCGCCGACGAACCCGATCGACTCCGTTTGCGCCGGCGTTGGATTGGTTACGTCGACCGTGCGGCTCAGCCCCAGCGCCGCGCCGACGCCGGTGACGAGACCGGCTAACAGCACCGCGCTACCCGAGGCAGTGAGCCAGCCGAAGAAGCAGCTGCCAAACTTCATCCCGCCGAAGGCGTCTTTCTCCCTGCTCACCACGTTACGGCGGTCTATGGCTGTGGTGTCATCTGTTCCAACTCGGTCAGAGGGAGTGTTGGTGACCGGGCGGTTCTCAACGTTGTTGCCGCGGTCAGCATCTGGCGTGTTAACTGCGTTGCTCATCCGAACCTCCTTCGGAGAGGACTTGGCCTCCACCGGCTCAAAAACCCTTACCCAGCAGTCCTATCAGCAATCAAGGCGCCACATGCCCAGCAAACCGCTGCGCGCCGTGGCGATTCTTGACGGTCCGCCGGCTCCAGCGCCGGGCGGACGTCAGGCAGTCAGCTGGGATGTCTCCTCAATAGCCTCAGGTCGGGGCACCATGCCAATCGCGATAAGCCCGACACCCAACCCCAGCCACAACGAGAACGTCGATGTGTTACCGCCGAGAAAGCCGCTGCTGCCTCGGGCCAGCAGACCGAGCTGGACGGCGGCCGCGAGCAGGAAGCCGATGCCCGCCGCCAGTACCAATGCACGTTCTTCCAGCCAACCGGCGACGAACGCAAGCAGGCCGAGCACTAAGGCCACCACCAGCCCTGCGGCGCTGATCTGAACGAGCTGGAAGGTGCCGTGCACGAACACGAACACCGCGCTGGCAATGGACACCAGGCCGAGCACCAGCGCCGCCCGATCCAACGCGTCAAGTGGCCTCATGAGGCACGCACCAGCAATCGCACCCACGAAAACCGGGAGCTCTGCCAGCTTGTGCGCAACAGCCCGTCCAGACCGGCGTACCGGCCAGCTGCCGTGGCGAACAGCGCCAAATGCACCAGCAGCATCAACAGGTACGACCAATACCACTCGTGCGGCGCATTCAGCACCGACAACATGATCACGACCGTCTGGGCCACCCCAATCACTGCCCAGAAGCGGGTCGCCAGCCCGATCAACAGGAACGCCCCGAGCGAGGCTTCGACCAGCAGAACCATCCAGCCGAAGAACGCGAAGTTTGGCAGCACCACGTGCTCCACCACCCAGGCGTACGGGTGGAACACCTCGTGGGAGACGGCGTAAGTGGTCGAGTGATACAACCCGGTCTGATCACCCCGACCGAAATCCGGAGGGGTCTTCCAGCCTGCATTCTGCAGCCAGAGCAGGCCAACGCCTATCCGCACTACCGCGATCAGCGCCCGGTCGATCCGGGACGGCAGTGCCGGGACGCTACGCGTCGCATAGGTGGTGACAGCCGCGTAGTCGGTGCCAGCCATGAAGATCACCCCGTATTTGCATTCCACCCCGGCAGCGACCGCCAGGCTGGCGAAAGCTTACGGAACGTGGACCGCGATTTCCGCCGTTTCCTTGAATGCCAGATCCCAGTCGTGCAGGAAGCGTGGCAGGCCATAGCGATCGAGGGCGGCACGACGCGCGATCAGTCCGCGGTGTAGTGCCTCATCGGGATCGTTGAGCAGAGCTCGGGTAGCGGTGATGAGGTCGGTGATGTCGATCGAACGGGCACCGGCTTCGGCCGGCACTGCGCGCGAGGCTTCCGTGGTGTCGAGTACGACGACCGGCATGCCGAGCATCATCGCCTGGATCAGTGACAAGCCCAATGAAGTCCAGCGGTTCAGGTGAAGGTAGACCCGGCGCTCGGCCATGGCGTCGTACAACGGGTTGGGGCTGAGGTTTCCGGCAAAGCAGACCAGCTCGTGGCGGCCGGCCAATGCCTCAGGCAACTTGTCCGCGTCGATGCCGAACGCATCGACATCGAAGTCGGCGAAGCGAGTGAGCAGATCGGTGCCGGTGACCCGCCAGCGTCTCACCGGCTCGTTAACCACGAACGCCAGTCGCGGCAAGCGCCCCGTATAGCGCAGGCCCGGGTCGGCAACCCCGTGCTCGATCACGCGCGTAGGCGTAGCGCCGCAATCCCAGAACAGGTCGTTGAAATAGGTCACCTGCACCAGCAGCACTCCAGGCTGGTCGGCGAACGGGTGCCGCATCGAGGGGACGTCGGTCTTGGGAGTGTTGTGCTCCAGGAAGATCGCCGGCATGTCACGCCCCGGCCGCCGCTGCAGGTGCTCGACGCAGAGCTCGATCTCTTCCAACCGCTGCAGCAGCACGAGGTCGGGCGGCTGGTCACGCAGCTCTTCCGCTGTTACCTCGTACGCGCTGCTTGGCGGTGAGCCGCCATACCGTGCGAGTCCGCCGCGGCCTGACGCATCAGGCGGAAGAAAAAGGTAGTCATGCGCACCGGCGACGAGGGAGTCGGTGTAGCCGCCGTGCACATCCCACATCAGGATGCGCATGACAGTCGTTCCTCATGTGGCACGCCGTCACGTGTCCGCGGCCTCAGCCGAACCCCCGACATGCCGCTCCGATACCCGGCTGCAGGTCGCCGAAACTTGGCTCGAGTTCCGGCGGGTAGTGGCGGCAAAAGAAAAAGTGGTGGATTCACCTCATGTCCTGAAGTGAATCCACCACTGGCTCAAGAGCTTAGCTCGACTGCTGCTGCCGGACCGTCTCTTTTGAGGCTTGCGCTTGGTCCTTGACGTCGGCGGCTGCGGACTGACCTTCCTGCTTGACGCTCTCGACGCCTTCCTGGGCCGTTGTCCTTACCGACTCGGCGGCCTCCTGCGCTGCCGGCCTCAGGCCCTCGCCGATATCTCTCGCCACTTCGGAGGCCTTCTCCTTCACGGGCTCCAGGTTTTCTTGCAGCTGGGACACGGCCTGGCGCTCCCTCTCGCTTGAAGGAATCAGAGAGGAGACCAGCATTCCGAGGCCAAAGGCGACCACACCGGCGGCCAGGGGATTACCCTGCGCCGTCCGCTTCATCCTCGACGGTGCCTGCCTTACGGCCTCGCGTGCGTCGGACGCTTTTTCGCTGACGGTATCCCTGGCCGCATACGCCTTGTCGGCTACCGCATCTTTGGCCGCGTAGGCCCTATCACCGACTGTGCCAACCGCAGAGCCGCTGTAGTCGTCATCGTCTGAGCCCATCACTCGCTCCTTAAGGTTGCTCGCAGCCTCCTTGACCTTGCCGACCTGACGCCCTGCCACGTTCCTAGGCTTGACGCTCTCAGCCAGTTCGTCGACATCATCGCTCAGTGCCGCGCGCGTACGTTCGATATCCGCCCGGATCTCATCCGGGTCATTGCTGGTAGTCACTGGTTTCTCTCCTCTTGTCCTTTGAGTGCGTTCGGAACTTGGCGCACGGTCTCAGTCGTCTGCGGTATCCCGCTGATCTTCTTCATTTGGGCGCGGGCGACGAGGTAGAGCACCACGCCGGCCACCAGCCAGATCACGGCCACGATGACCGCCCCCCAGCCAGGCCCAGTTCTGTCGCTGATTGCCACCCAGAGG
>DASUYM010000103.1:0-5960 GCA_036377435.1 Propionibacteriaceae bacterium
GTCGTGGTCAAGGTGCCGAGATTCGCATTCGAAAAGTTTCCTTCGGCCGACTCCACCCTGACCACGCACATGAAGAGTGTCGGCGAGGCGATGGCCATCGGCCGGAACTTCACCGAGGCGTTGGGCAAGGCGCTGCGCAGCCTCGAGGATGCGCAGGCACCGTTCCGCTTCGCTGATGAGATCACCGAATCGGTCGACGAGCTGCTGGACAGGGCGGCCCGGCCGCACGACGGCCGGCTCAATGTCGTCATGCAAGCGCTCCGCGCCGGCGCCACCCCTGAGCAGGTGCACGTTGCGACCAAGATCGATCCCTGGTTTATCGACCAGCTCGTGCTGCTGCTGGAGATCGCAACCATGATCAAGTCGGCACCGGAGCTTAGCGTGGACCTGCTGCGGACAGCCAAGCGGCACGGCTTCTCAGACGCACAGATTGCGGGTCTGCGGCACCTGAGTGAGGACGTGGTACGAGGAGTGCGGTGGGCACTCGGCGTGCGGCCGGTCTACAAGACCGTCGATACCTGTGCCGCCGAATTCGCCGCCAGGACTCCGTACCACTACAGCTCCTACGACCTGGAGACCGAGGTCGAGCCGCGACAGAAGCCCGCGGTGTTGATCTTGGGCAGCGGACCGAACCGGATTGGTCAGGGCATCGAGTTCGACTACTCCTGCGTCCACGCGGCGATGTCGCTGTCCTCAGCCGGCTATGAAACGATCATGGTCAACTGCAACCCCGAGACCGTCTCTACAGACTACGACACGGCCAACCGGCTGTACTTCGAGCCACTGACGCTCGAGGACGTACTGGAGGTCGTGCACGCCGAGCAGGCAGCGGGGCCAGTAGCGGGGGTCATCGTGCAGCTGGGCGGTCAAACCCCGCTCCGACTCGCTCAGGCGCTCAAGGATGCGGGCGTTCCGATTGTGGGCACCAGCCCTGAGGCTATCCATCTCGCCGAGGAGCGCGGCGCATTTGGTCGCGTTCTGGCCGAGGCCAACCTGCCGGCTCCCAAGCATGGACTGGCGCGCTCGTTTGCCGAGGCGAAGAGCATCGCCGACGAGATCGGCTATCCAGTGCTGGTGCGGCCGTCTTACGTGCTCGGCGGCCGTGGCATGGAGATCGTTTACGACGAGTCAACGCTGTCGGCCTACATCGAACGCGCCACCGAAGTCTCACCAGCCCATCCCGTACTGGTCGACCACTTCCTCGATGACGCGGTCGAGATCGACGTCGACGCGCTCTACGACGGCACGGATCTCTACCTTGGCGGCGTCATGGAGCATATCGAGGAGGCAGGTATCCACTCCGGGGACTCAGCCTGCGCACTTCCGCCGATCACTCTCGGTGCCGAGGTCGTGGACCGGATTCGTTCCTCGACTGAGGCGATCGCGCGGGGCGTCGGGGTGTGTGGCTTGATCAACATCCAGTTTGCGATGGCCGGCGACACGCTGTTCGTCCTGGAGGCCAACCCACGCGCCTCACGTACGGTGCCGTTCGTCTCCAAGGCGACAGGGACCCCGCTCGCCAAGGCAGCCGCTCGCGTCATGCTGGGTGCGAGCGTGCAGCAGTTGCGTGCGGAGGGGCTGCTGCGAGCGACCGGCGACGGCTGCACGGAGAACTCCTCGTCACCGATCGCGGTCAAAGAGGCGGTGATGCCTTTCAACCGCTTCCGTACCGTTGAAGGAATTTCGGTCGACACAGTCCTCGGTCCGGAAATGAAATCGACCGGCGAGGTCATGGGCGTCGATCTCAGCTTTGGCACGGCCTTCGCCAAGAGCCAGGTTGCCGGCTTTGGGCCGCTCCCGACCAAAGGCACTGTCTTCATCTCCGTTGCAAACCGCGACAAGCGATTCGTGATCTTCCCCGTGAAGCGACTCGCTGATCTTGGTTTCGAGATCCTGGCGACCGCAGGGACAGCCTCGATGCTGCGCCGTCATGGCGTCGTGGTGACCACGGTGCGCAAGTTCAGCCAGGGCGTCGGGCCGGACGGGGAGAAGACCATCGTGCAAGCCATTCTGGACGGCCAGGTCGACATGATCTTCAATACGCCGCACGGGCTGAGTCCGCAAGGTCGTCCACGATTCGACGGCTACGAGATTCGCACAGCGGCGGTGCTGCGCAACATCCCGTGTGTCACCACGGTGCAGGGCCTCGCTGCCGCGGTGCAAGGCATCGAGTCGATCATTGCTGGCAATGTGGGCGTTCGGTCCCTGCAGTCCTGGAGCAGCATCGATGCATCCTGAGCTATCTTGAGCGTGATCATCGATCTGGGTTACCGCGGACTGCTGCGGCCGCTGCTGTTCAGGGCGTACGGCGAAGACGCGGAGCGGGCCCACGAGCAAACCCTGGCCGCAATTGCTCGGATCGGACGGAACCGACCGGCACTCGCTGCCCTTGCCGCTCTGTGTGCCAGACACCGTGCGCCAGCTACCGTCGCCGGGATCCAGTTCCCAGGCATCGTCGGGCTCGCCGCAGGGATGGACAAGGACGGCGTTGCCGTCAAGACCTGGGGGGCCCTCGGCTTCGGCTACGTCGAGCTGGGCACGGTCACCGCGCAAGGGCAGCCAGGCAATGACAAGCCCCGGCTGTTCCGGCTGCCCGGCAGCCGCGCGATCATCAACCGGATGGGCTTCAACAACCTCGGCGCGCCAGCCCTGGCGGACCGGCTGGCAGCTGCCGGCGTCAGCCGGGGAAACCTGGCCGTCGGCATCCCGATCGGCATCTCCATCGGCAAGACCAAGGACGTGCCGCTGGCCGAGGTGGTCGAGGACTACCTCGCTTCACTCCGTACGGTTGCTCGATACGCGGACTATCTCGCCATCAACGTTTCCAGCCCCAACACCCCCGGCTTGCGGTCCCTGCAAGATGCCGGGACCCTGGCTGACCTGATCTCAGCGCTGGTGAACCAGGCGTGGCAGCTCGCCGACGGCGCCCCGCCGGTACCGATCTTCGTCAAAGTGGCGCCTGACCTGACTGAGGCAGCTCTGGAGGAGGTCGTCCAGGTGTGTACCGCGGCCGGCGCTGAGGGTCTCATCGCCACCAATACGACGTTGGGCCGCGACGGCATCTCAGCCGACCAGCCTCTGGCCGCCGAGGCCGGTGGTCTCTCGGGGGCACCGCTCACCAGACGCGCCCGCCAGGTGGTGCGGTTTCTTGCTGAGCGCACCACGTTGCCGGTCATCGGCGTCGGAGGCATCATGAGCCGCGATGATGGCCAGGCGATGCTGGATGCAGGGGCCAGCTTGTTGCAGATCTACACCGGCTACGTCTACGGCGGTCCTGCCCTGATCGATGATCTGAATCGGCTGACGGCTCCGGATCGCGCACCGCCGTGCTGAGGAGAAGCGAGCGGACACGCTTTTTCGTCTGCGAGCGACGACGAAGTAGGCGGGTTCCGAGCGCGATCCGCAGCGAGCGGAGCGAACAATCTGAACACAGAGCACGCTTGAAAGGAGCACCTGATCAGCTCCTACGGTGAACGCCTGGAGACCTTGATGACCGAGCGGGGTCCGCTCTGCGTCGGTGTGGATCCGCACCCCAACCTGCTGGCCTCGTGGGGCCTTGTTGCGAACGCGCACGGCCTGGAACGCTGCGCCCGCGGCATGATCGAGGCGCTGGGCGGGATTGTGCCGGTCTTCAAACCGCAGTCGGCGTTCTTCGAGGCCTACGGCGCGGCCGGAATCGCGGTCCTGGAACGCACCTTGGCCGACATCAAAGCGGCCGGAGCCATTTCGCTGCTCGATGTGAAACGGGGTGACATCGGGTCAACCATGGATGCGTACGCGGCTGCCTATCTCAGTGACGGCTCCCCGCTGGCCGCCGATGCAATCACGCTGAGCCCGTATCTGGGCTTCGGCTCACTAGACGGCGCCATTGAGATGGCCGATCGAGGGGGCCGCGGCGTCTATGTCCTCGCCCTGACCAGCAATCCCGAAGGTCAGCAGGTGCAGCACGCTCGCGCAGCCGATGGGCGGACGGTAGGCCAGATCGTCATCGATGAGGCTGCCAGCCGGAACGCCCTTCGTCGCAAGCCAGAGGCCAGCCTCGGACCAGTCGGAGTTGTGATCGGCGCGACCATCGGAGAAACGGGGACCGACTTCAGTGCCTTGGCCGGGTCGATCCTTGCTCCCGGCATCGGAGCACAGGGTGGTACAGCCGCCGATCTCCCTGCAGTCTTCAAGGATGCGACCCGATTTGTGTTGCCATCGACCAGTCGCGAGGTCATGTCGGCCGGACCAACACCAGCTGGCCTGCGGGCTGCCGCGACACGGGTACTGGGTGAGATGAAAGCAGCCATCGGGTTGAGGTAAGTTCTCAAATCTCCGACTGATTCGCCGCGGATCGGCGGATCCCACTGCCTGGCCGCCAGATGAGGACGCGAGTTGTGACGATTCCCCCCTTGAGCGACGAGCAGCGCCAGCAAGCACGGCATGCCGCGACCGAGGCTCGACGACGCCGCGCCGAGATGAAGCAGGCTCTTCGCTCCGGCGAGCGGAGCCTTGCCCAGGTGCTGGACATTGCCGAGTATGACGACGTCATCGCGCACGCCAAGGTCATCGATGTCTTGAAGGCGCTGCCTCGAGTGGGCACGGTGCGTGCCAGCAAAGTGATGGAACGGCTCGATATCGCCGCCAACCGTCGGTTGCGCGGGTTGGGCAAGCACCAGACTGCGGCCCTGATCGCCGAGTTCTCCGATCGGTCCACGCCTCCTCCAGCCTCGTGACCCCGGCGCGTCTCACCGTGGTCTCGGGGCCGACTGCGGTGGGCAAAGGAACCGTCGTGAAGCAGCTCTCCCAGGACCATCCAGAGATCTTCGTCTCGGTTTCGGTCACTACTCGCCCGCCACGGCCGGGTGAGGTCGACGGTGTGCACTACCACTTCGTGTCTGCTGATGAGTTCGATGCGTTGATTGCCGAAGATGCGCTGCTGGAGTGGGCGACTGTGCACGGTGTGCACCGCTACGGCACGCCACGGGCCCCCGTGCTGCGCGCGATCGCCGAAGGGCGCCCAGCCTTGTTGGAGATCGACCTGCAGGGCGCTCGGCAGGTCCGGGCCCGCTGGCCTGACGCTCGGTTCGTCTTTCTTGCGCCACCGTCGTGGGAGGAGCTGGTACGCCGGCTGGTCGGGCGCGGCACCGAATCTGGCGTCCAACGGAATCGGCGGCTGGAAACCGCGCGAGCTGAGATGGCGGCTCAGGCTGAGTTCGACTTCGTGGTCGTGAACGGTGAAATCGGCCAGGCGGTCAAAGACTTGGTAGCCTTGGTCTGTCTGTAGCCGTACAGGCGCTTTGGCGTGTGCTGATTTCTGTTCCAACTGATTTGGTGCAGCCGAAGCCAATCGCGGCTGGCTTGTTCACCCCAACCGAAGGTTCATACGTGTCTGGAAAGCATCTGCTTGCTGAGGGAATCACCAACCCACCTATCGACGAGCTTCTGACGAAGTCAGATTCGAAGTACAAGCTGGTCTTGTTCGCGGCCAAGCGCGCCCGACAGATCAACGCCTACTATTCCCAGCTCGGCGAGGGTCTGCTCGACCACGTAGGCCCGCTGGTCGAGACCACAGTGCAGGAGAAGCCTCTCTCGATTGCGCTGCGTGAGGTAAACGAGGGCAAGCTGATGTGCATAGATATCGACCCCGAAGCACCGGCGGACGAGGAGACTGAGTCACCCTTCGAGACTGCCTGAGCAGCTGCCGCCCATGATCGACAAGAGGGCGCTATGAGTCGCATCGTCCTCGGGGTATCTGGCGGCATTGCCGCGTACAAAGCGTGCGAGCTGTTGCGTCGGCTGCATGGTGCGGGCCACGAGGTCACCGTGGTGCCGACCGTGGCGGCGCTGGAGTTTGTGGGCGTGAGCACCTGGGCCGCGCTCTCGGGCCGGCCAGTACACACCTCAGTGTTCGACGACGTCCATCTGGTGCCGCACGTCAAGATCGGGCAGGAGGTCGACCTGGTCTTCGTTGCGCC
>DASUYM010000104.1:0-8413 GCA_036377435.1 Propionibacteriaceae bacterium
CACAGGTTTTAAGCCAGGCTGTAGAGGCGCACTGCTTGCTGCGCGATCGTACACAGGAATGAGTGGACCAGAGTTGTGACACACGCAGGACAATCCCCTGGGCGCGCTCGGAGGCTCGAGAGGCATGTGGTGGGCTACTCATTGAGCTGTCCTCCAGCGTCAAAGGGTCGGCGCCCGTGCCGACGGGCCCTAGCGTTGCGCACTCACTGAAGTCTTGTCAAGAGTTTGTTCTAACATTCTTACTTACGGCTGACATGGGATAACGTCCCATGACGACGCAACAAGTTGCAGCAAGCGGAAACGAGCAAGAAATAGAGCGCGATGCGCGAGCAGCCCAAGAAAGAGGTGCTACTTGGCGTACTTAGCCAGCCCTGAGGTATCTCCGCGGGCTATGTCGGAGAACATTGCCTTGGATTTGTTCGGGTCCCATAACACGGCCGAGCCCACAGGCGTCGATGCACCCGTAGTAGACACCGGTACCGTCAGCGTGAGCCCGTTATCGCCAGAAACCTGCTTCATGGCTAGCGCCAGCCAGAGCGTCTCGGGCAGCGAGGTGTCGCGGCCAAGCTTGATCGCCTCCGCCGTAGCCGTGCAGAAATTCCAGTAGCGGACTGGATTGAGCACGGTTGCCGGGGACGCGGCCTTGTCGGCCACCGCCGCCAGCATCTCTCGCTGCCGCTCCATCCGGCCAAGATCACCACGGGGATCTGCCTTGCGCATCCGCACATAGCCGAGAGCTTCGGTGCCGCTCAGCGTCTGGCAACCCTTCTGCAGGTCGAGGTGGCTGTCGCGGTCCTTGATCGCATTCGGCAGACACATCCGGATGCCGCCAAGAGCGTCTATGAGATTGGCGAAGCCGCCAAACCCGATCTCCATATAGCCGTCGAGACGAAGCCCGGTGTTCTGCTCGACCGTCTGTACCAGCAGCTCTGGACCCCCGAACGCGTACGCGGCGTTGATCTTGTTCTTGCTATGCCTCGGAATGTCTACGTAGGAGTCACGGGGGATGGAGATCAACGCTGCTTTGCCGCCTGGTGGGACGTAGACCAGCATGATTGTGTCCGTACGCTGCCCGGCTGAGCTACCTGTCCCGAGGCGCCTTTGCTCGGCCTTGCTCAGCCCAGCGCGGGAGTCGGAACCCACGAGCAGGAATGTCTTGCCTGGTTGGTCAGCGGGCCGCTGACCGGATGGCGCGGCATCGACGCGGGCGATCTGCGTCCACGCGTATGCAGGTACCCCGACGAGCCACAGGACGAGCAACAGGAGCAAGATCAACAACACTCGGAAGAACTTCCGAACCGGATGTCGTCGCTTTGCGGGCCTTGCCGGTTGTGCCGTCGGCCTGCCTGGCCCACCAGGTCCGCGCGGCGGGCCGGGCGGTTGGACTCTTGGGCGAGGCGGCGCGGTCCCGTAGCCCCTGGAGCCCGCTGGAGGGTACGGTGCCTGGCCCGGTCGTGCGTCTGGCGCGGCAGTCCCGTGTGGATTCGGCATCACACGCGTCCGTTCGGGCTCCACCTGCTGACGGTCATGCCCGTATAGCCAGTCGAGATCCTCGTCGCGCCCCGGAGACATATCAGCAAAGGTACCTGGGGATAAGCGTGTGACTTCCCGCTCGTCGGCGTGGCTTCGGCATAGATGCCGCAGACACCGCAGATACTGGCAGGGATCTTCCCCCAGGTTCCTTCCCCCGACAGCAGACCGAAAGGCTTCCAGGTGTCCGTTCGGACCGCGGATGCTGCACCGCGCACCCCAGCCACGTTTCAGACCTGTGTGGAACGAAGCGATCGCATCAAACGACGCAGAGGTTTGACCTTCCTGGCTATGACACTGGTGTTGCCGGGGTCAGCCCAACTTGCGGCCGGTAACCGTCGCCTCGGTCGTGCAGCGCTTCGAATCTGGGCCACCCTGTGGTGCCTCGCGGTGCTCGCTGCTCTGCTGGCATTGATCCTGCCTGAGGCTGCGCTGGCCGTCATCACGCTCGGTCCGACCCTGATGGCAATCCAGATCGCGATCATCATGCTGGGATTGAGCTGGGTTGCGCTCATCGTCGATGCATGGCGGCTCGCGCGCCCGTGGGACGTTGAGCGTCGGGGCCGGATCGTCTTGTCAGTGCTCAGCCTGGCTGTGGCGTTCACGATCTTCGGCGGCTTCATTGCTGTGGCCTCCATGGTCTCGGCACAACACGACTTGACGACGACTGTCTTCGGCGGCGGGGGTGACCAAGTCGCGAAACACGGGCGATACAACATCCTGTTGATGGGAGGGGATGCTGGTCGGCAGCGCAGCGGGCTGCGGCCAGACAGCATGACTGTGGCAAGTGTTGACGCAGAAACCGGTCGGACCGTGCTGATCAGCTTGCCGCGGAATCTGCAAGCAGCGCCGTTTCCCAGCTTCTCACCGCTGCATGCTCGCTTCCCCAACGGTTATCACTGCTCCGATGGCTCCTGCATGCTGAACGCGATCTATACCTATGCGTCCGAACATCGTGATCTTTATCCAGGTGTGCCGAACCCTGGTGCTCAAGCCACCAAGGAGGCCGTCGAAGGTGCAACGGGCCTGACGATCAACTACTGGGTGCTGATCGACCTCAAAGGGTTCGAGTCACTGGTGGACTCGGTCGGCGGCATCACCATGGACGTCTACCGCCGAGTCCCGATCGGCGGTGGCAGCACCAAGATCCACGGCTACGTCGAGGCAGGAAAGAACCGGCACCTGAACGGTTACGAGGCGCTGTGGTTCGCTCGCTCGCGCGCGGACTCTTCCGACTACGACCGGATGGTGCGACAGAAGTGCGTCATGAACGCGATGCTCAACCAGTTCGACCCGATCACCGTGCTGACGAAGTTCAACAAGATCGCTGCCGCCAGCCGCCAGGTGGTCGCCACCGACATCCCGACCTCGGAGGTTAGCCCCATGATCGATCTCGCGCTCAGAGCCAAACGACTGCCGGTTTCGAGTGTGGCCATGATGCCGCCGCTCATCGATCCGAGCTCGCCGGACTTCACCCTGGTGCGCCGCACCGTCGAGAAGAGAATCGAGGCCTCCGAGGCCATGGACCGTCCGGTGGCCGAACCAACACCGGCCAGCACTACGAGCGCACCGGCCAAGCCCAAACCCACCGCGTCGCCGTCCAAGGATCCGCAGACCGACGATCTAGGCAAGGTCTGTTCAGCCTGATCGTGGAGCCGCGAGCATCGGATTCCACGCGCCCGGGATCGCGCGCGGAGCGAGCAATCGATCGGGAATCGCGCGCCGCCGCACGGAGGAGGAGCGAGCGGAGGTGTAGTTTCCTCTGCGAGTGACGACGACGGCGGCGGATTCCAAGCGCCCAGGATCGCGCGCCGCTGTCCTGGACGAGCGAACGAGCAGACACGCTTTTCGTCTGCGACTGAGAGAGGAAGGCAGCGGCCTTCAGAGCGCGATCCTCGCGAGCGGAGCGAGCAATCAAACACTGCGTGAGCAGCTCAAAAATCGAGCTGCGAGCGTCGGGAATCGCGCGCCGCCGCACGGAGGAGGAGCGAGCGGAGGTGTAGTTTCCTCTGCGAGTGACGACGACGGCGGCGGATTCCAAGCGCGATGCGCGAGCAGCTCAAAAGGGTTGCCTGACAAGATGATTGGGTGAAGTCCGCGGGGGATCGTGTCGGCACAGCGTGGCCCGGTGTCTCGGTTGTCATGCCAGTGCTGAATGAGGAACGCCACCTCGAGACGGCAATCCGCCGAGTTCTCGACCAGGACTACCCGGGTGAGCTCGAGGTGATCATTTCGGTGGGGCCCAGCAGCGACCGAACGCGGGAGATCGCCGCCGCTCTTACCGCGGCGGATCCGCGGATTCGCGTAGTCGACAATCCAGCAGCGCGTACGCCGACCGCCCTGAACCTCGGCATCGCCGCGGCGCAGCACGAGATCATCGTCCGGGTCGATGGACACGGTGAGCTCACCGACGGCTATATCAAAAGGGCTGTTGAGTTGCTCGATGAGACTGGTGCCGCCAACGTAGGCGGTGTCATGGATGCGCAGGGAACCACCCCCTTTGAAGAGGCCGTGGCAGTCGCGTACACGACGCGACTGGGACTGGGCGGTGGAGCGTTCCACATGGCTGATTCACCTGCTGCTGAGGCGGAGACAGTCTTTCTCGGGGTTTTCCGCAAGGATGCGCTGGTTGGGGTTGGAGGTTTCGACGAAAGCATGCACCGCGCACAGGACTGGGAACTGAACTACCGTTTACGGACGCGCGGCCACAAGATCTGGTTCTCCCCAGAGCTGCGGGTGACCTATCGTCCGAGATCCACGCTTCGCGCGCTCGTAAGGCAGATGTATGAGACCGGTTCCTGGCGTCGCGAGGTCATCAGGCGCCATCCGGAAACCGCCAATACCCGATACCTAGCCCCTCCGCTGACCCTGCTCGGTGTATTGGGCGGCTCGGTAGGAGGGCTGCTTGGCGTGATCCTCGATTCTCGGGTGCTGCGTCTAGGTTTCCTCGCTCCGGCGGGCTATATGGCGTTGATCATTGGTGGCTCGTTAGTCGCCGAGCGGCCGATGTCGGCCTCGGCTCGGCTGCGGCTCCCGCTGGTGCTGGCGGCGACTCATCTCGCGTGGGGAGCTGGCTTCCTGAGGGGCCGAGCGCACTGACTAGCTTCTCGCGCAGGACATGCTTGGCCTGAGCCTGCGGGGTGTGGCACTCTTAGCCCTGTTCCGCATTGCGGCACGACTGAGAAAAGGGTAGGAGTTTCGATCTCGTTGATGTCAGTGGGTGTAGAGCGGGGACGTGCCCTTGTGGGGTCGGTGCTTCGAGCGATGCGGTTGCTGGATCTGTTCGATCGCGGCCGGCCGGAGATGTCACTGGCCGAGTTTGCGCGCCGGAGCGGGTACTCGAAGTCGACGACCTACCGACTGTTGCTCACCCTGGTGGAGGCAGGCTGGTTGGAGCGCAGTCCTGCTGGCGCATTCCGGCTGACGATCAAAGCTTTCCAGGTGGGCAGCGTCCTCGTGGACAGTCTGGAGTTGCGCCGGGAGGCGGGCCCGATCATGGCGAGGATGGCGGCCGAGCTTGACGAGGCGGTCTTCCTGGTTGTGGCCGCCGGAACGCGTGCGGTGTGTTTGGAGCGCATCGACAGCGGACATGGGGTACGCCTGGCGGACCTGTACGTCGGTGGGTCGCAGCCACTGAATTTGGGAGCTGGCCCCCGCGCGTTGTTGGCGTTCGACGAGGACAGGCTGTTGCCACCCTTGCTGCAGGAGGGATTGAGCAGGAGGACTGAGTACAGCCTCGTCGATCCCGCAGACCTGTTGAGCGACCTGGCGGAGACGCGGCGGCGCGGTTACAGCATTTCCGACGAGGACGTTACTGCAGGTATCGGAGCCATCGGGGCCCCCATTCTCGGTCCCGACGGCGTTGCCGTTGCGGCCCTAAGCTTCGGCGGTTTGCGGCAGCACGTCCTGCCACCGAGACCGGCACATGTGGTGGGTCTGCTGCAGGCCTGCGAGGAAATCTCGACGCGGCTCGGTTACCGGCGGCCTGGTGACCTCCGGGCCGACGGGAATCGCTTCACCGGCAGCACCGCCTCCACAGCTGACTGACTTTTTAGCGAGCTCGCGCCTGGTCGGGCTCCCAGATCCTGTCTTCCTCCCGCGCTCACACGACGACCCGATATCGAGCGCGCTGATTCTGAAGGGTCGTGCTCGGTTGGTCGTCCAGACAGGATCCGTCGCCCTCCCTACCCGACGCTCGCCCGCAGTCTTTTGAGCGAGCTCGCGCCCGGTCGGGCTCCCAGATCCTGTCTTCCGCCCGCGCTCACACGACGACCCGATATCGAGCGCGCTGATTCTGAAGGGCGTGCTCGCTTGGTCGTCCAGACAGGATCCGTCGCCCTCCCTACCCGACGCTCGCCCGCACAATCGGAACCTCCAACCCCGTGAGGTCTCCCACCAGGCCAGGTTGCGGGCTCAATACACCGTGGGCCCCAGTCTTGAGATGGCGAGCGAACACACCCGGGCAATACATGTTGACAGCGAATTATCTGCAGGTCTAACGTTCCGCATAGTAGAACGCTGTACCGCCTAGCGGGACGCTCGTGCCGTTTCGGTGCCTCCACGAGGCGACGTACGGGAGCGCGCTGTATGGGTAGGAAAGTCGCCAGGTCGACTGCGCACAGGGCAAATGCCCATTCGGAGGGCGCTCGGCAGGTAGCGCCGCTGTCGCCAAGGAGGTAAATATGGACATTCACACTCATAAGCCCGGCACCGTGACGCTGCCACCGCTCACGGCCGGTCCGCATCAGCGGCGGCTCGACCTCATCACGATCGTCGCGACACTCGGTGGCCTGCTCTTCGGCTACGACACCGGCGTGATCAACGGCGCCCTGGAGCCGATGAAGGAAGATCTCGGGCTGACCGCGACGGGCGAGGGCCTGGTCACCAGCACGCTGCTGGTCGGGGCCGCAATCGGAGCGGCCGCCTGCGGCAAGTTCAACGATTCCCTCGGCCGAAAAAAGACGCTGACCATGCTGGCCGTCCTGTTTTTCGTCGGCACCATCGGCGGTGTGCTGGCCCCGAACCTCGCGATCATGATCCCGTCGCGGGTGATCCTCGGCTTTGCGGTCGGCGGCGCCTCGGTTACTGTGCCGGTATACCTGGCCGAGCTGGCCCCAACCGAGCGCCGGGGCAGCCTCGCCGGTCGAGGTGAGCTGGCGATCGTCGTCGGCCAGCTTCTCGCATTCGCGATCAACGCCATTATCGGCAACGTCTGGGGTGAGCACCCCGGAGTGTGGCGCGGTACATGCTCGCGGTCGCCGCCATCCCCGCGGTCGGCCTGTTCGTCGGGATGCTGCAGATGCCGGAGTCTCCGCGCTGGCTGATCGCGAAGAACCGCCACGACGAGGCTCTTGAGGTCCTCATGCAGGTCCGGTCCGAGGAGCGCGCCCGCGCCGAGATGGAGGAGGTCGAGTTCCTGCACGAGGAAGAGGAACAGGCGAAGATGGGGGGCTGGAAGGACCTCCAGCTGCCCTGGGTCCGCCGCCTCTTCATCGCCGGTATCGGTGTGGCCATCGCGCAGCAGTGCACCGGCATCAACTCGATCATGTATTACGGGACCCAGGTGCTGACCGTGGCCGGCTTCGCGGCCAGCGCGGCGCTCATCGCGAACGTCGCCAACGGCGTGCTGGCCGTCATCGGTTCGACCATCTGCCTGTTCTGGCTGATGGACCGGGTGCCGCGGCGCAAGCTGATCATCGGCGGCTTCATCGCCACCACGACGGCCCACGGCCTTATCGTGATCTCCTCGTTCCTGCTGCCAGACGGCCTCACCAAGGCGTTCGTGGTCCTCGTCTTCATGGTGCTCTTCGTTTTCTGCATGCAGTTGGCTCTGAACATCCCGGTGTGGGTCATCATCTCGGAGATTTTCCCGCTGGACATCCGCGGCCTGGGGATGGGCGTGAGCGTGCTGTGCCTGTGGGTGACCAACGCGATCATCGCGTTTGCCTTCCCGATCCTCGTCGAGACCATCCAGATCGAGGGTGCCTTCCTGGTCTTCGTCGTCCTCGGGCTGATCGCGATCGCCTTCCTGACGAAGTTCCTTCCTGAGACGAGAGGTCGTTCCCTGGAGGAACTGGAGGAGGCGTTCTCCGCCGGCAACTTCCGCTGATCGTCCCTCGGTTGCTTTCTCCTGACCGCGGGCAGGCAGAATGTCAATGACGGGAGTGTCGTTCGACAGCCACCCTGACGTACGACACTCCACCACCCTGCGGAGAATCCCGGCCGACGCCTCACCTGGCCCCAGCCGGCCGGACAGCATGGTCTGCTCCCGGCCACGCTGGAGGTCGGGCCACCGGCGTGGCACGCCGGCTCAAACGGATTTCGATGCACGGAGACGCTCGCCAGCCCAGTACGCTCGCCACGCGAAGCTTGCCGCTGTGCATGGCCTTGACATTATGTCTTAACAAAGTTAGGTTGGCTCATGCCACTCGTTCGTATTGATCTTCTTAAGGGTCGGACGCCGGACGAACTCCGCAGGCTGGCTGACACCGTCCAAGACGTCATGCTCGATGTCTTTGCGGCTCCGCCGCACGATCGATACCAGATCATCACCGAGCACGACAAGGGTCACATCATCGCCGAGGACACCGGCCTCGGTTTCGATCGCTCGGACGGCATCGTGATCATTCAGATCTTCCAGCAGGGCAGATCGAATGAGCAGAAAGTTGCCGCCTACGCCGAACTGGCCAAGCGGTTGGAGGCGGAATGCGGCGTGCGGCCGGAGGATTTGATCATTTCGGTGATGTCGAACAGGCATGCCGACTGGTCGTTCGGTCTGGGCCAAGCCCAATTCATGGACGGCACGTTGCACTCGCCAATTTAGGCGTTGATCCCATTTGTCTGTACAAAGAATTGACACCACGAACGGAGGCCAATACGGTGC
>DASUYM010000105.1:0-3115 GCA_036377435.1 Propionibacteriaceae bacterium
AGAACTAGCGCGCAGCCTGCAAGTCCGCCGAGCGCAGCCTTTGTAATACGCCTCACTGTTTCCCCCGAGAAAGTCAGATGCCTGCGTGTGCTCGGACAGTCTTACATAACTCGCTCTTCTTTGTGATCGTTTGTCCGTAACATAAGTCCCTCGGTTCATGTTGCTCGTCGCAGTGTCTGCTTAACTGTTCGAGGTTGCGAGGTCAAAGACCAGGAGGCGCGCGGGATGAGCAGGCCGACCGTCGTGGTAATCGGCAACTTTGATGGAGTCCATCGAGGACACGCCGAGGTCATCCGCACCGCCCGGGCAGCCGAGCCGGGAGCTCGCCTGGTTGCGGTTACCTTCTGGCCGCACCCAATGTCGGTGATTCGGCCAGATCAGGCGCCGCCCTTGCTCACCTCACTGGAGCATCGGAAGGAGCTGCTGCGTAAGGCGGGCGTCGACGAGGTCGTCGTCGTGCACTTCACCGCTGAGGTTGCCAGCTGGAGTCCTTCGCGGTTCGTGGATACCGTGCTCCGGCCGCTGCATCCCACGCGGATAGTCGTTGGAGAGAACTTTCGCTTCGGCTTTCGAGCCGCCGGCGATGTCGCCACGTTGGCCGAGCTGGGGGCGGGGGAGTTCAAAGTACAGGCGCTGCCGCTCGTCACCGATGGCACCCAGCCGAGCTCGTCGACGCTGATCCGCCATGCAGTTGCGGAGGGTGACTTTGGTAGGGTCCGGGAGCTCAGCGATAACGTCTTCCGGTTCTCGGGCGTTGTCGTCCGCGGCGACCGAAGGGGTCGCGAATTGGGCTTCCCGACGGCCAATGTACGGGTGCCCCCAGGAATGGCGGTGCCTGCCGACGGGGTCTACGCCGGCTGGGTCACGCGGTTGGATATTCCTTCACCGCGCTGGCCTGCGGCGATCTCGGTCGGTACCAACCCGACCTTCGATGGTATGGAGCGTCGCGTCGAGGCGTACGTGCTGGATCGTGACGACCTCGAGCTTTACGACGTAGAGATCGCGATCGATTTCTACGCCAGGCTCCGCGGCCAGGTGAAGTACGCAGGTAGGGAGGCGTTGATCCGGCAGATGCATGTCGATGTTGAGCAGGCTCGGCACCTCTTACACGCGGCCTGAGTGGAATTGTGAACGTGTCCAAGCGTGTCGAGGAGCTGACCTTTGGAGCGTCGCGTCCCCAACCCTGTGATGATCATGATTGTTACCGACTTTGAGTTGATCAAGACCTGCTTCCGGCTGTGGGAGTGTGGCGTCGTCCTCGCCGGCGTCAAGGCCAAGCCCTACGGGTGGCAATGCCGCGTAGTTTGGCGGTGGGGCTGGTGGTCAAGGACTGGCGGTGTCGCGGCGTGTCGGGAGCAGGTAGGTGCCGGCGTGGGTGCGGGTGAGGAAGCCGAGGCGAGTCCATTCGGCGAGTTGGGTGAGCATGTTGCGGGGCTTGATGCTGAGCTTGTCTGCGAGTTCGCGGCCGCGCCAGGGTCGGCTCGGGTCGTCTTCCATGAGCGTAGTGATGATTTCTCGTCGGGTTGGGGCCGCATTCGGGTTGCGCGGCTTGCGGTGTCGGGGTTGCCGTGTCTTGTCGAGGCTGGGTGTGTGCAGGATGACCTCGATGCTGGCGATAGTGGTCGGCAGGTGGGGCCGATTGTCGTCGCGGTTGAGGTATCGGGATGTGGCGTTTTTAAGCCGGCGTGTGCTCCAGCGGGGTCGGCGGAGTGGAAGGAGCGTGGTCAGGACGGCGCGACCGATGGCACCGAGGAGGTCGGGCCGGCCGGACTGGCCAGGCTGATCGGTCGGGAGGATCCCGTCGGCTGCGATGAGTTGGTCGCGAGCGGCCTGCAGAGCGGTGGTGAAGCTGGCCCGGTCTGGGTTGGTGTCGTGTCGTGACTCGACCGCGGTGACCATGGCCATCCGGAGCAGCTGGTAGACGGTCAGCAGTGCCCAGACCTCCTGCTCGAGTCCGGGTCGATCCTGGGAGCGCAGCACGTGCCCGTCGAGCATGGTGTGCCGCAACGCCAGATAGGCGATCTCGATCTCCCAGCGTTCGTGGTAGAGCCTGACCAGCTCGGCGGCCGGATGGCGGTCGTGGTCCAGCAGGGTGGTGATCAGCCGGTAACGGTCGCGGACCCGGCTGCCGTCGGTGCCGGTGACGCTCAGTTCCGCGTCGATGATGCGTACTGGCAGTCCGTGGAGGTTGGACAAGAAGGAACCATCGGGGAGGTGGGTCAGCACGGGTGGCCGGCGGGTTGACCTGCTGCGCACCAGGAACCTCGCGCCGGTCTGGTTAAGCTCGTTGAGGAACGCGGCGGCGTCGAAGGCCCGATCGAGCAATATGACCATGCCCGGGTGCAGCAACCCCAGCAGCCGCCGGGCCAGGGTTGCCTCGTCTCGGTCGGCCGCTGAGCCGAGGACGGCCCCGATCATGCCTCGGGTGCCGGTCTCGATCAGGGTCATCATGCGGAGTGTGGGGTAGCCGGCGAAGCCCATCCTGTAGCGGATTCGACCCAACCAGGAACGGTTGCACTCGGTGTCGGGCACTCGTAGCGAGTTGCAGCCGTCGAAAGCGACGGTGCGCATGCCGCGGTAGGTCACCCCGGGTGTATGCGGCTGTCCCAAGGGTCCAGCGAGTACCTCGAAGAGCGCCTTGAACGGGGCCGGGCCGAGACGACGGCGCAGATCTCGCAACGCCTTCTCCGACGGACTCGGCAGATCGAGACCGATTAATCCTGCGGTGAGCTTCTGCCATACCCGGGCATAGCCAAGGCGGGGGAACAGCACGAGTGCAAGCACGAAGTACACCCCGACACGGGACGGCAGATCGCGCAGCCGGCGTTGAACCGTCTTCGTCAAAGACAGCACGTCGTCGACCAGCTCGAACGGCAGGTACTGGGTCAACTCGCCGATATGGCCGGGCGCGTAGACACCCGCGGCGGCGGTGATCGGGCGAGCGAAGCAAACGGTGGCAGACTCAGACATGCGCGGAGCTCCTGGGGAAGTGGGATTTCGACAGTCCTCGCTCTACAGGGGCTCTGCCCCATTCCATCGCCGCCACGCCGCTACCGCGACACGCACTCACCGATCGCTTGACGGCACCCACCCAGGGGCTAACTACGCGGCATTG